>NZ_JBSGBQ010000003.1:0-447882 GCF_053601335.1 Amycolatopsis sp. NPDC004747 | reverse complement strand
GCACAGTAATGTGTTGTCGAGTTGACTGGTACTAATAGGCCGAGGACTTGCCTACAAAGATGTTACGCATCCACTCTACGGTTCTGAAACACCACGCCAGGTGCGTGTGTTGTTTCGGAGTGTTTCGGTGGTTATAGCGTCAGGGAAACGCCCGGTCCCATTCCGAACCCGGAAGCTAAGCCTGACAGCGCCGATGGTACTGCAACCGAAGGGTTGTGGGAGAGTAGGACACCGCCGAACTTACCTTCCGTACGGCCCGTTAGGATAGCCAGTTGGCTGCCCTAGCGGGCCGTACGCGTATGTCCAGAACAAGATTTTTTCCACGGCAGGAGGCCAGGTGTCCGAGTTCGGTCGACGAGACTCAGCGGATGATGGGTCCGGCCGGTCGGCACGCCGGGACGAAGGCTCCCGGGGCCGGTCGGACGGACCCCGGAAGAGCCAGGGCGGCGCGCGGCAGGACCGCGGCGGCCGCGACGGCGGGTACCAGGGCCGGCCGCGCCGCGACGACCGCGGGGTGCGCGGCGGCGGCAAGCCGTTCCGCGGCGGCGACGGTCCGCGCGACCGTGACCAACGCGGAGGATACGCAGGTCAGAGCCGCAGCGGCGGCCGCAGCTTCACCGACCGCGACGACCGCAAGGGCGGGTACGGCAGCCGCGACAGCGGTGGCCGCTCCGGTGGCGGCCGCTTCTCCGACGGCCCGAGCCGCTCCGGCGGCGGCCGCTTCGAAGACCGGGGCCGCTCGGGTGGCCGGTTCGAGGACCGCGGCAACAGCCGGTCCGGAACCCGCGGCGACAACCCGAGCCGCAGCTTCGACGACCGCGGCGGCCGGCCGCAGGGCAAGTCGTCGTACGGCGACCGCAAGCCCCGCTGGGACAGCAGCCGCCGCGACGACGAACGCGGCAACCGTCCAGGCGGCTTCCGCTCGGACGACCGCGGCCGCGGCGGGTACGACCGCGACCGCCGGGACGACACGCGCGGCGGTGCCCGGACGGGTGGCTTCCGTTCGAACGACCGCCGCGATGACGACCGCGGTGGCCGCACGGGCGGCTTCCGCTCGAACGACCGCCGCGACGATTCGCGAGGCGGCTACCAGCGCCGCGACGACGACCGCGGGCCCCGGACGGGTGGTTTCCGTTCGGACGACCGGGACCGGCGCGAGGATTCCCGCGGCGGCTACCAGCGGGATGACCGTGGCGCCCGCACCGGTGGCTTCCGCTCCGACGGCCGCGGCGGCAGCGACCGTCGCGACGACCGGGGTGGCTACCAGCGCCGCGACGACCGGGCCGGCGGTTTCCGCTCGGACGACCGCGGCCGCAGCAGTAGCGACCGCCGCGACGACTCGCGGGGCGGCTACCAGCGGCGCGACGACGACCGCGGCGCGCGGACCGGCGGTTTCCGCTCCGACGACCGCGGCCGCGGCGGCAGCGACCGCCGAGACGATTCACGCGGTGACCGGGGCAGCTACCAGCGCCGTGACGATGACCGCCGCGAGGATTCGCGTGGTGAGCGCGGCAGCTACCAGCGGCGGGATGACGACCGCCGCGAGGATTCGCGCGGTGACCGGGGCAGCTACCAGCGCCGCGATGATGACCGCCGGGACGATTCGCGTGGTGAGCGCGGCAGCTACCAGCGCCGTGACGATGACCGTCGCGAAGGCGGTGACCGCGGCAGCAGCTACCAGCGCCGGGATGACTCGCGTTCCGACAGCCGGGAAAACCGCGGCGAGCGCTCCGGTGGCGGCTTCCGCGACTCCGGCAAGCGCGACAACCGCGACAACCGCAGCCAGGGCGACCGCAAGGACCGCCCCCGCCGGGACCCGCGGCCGAAGTTCGGCGCCGCGCTCGACGACGAAGCCCTCGCCAAGGAGCTTCTCGAAGCGCCCGAACTCCCCGAGGACATCGAGTTCTCCGACCTCGACGAGGAAGTCCGCCGCGAGCTGCGGACGCTGCCGAAGGGCCTGGCCGAGACCGTCGGAAAGCACCTCGTTGCCGCCGGTGGGCTGATCGACAGCGATCCCGAGGCCGCGCTCGAGCACGCCAAGTACGCGAAGGCGAAGGCCTCGCGCGTCCCGATCGTGCGCGAGGCCCTCGGCCTGGTCGCCTACCACGCCGGCAACTGGTCCGAAGCCCTCTCCGAACTGCGGGCCGTCCGGCGGATGACGCGCAGCGACGAGCACATCGCCATCATCGCCGACGCCGAGCGCGCCCTCGGGCGGCCGGAGCGCGCTCTCGACCTGGCGAAGGAAACCGACACCGCGAAGCTGAACAAGGCCACCCAGGTCGAGCTCGCGATCGTCGCGGCCGGGGCGCGGCGGGACCTCGGGCAGCTCGACGCCGCCGTCGTCTCGCTGCAGGGTGACGACCTCAAGGCCGAGAAGCGCGACCCGTGGAGCGCTCGCCTCTTCTACGCCTACGCCGACAACCTCGAGGCCGCCGGGCGCAAGGACGAGGCCATCCGGTGGTTCCTCAACGCCGCCGAGGCCGACGCCGAAGACGAGACCGACGCCGCCGAGCGCGCCGCCGACCTGTCGAACGAAGACAAGAACGCGGACAAGAACGACGACAAGAACGAAGTCACCGAGGCGAAGGACACCGAAGCGACCGATGAGTGACGCTCTCCTCGCGGCCTACGACGCGGTCCTCTTCGACCTCGACGGCACCGTCTACCACGGCACCCGGGTGATCCCGGGCGCCCCGGAGACGGTGCGGGCCGCGCGGGAGCACGGCACCCCCGTCCGCTTCGTCACGAACAACGCCTCGAAGGCCCCCGACGAGGTCGTCGCCCACCTCACCGGGCTCGGCATGCCCGCCGAGACCGATGAGGTGCACACCAGCGCCCAGGCCGGCGTGCAGCTGCTGGCCGAGCGGCTCCACCCGGGCGCGGAGGTCCTCGTCGTCGGGACCAGGGCGCTCGCGGACGAGGTCGCCCGCGCCGGGCTGAAGCCGGTGCGGAAGAACGCCGGCAGCGTCCAGGCCGTCGTGCAGGGGCACTCGCCTGACAACACCTGGGCCGCGCTGGCCGAGGCCTGCCTGGCCATCCGGGCGGGTGCGCTCTGGGTGGCCTGCAACGTCGACGCGACCCTGCCCAGCGAGCGCGGGCTGCTGCCCGGCAACGGCTCGATGGTCGCCGCGCTGCGCACCGCCACCGACGTCGTGCCGCTGGTCGCCGGGAAGCCGCAGCCACTCCTGTTCGAGACCGCCGCGCGGTCCGCCGGCGCGAACCGTCCCCTGGTGGTCGGGGACCGGCTCGACACCGACATCGCCGGTGCGGTCGCCGCGGGCATCGACTCGCTGGTCGTCCTGACGGGTGTCGCGACACCGCAGCAGCTGATCGAGGCCATCCCGGCCGAGCGGGGCACGTACCTCGCGCACGACCTCACGGCACTCACCGGCAACGCCGAGGACCTGCGGATCGGGCCGCGGCCGGGCTGGACGGTGACCGTCGAGAACCACACCTTGACCGCGGACGGCGACGGCGACGAGCTGGACCTGCTCCGGGCGCTGTGCCACACGGCCTGGGAGACCGGCGTCACCGAACTCGGCGAGCGCGCCGAAGCGGCACTGTCCTGACTGATACCGTTTGCACTGTGCAGGACCACCCTTACCCCGTCCCGGGCCCGCCGCCCGGTTCGTTCTCGGCGCAGACCGACCCACGGGCCGGCATCGACGAAGCCGTCGCCGGGCTGGACGACCTGGACGCGCTGCCGCTCGCGGAGCACGTCGAGCGCTTCGACGCCGTGCACACCGAGCTGACGGTCGCCCTGTCCAGCATCGACAAGGTCTGATCGGCGTGCCCAAGCGGGCCCGCCTCGACGCGGAACTGGTCCGGCGCGGCCTCGCGCGCTCGCGCGAGCAGGCCTCGGCCCTGATCACCGGCGGCAAGGTCACCGTGCGCGGCATGGTCGCCTCCAAGCCGGCCACCGGCGTGGAATCCGACGCGCCCATCGTCGTCAAGGACGAAGACGACCCCGGCTGGGCCTCGCGCGGCGCGTACAAGCTCCTCGGCGCGCTGGCGGCGTTCACGGGCCTGAGCGTCGAGGGCAAGCGCTGCCTCGACGCCGGCGCGTCCACGGGTGGCTTCACGGACGTGCTCCTGCGCCACGGCGCCGCGACCGTGATCGCCGCGGACGTGGGTCGTGGCCTGCTCGACTGGCGGATCCGCACCGACGAACGTGTAGTGGTCATGGATCGCACGAACGTCCGCAACCTCACGCCCGACGACCTCGGCGGCCAGGTCGACCTGGTCGTCGGGGACCTGAGCTTCATCTCGCTCAAGCTCGTGCTGCCCGCGCTCGCGGCCTGCGCGCGCGAAGGCGCCGATCTGGTGCCGATGGTGAAGCCGCAGTTCGAGGTGGGCAAGGACCGCCTCGGCAGCGGCGGCGTGGTCCGCGACCCGGACCTGCGCGCCGAGTCGGTGCTCACCGTCATCGACGAGGCCGCGAAACTCGGGCTCGCGCTGCGCGGGGTGACCGCCAGCCCGCTGCCCGGGCCGTCCGGGAACGTCGAGTACTTCGTCCGGCTCACCAAAGAACACGTGGCCGGGTCCACTGTGGACGCGGTAGACAGGTCTGAGGCCGAGCGGCTCGTCCGGACCGCCGTCGAGGAAGGGCCCGCATGACCACCGAACGTGAAATTCTCCTGATGGTGCACCCCGATCGCGACGCGACGGGCGAAGCCGCGCGCGAGGTTTCGGCGCGCTTCGCCAAGGCCGGCATCCGGATCCGGGTGACCGAGCACGACGTCTGCGCGCTGATCAACCCCGAGCAGCACGGCGTCGGCGCGACCTGCACCGTCGTGGACGCGGACGACAACCCCGCCGACGGCGTCGAACTGGTCTTCGTGCTCGGCGGCGACGGCACGCTGCTGCGCGCGGCCGAGCTGGCCCGCCCCGCCGGGGTGCCGGTGCTCGGCGTGAACCTCGGGCGCGTCGGTTTCCTCGCCGAGGCCGACTCGGACGCACTGGCCGACACCGTCCAGCGCGTCGTCGACGGCGACTACCAGGTCGAAGAGCGGATGACCATCGACGTCACCGTCACCCACGACGGTGAAGAGGTCGCCCGCACCTGGGCGCTCAACGAGGCCAGCGTGGAGAAAAGCACCCGGGAACGGGTGCTGGACGCGCTGATCGAGGTCGACGGCCGTCCGGTGTCCGCCTTCGGCTGCGACGGTGTGCTGTGCGCCACACCGACCGGCTCGACCGCGTACGCCTTCTCGGCGGGTGGCCCGATCATCTGGCCGGACGTCCAGGCGCTGCTGGTGGTGCCGAGCAACGCGCACGCGATGTTCGCGCGGCCGCTGGTCGTCTCCCGCGACTCGGTGATCACCGTCGGCATCGACCCGGACGGCTCGTCCGCGGTGCTGACCTGCGACGGAACCCGGCCGATCGACCTGCAGCCGGGGGCGCGGGTGCGCGTGACCTGCGGCAAGACGCCGGTGCGCCTGGTCCGGCTGTGGGACGGCCCGTTCACCGACCGCCTGGTGCAGAAGTTCTCGTTGCCGGTGAAGAGCTGGCGGGAGCGGCACGCGCGCCCCTGCGAGTAGCCGTTCAGCGCTTCGATCGAACATATTGGCGACGCGCCGGGTGCCCGCGCGCGCAGAGTGTCGGTGGGGGCCGCTACCGTAGGCGGCGTGCTGGCCGAGATGCGCATCCAGGGCCTCGGAGTCATCGAGGACGCCCTGCTGGAACTGCACGCGGGCTTCACCGTCGTGACCGGTGAAACGGGTGCGGGCAAGACCATGGTCGTCACCGGGCTGCACCTGCTGTCCGGTGGCCGCGCCGAGGTGTCCAAGGTCCGGACGGGGATGCTCAAGGCGTTCGTCGAAGGACGGTTCACCTATTCCGGTGTCGAAGGCGCCGAGAGGATCGTCGCCGATTCGGGCGCGGACGTCGACGAGGACGGCAGTGTGATCGCGCTGCGCGCGGTCGCCGTCGACGGGCGGTCCCGCGCCCACCTCGGCGGCCGGTCCGTGCCGGTCGGGGTGCTCGCGGAGCTGTCCGAGCAGCTGATCGCCGTGCACGGGCAGAACGACCAGCTCCGGCTGCTGCGCCCGGCCGAGCAGCGCGCGGTGATCGACCGGTTCGCCGGCGACGCCGTGGCGAAGCCGCTGCGGGCGTACCAGGAGATCCGGTCGGAGTGGCTGGCGGTGATCGCGGAGCTGACCGAGCGGTCGACGCGCTCGCGGGAGATGGCCCAGCAGGCCGATCTGCTCAAGCACGGGCTGACCGAAATCGACGCCGTCGCGCCGGAACCGGGCGAGGACGACGAGCTCACCGCGCAGATCAAGCGGCTCGCGGCGGTCGACGAGCTGCGTGCGGCGGCGACCGAGGCGCACATCGCGGTGTCCGGCTCCCCGGACGGCGATCCGGACGGGCCGGGCGCACTGGGCCTGGTCGGGGAGGCGCTGCGGCGGCTGTCGACCTCCGAGGACTCGGTGCTGCGCGAGCTCGCGCCGCGGCTGGAGGAAGCGTCGGTGCTGCTCACCGACGTCGGGGCCGAGCTGGGCAACTACGTCGAGACGCTGGACGCCGACCCGGCGCTGCTGGAGAAGGTGCTGGCCCGCCAGGCCGACCTCAAGCGGCTCACGCGCAAGTACGCGGCGGACGTTGACGGCGTGCTGGCCTGGGCCGACGACGCCCGGCGCCGGCTGGAAACCATGGACACGTCGGAGGAGGCGCTCGCCGAGCTGGCGCTGCGGCGCGACCAGCTCGCGATCCAGCTGGCCGCGCACGCGGCCGAGGTGTCGGCCGCCCGCGAGACGGCGGCGGCCGAGCTGGCCGCGGAGATCACCCGCGAGCTGTCCGGGCTGGCGATGGGCCAGGCGGCGATCGAGGTGACGGTCGAGCAGCGCCCGGCCGAGCACGGCGACACGCACGCGCTGACGATCGACGGCCGCGCGGTGCACGCGGGCGCGGACGGCGTCGACGACGTCGAACTGCTGCTGCGCGCACACGACGGCGCACCGCCGCTGCCGGTGCACAAGGCCGCCTCCGGCGGTGAGCTGTCGCGGGTGATGCTGGCGATCGAGGTGGTCCTGGCGCACGCGGACACGGTCCAGACGCTGGTGTTCGACGAGGTCGACGCCGGGGTCGGCGGCCGCGCGGCGGTCGAGATCGGCCGGCGCCTGGCCCGGCTGGCGCGGACGCACCAGGTCCTGGTGGTGACGCACCTGCCGCAGGTGGCGGCGTTCGCGGACCAGCACCTGGTGGTGGACAAGGGCCACAGCGGCGGCGTCACCCGCAGCGGCGTGAAGAACCTGAGCCAGACCGAACGGGTCAGCGAGCTGGCCCGGATGCTCGCGGGCATGGACAACGAGACCGGCCGGGCGCACGCGGAGGAACTGCTGGCGACGGCGGAGAAGGACAAGACGGAGTTCGAGCCGAAGAAGAAGCGGGCCAAGAAGAAGTAGCCGCCGGCTCGGTGGAAGGGACGATCTCGAACTTCTATCCGATCGGTTTCCCCCCTTCCGACGTGCGGCTGACCGCTTATGGTGGTGGTGACCGGCCGAGCGGAGGGAGCCGCCCGTGATCCTGCCGCCGCCCGCCGATGTCGAAGCCCAGCTCGCCGCCGCGCGGCGGGAGAGCGACCTAGACCGCTACCTCGGCCTGCTCGCCGGCGAGGAGCTGTTCGTCCCGATCCGGCGGGTGGACGCCCGGAGCATCCTCGACGAGCGGGCGGAAACCTTCCCGAACGTCTACTTCGAGACCGGCGGCGACGAGTTCCTCCAGGTCTTCACCCGCGGCGCGCTGCCGGACTTCGGCCCCGACATCGTGGCGATGAGCGGCGCCCTCGACTGGGCGGTCGACGGTGTCGGGCGGCACGAGCGCGTGGTGTTCAACCGCGGCACCCGCGGCGAGTGGCGGCTGGCCGGGGCGACGCTGCAGCCGTGGCTCGACGCGCACCCGGACGAGGTCACGCCGCTGGAGGAGCAGGTCGAGCGGCTGATCACCGCGCCGTACGGGCACCTCGAGGGGCCCATCGCGCACGCGCTGGCCTGCGGCGCGCACCTGGCCGTGCTCAACGCGGCGCCCTGGAACATCCTCGACGGCCGCTACCACGACTACGTCGCCGAGGTGCGCAGCCTGCGGGACTGGTGGGGCGTGCCCGACCCGCCCGGCTGGCGCGCGACGATGACCGGCCTGATCGGTGACGGCTACGCGCTGACGCCCGGCAACCTGGTCCTCATGCTGCGCCTGCGGTTCGCCGCCGAGTACGGGCTGCCGGGCGCCGAGTTCGACCCGCTGACCTGGGCGCAGCTGGTGGACCGGTGGTGCACGGAGAACGACGCGGTGGACCAGGCCGAGGAGCTGCGCGACACGGTCCGCCGGGTGTCCCGGTACGAACGTCGGCTGCGGGCCGACGGCCTGGTCGACGCCGACGGCTGCGTGACGACGGCGTTGTCCTGGGACGTCGGCCGGGCGATCACCATCGCCCGCGGCGGGCTGGCGGCCGGCTACTGCGACGCGCTGAGCGCCGAGCTGATGGTGCTCGAAGCCGGTTCCCTCGCCCGCCGCTACCACCAGTCATGGGCCGACCTGTCGGCGGGGTACATCATGGGCCGGGTGCTGCACGCCGGCTCCGACGGGTTCGGCGAGTGGTACCCGGCGGCCGTGCGCGTCCACCACCAGCTCCTTCAGGACCCGGCCAGCCCCTGGCTGAACCTCGATTTCGGCTCGCTGTCGGAGGAGTCCGAGGCCTGACCCGCGCGGGGGAGGGCGACGGGGCTCACCACAACGAGTCACGGCGGCTACGGCGTGGCGTACCTCGTCCCACGAGCAAATTTGTCACCATCGGCCACATGAAGCTCACGGGTCTGCTCACGCGGAATCAAGAACCCCTGCCGGGGATCACCGGGGTCGCCCGGGTCGACCGCCGCACCCGGGAGCTGCTGCGCCGGATCAGTCCCGGCGACATCGTCGTGCTCGACCAGCTGGACCTCGACCGCGCGACGGCCGACGCCTTGGTCGAGGCCGAGGTCGCCGGCGTGGTCAACGCGTCGCCGTCGATCTCCGGCCGGTTCCCGAACATGGGCCCGGAGATCCTCGTCGCGGCCGGCATCCCGCTGGTCGACTCGGTCGGCGGCGAGCTGCTGCGCTCGATCAAGGACGGCACGAAGCTGCGGCTGCTCGACGGCGTCGTCTACATCGGCGAGCGGCAGGTCGCCTCGGGTATCGAGCAGACCGCCGACAGCGTCGCCGACCAGATGATCGAGGCCAAGGCCGGGATGTCGACGCAGCTGGAGGCGTTCTCGGCCAACACCATCGAGTTCCTGCGCCGCGAGCGCACCCTGATCCTCGACGGTGTCGGCGTCCCCGAGCTGAAGGTGCCGCTGCGCGACCGGCACGTGCTGGTCGTCGCGGGCGGCAACGGGCACGCCGAGGACCTCAAGAAGCTGAAGAAGTACATCGCCGAGCACCGCCCGGTGCTGATCGGGGTCGACGCCGGGGCCGACACCCTGCGCGTGCAGGGCTACCAGCCCCACGTCGTGGTCGGCGATCCCACCGGCATCGGCACCGCGACCCTGCGCGGCGGCGGCGAGGTCGTCGTGCCCGCCGCGCCGGACGGGCACGCGCCCGGCGTCGAGCGCATCCAGGACCTCGGCATCGGCGCGGTGACCTTCCCGGCGTCCGGCAACGCCGAAGACCTCGCGCTGCTGCTGGCCGACGCGCACGGCGCCAGCCTGGTCGTCACCGTCGGCTTCCAGGCCACGCTGCGGGAGTTCCTCGACCACGGCCGGTCCGGTTCGAACCCGTCGACGTTCCTGACCCGGCTGAAGCTCGGCACGAAGCTCGTCGACGGCAAGGCGGTCGCGACGCTGCACCGCAACCGGGTGTCGATCGGCGCGGTCGTGCTGCTCGTGCTCGCCGCGGTCGTGGTGGTGGCCGCGGCCCTGCTGGTGTCCGACGTGGGCTCGGTCTACCTGGACTGGCTCAAGCACACCTGGAATTCGTTCGCCGCCTGGGTCAAGGGATTGTTCACGTGATTTCGCTGCGGTACCACGTCGTTTCCATCGCCGCCTGTTTCCTCGCGCTGGCCGTCGGCGTCGTGCTCGGCTCCACCGCGCTGAACGGCACGCTGCTGTCCGGCCTGGCGGGGGAGAAGAAGGACCTCGGCAGCCAAGTCGCCGACCTCGAAGCACAACGCAACGCCCTCAACGCCCGGCTGGCCGACGCCGACGCCTTCGCCGGCTCGATGGGCCCGAAGGTCGTCGCCGGTGCGCTGGACAAGCGTTCGGTGGTGCTGGTGACCACCGAGGACGCGCGCCCGGCCGACCGCGACGCGCTCAAGCAGCTGATCGGCCAGGCCGGCGCTTCGGTGACCGGCGAGGTGCAGCTGACGGCGGCGTTCGCCAACCCCGAGAAGGCCGACCAGCTCCGCGACGTCGTCACGCGGCTGCAGCCGGCCGGTTCCAAGTTCCCGACGGCGGGCGACTCCGGCACGCTCGCCGGCGCGCTGCTCGGTTCGGTGCTGCTGCTGGACAAGACCACGGCGAAACCGCAGTCCTCGGGAGAGGAGCTGGCGGCGGCGCTGAGCGGCCTCACCGACGGCGGGTTCGTCAAGGCGGGCCAGGACGTCAAGCCCGCGCAGCTGGCCATCGTGCTCACCGGCGCCCAGGCGAGCGGCGACGGCGCGGGCGACCGGGCGGCGACGATCGCCCGGTTCGCGACGCAGCTCGACCGCAGCGGCGCGGGCACGGTCCTGGCCGGCGACGCGGGTTCCGCGGACGGCACCGGCGCGCTGGGCGTGGTACGGGCGGACACCTCGGCGACGTCCATCCTGTCCACAGTGGACAACGCGGACACGGCGGCGGGCCGGGTGAGCACCATCCTGGCGCTCAAGGAACAGCTCGACGGCGGCGCGGGCCGCTACGGCGTCGCGGGCAACGCGCAGGCACCCGCGCCGGGCGTCACCGCGCCTCCCGGCAACTGAGCAGTCTCCCGCGGCTGTCGTGAGTGGTAAGGCGGGTTCTAACCCGCCTTACCACTCACGAGGGCTCAGCGCAGCGGCGGGTCGAGCGGGAAGCAGGACACCCGCACCGGCCACGTGTCGCCGCCCGCGGGCAGGGGCATCTGCTTGAGCGCCGCCGCCGCGTCGGTGTCGTGCGCCTCGTCGGCGGCCGCGTGGAAGATGTCCGCCGCGATCGACTGGTCGAACACGCCGATCTGCTGGTGGGGCCAGGCTTCGGCACCGTGCAGCGCACCGGGGATCAGCTGGTCGACCACCTTCCGCAGCGTCACCCCGTTCGAGGCGCGGTACTTCCAGACGTCGACGCCGAGGTTCTTCCCGACCTCCGCCATCCGGCCCCACGCCGTGAGGTTGAAGTTGACGTAGTGCCACGACATCGTGCGCGACAGCTCCAGCGGCTGGCTGCCGTCGGCGGCGAACTGCACCGGGAAGCGCTTCTGCTCCGCGTCCAGCACGATCTTCTTCGCTTCGGCACGCTTGCCCAGGTACGCCGAGATCGCCGCGTTCTGCATGTCGAGGAACGTGCCGTGGTTGTTGGTGGCGGCCAGTTCCAGCTTGGCCTGCGGGCTGGTCTGCATCCAGCTCAGGTACTGGGACAGCCACGCCTTGATCCCCGACCGGTCCTTCCCGGTCCAGCCCGGTGCGCCGCCGTCGAGCAGCGCGAACGCGTCCATCAGCTGGCTGAACGACTGCGTCGAGTCGATGATTCCGGTGCCGCTGACGGTGTTCCGGCACGGCACGATCTGGCTGTAGGTCATGTTCGGGTTCATCCGGGTGGCCGGGTCGAGGAACCACGTCCGGATGTCCAGGGCCGCGCGCTTCGCGTACTTCGCGTCGCCGGTGTAGTACCAGGCCAGCGAGAGGTAGTACATCGCGTCCCAGGCCCACATCCGGTAGGTGTGGTCGGTGATCGCGTCGGCCTCCGGGTTGCGCTGGCCGTCCTTGCTGACGTACGGGCAGCCCTGCGGGTTTTCCGGCGTCTTCGGCTGGCTCGCCCACCAGTAGGGCGCCTGGCTCGTGTAGTCGTGCTTGTCGCCGCTCGGGGGCGCCGACGGCTTGTCCATGACCGACCACGGCCCGTCGGTGAGCGCGGTGTTCGCCTTGGCCAGCACCGCTTTCAGCGCGTCCTGCTGGGCCTTGGTCGCGTGGCCGCCGCGGATCGCCTGCCTGATCCCGGCGAGCTTGGCGCCGTCGGTGACCACCGTGTGCGGTGGGGACGCGGCCACCGCCGTCCCGCTCACCGGGACCACCACGCTCACCGACAACGCCAGTGCGCAAAGAACCCTTCGCACGTCGACCGCCTTCCGGGGACGGCAAAATCCCCACGTCGTCACCGGGCGGCGGTACGGCTGCAGGGATTCTGACCGGGCGGAGCGGCAGGTGTCAACGTGGCCAGGTGCGGCGCTTGGCCAGCGGCCGCGCGTACGACCCCGCGCGGCTCGTCGTCAACCCCAGCGCCACCAGGGACTCCGCGAGCCGGACCGCGGCCGCGACGCCGTCGATGACGGGAATGTCCAGCATCGTCGCGATCTTCCGGTCCAGCCCGGTCATCCCGGCGCAGCCGAGCACCAGCACCTCGGCCCCGGCGTCCCGCGCGCGGCGGCCCGCGGTGAGCAGCGCCGACTCGGTCCGGCGTTCGTCGGTCAGCTCCAGCACGCCGAGCCCGGCGCCGGTGACCGTGACGCAGTTCTGTGCGACCCCGGCGGCGTGCAGGCTGTCCTCGATCAACCCGCACGTCCGGTCCAAAGTGGTCACCACGCCGTAGCGGCGGCCGAGCAGGCAGGCCAGGTGCGCGGCGGCTTCGGTGATGTCGACGACCGGGACGTCCAGCAGCTCGCGCGCGCCCTCGCGGCCGTGCTCGCCGAACCCGGCGAGCACGACCGCGTCGAACGGTTCTTCCAGGCCCCGCAACAGATCGAGCACCGCCGCCGCGGACAGGAAGCTGTCGAGCCAGCCTTCGGCCGACTCCGGGCCCCAACGCGGGGTCCGGGCGAGGATCTCGGTGCCGGGGCTCGCGGCCGCGCGGGCCCCGGCTTCGATCTCCTTCGTCATCGCCTCGGTGGTGTTGCAGTTGGTGACGACGATCCTCATCGGTGTTTCCTCGACACCACGTAGTAGAGGGCCGCGGACGACGCCGTGCCGATGAACCACGAGTACGGCGCGGCCGGGGCGAAGAACGGCACCAGCGCGATGACGGCGGACAGCGCCGCGGTCGGGAAGAACGTCACCAGTGCGCGGGGGTTCACGCGCGGGTAGCTCCCGCCGTCGACGAAGAGCTGGGCGACGTCGACCTTGCCGCGCCGGATCAGGTAGTAGTCGACGATCATGATCCCGAACAGCGGGCCGAGGAACGCGCCGAGCCCGCCGAGGAAGTAGTTGACCACGGCCGGCGAGGAGTACAGCTTCCACGGCAGCACGCACAGGGCCGCGACCGCGCTGATCATCCCGCCGATGGTGAAGGTGATCCGCTTCGGCCAGATGTTCGCCAGGTCGTAGGCCGGGGAGACGAAGTTGGCGACGATGTTGACGCCCATGGTGGCGACGGCGAAGGTCAGCGCGCCGATGATCAGCACCGGCGTGCTGTGCACCTTGGCCAGCAGCTCGGCCGGGTCGGTGATGGCCTCGCCGAACACCTGCATGCTGCCCGCGGTGACGATCACCGACAGCAGGGCGAACGCCGTCGAGTTGATCGGCAGGCCCCAGAAGTTGCCGCGTTTCACCGTCTTCTGGTCCGGGGCGAACCGGGAGAAGTCGCAGAAGTTGAGCATCAGCGTGCCGTAGGTGGCCAGGATGAGCCCGGCCGCGCCGAACCACTGCCGGACCTGCTCCCCGGTGGACAGCTGCTTCGGGCTGCTGGTGAAGGAGATGTTCCAGTGGCCCGCGGCGAGGATCCAGACGGCGAGGGCGATCATCACGACCCAGATCGCCGGGCCGCACCAGTCCTGGAACTTGCGCACCGACTCCATGCCGCGGGTGAGGATCAGCGCCTGGACCGCCCACAGCGCGACGAAGCAGATCCAGCCGAGTGCGTGCAGGCCGAGGAAACCGTGCTCGGTCAGGGGTTTCAGGCCGGGGTCGATGGCGAGCACGAGCAGCGTGATGGCCACGCTGGCGAGGTAGGTCTGGATGCCGTACCAGAAGATCGCGATGATCGCGCGGATCAGCGCGGGCAGGTTGGCGCCGAACGTGCCGAAGCTGATCCGCGCGACGACCGGGAACGGGACGCCGGTGCGCTGGCCGATCCGGCCCATCAGGTTCATCCCGGCGTAGATGACGATGAACCCGAACAGCAGCGCGGTGAACACCTGCCAGGCCGACAGGCCGAGCACGAACAGGCCGGCGGCGAAGGTGTAGTTGCCGAGGTTGTGCACGTCGGACATCCACAGCGCGAAGATGTCGTAGACCTTCCACCGGCGTTCCTTCGCGGGGGCGAGGTCTTCGTTCCAGAGCCGGGGATCCGGCGGCGGAGTCGTCTCTTGCGAAGATTCGGTGAGCGGGGCTGCGGTCATGCTGGCCTCCGGTCGACATGCGGCGACGGCGATTTGGGATACCAAACTTTGGAATCCCAAATATCGACCCGGGGTCGGCCCGAGTCAACCCTCCGGCCGATAAACTCGTGTTACGGCCGGTTACGGCGGTGTTGAAGGAGGGGCGCGGTGAACGAGCGGCAACCCCTCGCGGCCACCCGGCAGCGGGTTCGCGAGGAGCTGCGCGAACGGATCCTGACCGGCCGGCTGCGCCCGGGCGACAGGCTGGTCGAGCGCGAGCTGGCCGAAGACCTCGGGGTGTCGAGGGTGCCGGTGCGCGAGGCCATCCGCAGCCTGGAGGCCGAGGGCTTCCTCGTCGTCCAGTCGCCGCGGCGGGTCGTCGTCCGGCAGCTGGCGCGGGTCGACGTCGAGGAGCTGTTCGACGTCCGCGAGGCGCTCGAAGGCCTCGCCGCCGGGCTGGCGGCGGCGCGAGCGGGCGCGGCGGAGCTGAAGCGGCTCGAACGCGCCCTCGCCGACGCCGCCCGGGCCACGGCCCGGGGTGACGCCGCCCGGATCACCGTGCTGAACTCGCGCTTCCACGACGAGATCGTCGCCATCGCGGGCAACGCGCTGCTCTCCACCATGCTCCAGCCGCTCGAGGGCAGGCTCCGCTGGCTCACGAGCCAGAACGAGCACTGGGCCGAGCTGCTCGACGAGCACCGGCGGCTCTACGAAGCGATCGCGTCGGGGGACGCGGAACGGGCGAAGGCGTCCGCGGTGGAACACGTGCGGGTGAACCGCGAGGTGACGCTGCGTTCGCTCTTCGGTGAAGAACCCGGTGAGCGGCCCGCGGGCTGACCGCCGCCCGATTTGGCGAGGAATGCGCACGAGCGCCCGGTTTTTCAGCCATTCGCACCAACGGCGACCCGACTTTGGTCTGTGTCATGCCGCCGAACGGCTGCTTACGGTCTTCGGTCACCGGTCTCGTCGACCGGGGTCCCCGCCGTCCGGGAGGTTCACCGTGCGTAGTGCCCCAGTACTGGCCGCCGCCTTCACCCTCGCCCTGACCGTCACCGGCGTCGCCGAGGCGGCGCCTGCCGCCCACGGCCACGCCCAGCGCGTCTGCTCGGCCGCACCGGCCGGGTTCGCGGCCTGCAACGCCTGGATCGACACCGACACCACCTTCGCCGCGGCCGCCACGCCGTCCGGGCTCGGCCCGGCCGACCTGCTCTCGGCGTACAACCTCGCCTCCCTCGCGGGCAGCGCCGGCGCCGGCCGCACGATCGCCATCGTGGACGCCTACGACGCCCCGACCGCCTTCGCCGACGTCAACGTCTACCGCGCCCAGTACGGCATCCCGGCGCTCGCGTCCTGCACGCCGTCGTCGATCAACGCGAGCACCACGCCGTGCTTCGCCAAGGCCGACCAGAACGGCGGCACGAGCTACCCGCGCAAGGACGGCGGCTGGGCCCAGGAGATCTCGCTCGACCTCGACATGGCCTCGGCGATCTGCCCGAAGTGCAACATCCTGCTGGTCGAGGGCACCTCGTCGAGCTTCGCCAACCTCGGCACCTCGGTGAACACCGCCGTCCGGCTCGGCGCCGAAGTCGTCAGCAACAGCTACGGCGGCAGCGAGTTCTCCGGCGAAGCGAGCTCGGAGGGGCAGTACTTCAACCACCCGGGTGTCGCGATCACGGTCAGCTCCGGTGACTCGGGCTACGGCGTCGAGTTCCCGGCCGCGTCCCGGTACGTCACCGCGGTCGGCGGCACCAGCCTGAAGAAGGCCTCGAACACCCGCGGCTGGAGCGAGACGGCGTGGAGCGGTGCGGGCAGCGGCTGCTCGGCCTACATCACCAAGCCGTCGTGGCAGACCGACAGCGGCTGCGGCAAGCGCACGGTCGCCGACGTCAGCGCCGTCGCCGACCCGGCCACCGGCGTCGCCGTCTACGACAGCACGGCCTACCAGGGCCGCTCCGGCTGGATGGTGTTCGGTGGCACGAGCGTCGCGGCGCCGGTCGTCGGGGGCGTCTACGCGCTGGGCGGTGTCAGCGGCGTCACGGGTGCGAACACTGTGTACTCGCACACATCGTCGCTCAACGATGTGAGCGGCGGCAGCAACGGCTCGTGCGGCGGCGGCTACCTCTGCACCGCCGTGACCGGCTACGACGGCCCGACCGGGCTCGGTACTCCGAACGGGGCCGCTGCCTTCTGATTTCCGTTACCAGGGGCCACCATCCGGGCGTCGCCGCGCCCGAGTGGTGGCCCCTCACGCTGAGCATTAACATGATCACCGTAGTCGTGCATCCCCAGCGGAAGTGGCATATCCGACACGCCCCAGAGGCCCCGCCAACAGGCGCTTCCCAGCGGCTTCATGGGAAATTCACAGAATGGGTGGCAAGTCTGACAACGTGAAGCACGCCGACGACGGTGCCGGATCGGCGGCACGATGACGACCGCCCAGGCCACACTCGAAGCGCCCGCCCGCAGCACGAGACCGGGCGGCAAAGCGCCCTACCTCCACCAGATCGACCTGTTCCGGTTGATCACGTTCGCCTGCGTCATCCTCATCCACGTGGTGGGCGCGACGAACTTCGCGCAGGACGTCGGCGCCAACGCCGTCGAGACGCCGCTGCACTTCACCCGCGAGGCGTTCTTCGCCCTCACCGGGTTCGTGCTGGTGTTCCAGAACCGCCGCCGTGAGTTCACCGCCGGCGACTTCTGGCGACGGCGGCTCCCGCTGGTCGCCACGCCCTACCTCGCGTGGTCGATGTTCTTCTGGGCGTACGGCCTGGTGACCGGGGTGCAGCAGCCGGGCTCGCTCGAGGCGTCGATGCGCCTGCTGCTCAAGGACCTCGTCACCGGCGGGGCCTGGTACCACCTGTACTTCCTGCTCGTGACGATGCAGGTCTACCTGCTGTTCCCGGTGCTGATGAAGCTGCTGCGGGCGACCGAGGGCAAGCACAAGTGGCTGCTGCTCGGCAGCGGCCTGGTGCAGGTCGGCGTCACGCTGTTCATGACCTACCAGCCGCTCGGCGTGAGCTACGAGACGATCACCCACCTGTACGGCACGATCCTGCCGTACCAGTTCTACACGCTGTTCGGCGCCGTGGTGGCCATGCACTTCGAGACCGTGCACGCCTGGGTGGGACGGCACCGGCTGCTGCTCGGCGGCGCGCTGGTGGCGGTGCTGGCCGGCACCGAGTGGCTCTACTTCCGGACCGTCCACAGTGGAACGTTCCCGCAGGTGGCCAGCGACCCGTTCCAGCCGTACCTGATCCCGTGGTTCCTCACCGTGATCGCGGCGATCTACGCGTTCACCACGAGGTGGGCGGCGCGCCGCCGGGAAGGCAGCCGCGGGGCCCGGGTGGTTTCCTGGGCGGCGAACCGGTCGTTCAGCATCTTCCTCGTGCACCCGCTCGCCCTGGCGCTGCTCGGGCCGGCGATCCCGCACGTCGCGGAGCGCTTCGGCGCGCCGTGGCTCAGCGTGATCATCTACGCGGGGACGATCGTCTTGACCATCCTGATCGTGGAGGTCCTGCGGCGGCTGCCGGGGAGCCGGGCGCTCACCGGGCGGCCGCGGCTGCGGCCGGCGAAGGTCGCGGCTTAGGTCACCCGAGAGGGTGGCGGGCGTCATATCCGAAGGCGCGGGCATGTCACAGCGCGCGGATCCGCAGGAGTGGGATATGCTGGCGGCCCGTGGGACTTCAGTCACGGGCAACCAAGTACGTCTTTGTCACCGGAGGCGTTGCCTCCTCTCTGGGTAAGGGACTCACGGCTTCCAGCCTGGGTCAGCTCCTTACCGCGCGCGGGCTTCGCGTCACGATGCAGAAGCTCGACCCCTATCTCAACGTCGACCCCGGGACGATGAACCCGTTCCAGCACGGTGAGGTGTTCGTCACCGACGACGGTGCCGAGACCGACCTCGACATCGGCCACTACGAGCGCTTCCTCGACCGCGACCTCGACGGCAAGGCCAACGTCACCACCGGCCAGGTCTACTCCGAGGTGATCGCCAAGGAGCGCCGCGGCGAGTACCTCGGCGACACCGTGCAGGTCATCCCGCACATCACCGACGAGATCAAGGCCCGGATCACCGCGGCCGCCGGTCCGGACGAGAGCGGCCAGGCGCCGGACGTCGTGATCACCGAGGTCGGCGGCACGGTCGGCGACATCGAGTCCCTGCCGTTCCTGGAGGCCTGCCGCCAGGTCCGCCACGACGTCGGCCGCGACCACTGCTTCTTCCTGCACGTCTCGCTGGTGCCGTACCTGGCGCCGTCGGGCGAGCTGAAGACGAAGCCGACCCAGCACTCGGTCGCCGCGCTGCGCAACATCGGTATCCAGCCGGACGCGCTGGTCTGCCGGGCCGACCGGGAGATCCCCGAGGACCTCAAGCGCAAGATCGGCCTGATGTGCGACGTGGACACCGAGGCCGTCATCGCCTGCCCGGACGCGCGGTCCATCTACGACATCCCGAAGGTGCTGCACGGCGAGGCGCTCGACGCCTACGTCGTCCGCCGCCTCGGCCTGCCGTTCCGCGACGTCGACTGGACGGTGTGGGGCGACCTGCTCGACCGGGTGCACAACCCGAGCGAGGTCGTGCGGATCGCCGTCGTCGGCAAGTACATCGACCTGCCGGACGCCTACCTTTCGGTCACCGAGGCCCTGCGTGCGGGCGGGTTCGCCCACCGCGCCAAGGTCGAGATCGTCTGGGTCGCCTCGGACGACGCGCAGACCGCGTCCGGCGCGGCCTCCGTGCTGTCCGATGTGGACGGCGTGCTGATCCCGGGCGGGTTCGGCATCCGCGGCATCGAGGGCAAGGTCGGCGCGATCGAGTACGCCCGCACCCGCGGCGTCCCGCTGCTCGGCCTGTGCCTCGGCCTGCAGTGCATGGTCATCGAGGCCGCCCGGCACCTGGCCGGCATCACCGACGCCGGCTCGTCGGAGTTCGACGAGAACACCAAGCACCCGGTGATCTCGACCATGGCCGACCAGCGCGACGTCGTCGCCGGCGAGCGGGACATGGGCGGCACCATGCGCCTGGGCGCCTACCCGGCGAAGCTCAAGGCGGGTTCGCAGGTCGCGAAGGCCTACGGCACCACCGAGGTCTCCGAGCGGCACCGGCACCGCTACGAGGTCAACAACGCCTACCGCAAGCAGCTCTCGGACGCGGGCCTGGTGTTCTCGGGGACCTCGCCGGACGACCACCTGGTCGAGTTCGTCGAGCTGCCGGCCGACAAGCACCCGTTCTTCGTCGGCACGCAGGCGCACCCGGAGCTCAAGAGCCGCCCGACCCGGCCGCACCCGCTCTTCAGCGCGTTCGTCAAGGCCGTGGTGGACCGCAAGGTCGCCGAGCGCCTGCCGGTCGAGCTGCCCGAGGCCCCGGTGGCGGCCCGGTGACCGCGCCGGGCGAGCACGAGTTCAACGTCGCGTCCAGCCGGGACGTCCACATCGGACGGGTCGTCGGCCTGCGGATCGACGACGTCGTGATGCCGGGCGGCGACACCGCGGTCCGCGAGGTGATCGAGCACCTGGGCGCGGTGGCGATCGTCGCGCTGGACGACGACCAGCAGGTCACGCTCATCCACCAGTACCGGCACCCGATCGGGCACCGGCTGTGGGAGCTGCCCGCGGGCCTGATCGACCACCTCGGCGAGGACCCGGTCGGCACGGCCAAGCGCGAGCTCGTCGAAGAGGTCGGCCTGGCCGCTGCGGACTGGGTGACCCTGGTCGACGTCGCGGCCTCGCCGGGCTTCACCGACGAGGTCGTGCGGGTCTTCCTGGCCCGCGGACTGTCCGATGTGGACCGCGACGTGCTCGGCGAGGAGGAGGCGGACCTGGTCATCCGCAAGTTCCCGCTGGCCGAGGCGGTGCGGATGGCGCTGGCCGGCGAGCTGGTGAACGGCGCCACGGTGTCCGGGGTCCTGGCCGCGCACGCGGTGCTCTCGGGCGCGGCGTCGGCGCGTCCGGCCGATGCCCCGTGGGAGGACCGCCCGACGGCGTTCGCCAAGCGCAAGGAAGCCTGAGCTGCTCAGCTGCGTCCCGGTTCAGGGGCGCAGCTGGCGGCCCTCGGCGTCCGTGCCGCCGTTGACCAGCAGCACGATGCCGTCGATGATCGGCCACAGGATGCCGACCCCGGTGCAGAAGGTGGCGAAGAGCTGGGCGATGCCCAGGCCGGTCTGGCCGGTGTAGAACCGGCCGATGCCGAAGGGCAGCACGATCTGCAGCACCCCGGCCACCGTCTTCGACCGGTGCGAATACACCACGGGCGGCGGCCCGTACGGCATCGCCACGGGCATCGAAGGCGGCGCGTACACCTGCTGCGTCGGCATCGCCATCGGCATGGGTCCCGGTGGCGGCCCGAAGAAGCCCGGGTGGGGGTGCGGCAGGTCGCGGAACAGCGGCCGCAGCTCGCCCAGCGTCGTCGCCGCGTAGGCGTCGGTCACGCGCGTCTCGTACTCGACCGGTGTGATGCGGCCCATGCCGAAGTGATCGGCGAGCAGCCTCGCTGCTTCCTCGCGCTCGGCCGTGCCGATGCGGAGCTCCTCGGACCCCATGGATCCAAGGTAACCGAACGGGGTTTCTGCCGGGTCACGAGCGCCGGGCGGCCTAAGGTGACGGCGTGGCAGCCCCGGGCAGCACGGACGGCGTGATCGCCGCGTACCTCGACCACCTGGTCGTCGAACGCGGGACCGCGCGCAACACCCTGGACAGCTACGCCCGTGACCTGCGCCGGTACGCCGCGCACCTGGACGGCCTCGGCGTCGCGAAGATCGCCGACGTCACCTCCGCGCACGTCACGGCCTTCGGTGCCGCCCTGCGCGAGGGCGACGACGAGCACCGGCCGCTGGCCGCGTCGTCGGCCGCCCGCGCCCTGGTCGCCGTGCGGGGCCTGCACAAGTTCGCGCACGCCGAGGGCCTCACCGAGCACAACCCGGCCCGCGAAGTCCGGCCGCCGACGCCGGCGAAGCGGCTGCCCAAGGCCCTGCCGGTGGACGACGTGCTGCGGCTGCTGGAGACCCCGCCGCCGGACGGCGAGCGCCCGCTGCGCGACCGGGCGCTGCTGGAGGTGCTCTACTCCACCGGGGCCCGGATCTCCGAGGCGGTCGGCCTGGACGTCGACGACGTCGACGCCACCGAGCGCACGGTGCTGCTCGACGGCAAGGGCGGCAAGCAGCGGCTGGTGCCGATCGGCCGTCCCGCGCTCGCCGCGCTGCACGCCTACACCGTCCGCGCCCGCCCGGCGCTCGCCGCGCACGGCCGGGGCACGGCGGCGCTGTTCCTCAACGCCCGCGGCAGCCGGCTGTCGCGGCAGAGCGCGTGGCAGGTGCTCAAGGACACCGCCGAACGCGCGGGCATCACCGCGGTCGTGTCGCCGCACACGCTCCGCCACTCCTTCGCCACGCACCTGCTCGAGGGCGGTGCGGACGTCCGCGTCGTCCAGGAACTCCTCGGCCACGCGTCGGTGACGACGACCCAGGTGTACACGCTGGTCACGGTCAACACCCTGCGCGAGGTGTACGCCACGGCGCACCCGCGAGCGCTGGGCTAGAAAGCACTAGAAACGGCCAACAGCCTTGCCGGCCTGCACCGACGGTCGAGTGACATTGCCCCGTCGAGTCCGGCGCGTTGCTTTGCCGGGGCTCCGACTCCGGACATAGGCTGCGGCGGACGCTGACGAACAAGGAGCTTTCGCGCCATGTCGACACCGAACCAGCCGGCCGTACCGGCCGAGTCCGCCGGGTCGGCGGCGGCGAACCTCAGCCAGGTCACCATCGCGACACCCACCGACCACGACGGCGACGAAGCAGCCGAGCGCAACGGCAAGAAGGTCAAGCTCGAAGGCATCGGGCCGACCGGCCGCCCGATCCGCGAGCACCCCGATCCGGCGCCGCTGGACAAGCACGGCCCGGCCAAGATCATGGCGATGTGCAACCAGAAGGGCGGCGTCGGCAAGACGACGTCGACCATCAACCTGGGGGCCGCCCTCGCCGAGTACGGGCGCAAGGTGCTGCTGGTCGACTTCGACCCGCAGGGCGCGCTCGCCGTCGGCCTCGGCATCCAGCCGCACGAGCTGGACCAGACGGTCTACAACGCCATCATGGAGCGCTCGGTCAGTGCCACCGACGTGCTCATGAAAACCCGCGTCGACGGCGTTGACCTGCTGCCGAGCAACATCGACCTGTCCGCGGCGGAGGTCCAGCTCGTCGCTGAGGTAGGGCGCGAGCACACGTTGTTACGGGTCCTTCGTCCGGTCATGAACGACTACGACTATGTTCTTGTCGACTGCCAGCCCTCGCTCGGCCTGCTCACGGTGAACGCGCTGACCGCCGCGGACGGCGTGATCATCCCGCTGGAGTGCGAGTTCTTCAGTCTGCGAGGCGTCGCCCTCCTGATCGACACCATCGAGAAGGTGCAGGAACGCCTCAACCCCAAACTGGACATAGTCGGGATTCTCGCCACCATGTACGACCCGAGAACCCTGCATTCGAAGGAGGTCATGGCTCGCGTGGTGGAGGCATTCGGCGAGACCGTGTTCGACACGGTCATCAACCGCACCGTGCGGTTCCCCGAGACGACGGTCGCGGGTGAGCCGATCACGACCTGGGCGCCCAAGTCGGCCGGCGCGGCGGCGTACCGCCAGCTCGCCCGCGAGGTGATCGCTCGGTGAGCAGGCGCGCTTCCCTGCCCGGAGCGTCGGAACTCTTCAGGATCACCTCCAGTCCCGCCCTCGATCTCCCTCCCCAGGCACCCCCCGAGCCCGTCGAGGAACCGCAGCCGAAACCCTCGGGCAACGGCCGGGCCGACCAGCTCGCCCGCAGCGCGGCCCCGCACGGCTCGGGCCGCACCAAGCACGACGCGAAGATCACCGTGTACGTCTCCGGCGACGAGCTCGTCGCCATGGAGCAGGCCCGGCTGACGCTGCGCGCGAAGCACGACCTGGTCGTCGACCGCGGCCGGCTGGTCCGCGAGGCGGTGGCGGTGCTGCTGGCCGACTTCGACCAGCACGGCGAGGAGTCGGTGCTGGTCCAGCGGCTGCGGGTGGTCGGCTCAGACGGCGGCGAAACCGAGGGCTGATGGACGAGCCGGAACCGGCTCCGGAGGTCCCCGAAGAGCACCAGACCGTGCACGGCGGGATGATCCCCGAAGGCGTCAACACCGAAGAGCTGAGCACGTCGAAGTTCAAGGTGCGGCTGGCGAACTTCGAGGGGCCGTTCGACCTGCTGCTGCAGCTGATCTCGCAGCACCAGCTCGACGTCACCGAAGTGGCGCTGCACCGGGTCACCGACGACTTCATCGCCTACACGCGCGCGCTGGGCACCGACTGGAACCTCGACGAGACGACGGAGTTCCTGGTCATCGCGGCGACGCTGCTCGACCTCAAGGCGGCGCGGCTGCTGCCGTCGGCCGAGGTGGAGAGCGAAGACGACCTCGCGCTGCTCGAAGCCCGTGACCTGCTGTTCGCGCGCATCCTGCAGTACCGCGCGTACAAGCAGGTGGCGGCGCTGTTCGGGGAGCTCGAACAGAACGCGCTGCGGCGCTACCCGCGGTCGGTGGCGCTGGAAGAGCGGTTCGTCGGGCTGCTGCCCGAGGTGATGCTGGGCGTGACGCCGCAGAAGTTCGCCGACATCGCGGTGGCGGTGTTCCGGCCGAAGCCGCCGCCGACGGTGTCGATCGCCCACATCCACATGGGCCGCATTTCGGTGCGCGAGCACGCGGCCATCCTGCGGGTGATGCTGGCCGAACGCGGCCAGGCGACGTTCGGCGAGCTGGTCGACGACTGCGAGCACACGGTGGAGATCGTGGCGCGCTTCCTGGCGCTGCTGGAGCTCTACCGCGAGGCGACGGTGCAGTTCGAGCAGAGCGAGGCACTGGCCGAGCTGCACGTCCGCTGGACGGGCGGCTCGAAGGAAGAAGCCTCCGCGGCGGCCGAGCTGGACCGCGCGTTCGGAGATGAAGAGGAGTACGGGTGAGCCCGGAGAACAACGAGCAGGCCGAGACGCCGGAGGTCCCGGCCGACGAGCCGGCAGCCGAGGTCGAAGCACCGGAGCCGGTGGAGCCGCCCGCGGGCGAGCCGGAGGAGGCCGCGGCGGAGCTGGCGCTCGACGAGGCAATGTCCGGTGAGCCGGTGACCGAAGACGGCGAGCCGGTGGAGCCGCTGGCCGAGGAGAGCGCTGCCGCCGAGCCTGCGCCGGCCGAGGATGCGCCTGTCGAGGCCGCTGCCGAGCCTTCGCCCGCCGAACCCGAGCCCGAACCCGAACCCGAGCTCGACCCCGCCGACCCCGAGTCCGACCTGGTCGCCGCCGGGGACGCCGGCTCCATGCCGGACGTCACCTCCGACGAGGACCTGGAGTCCGCTCTCGAGGCGCTCCTGCTCATCGTCGACTCGCCCGCCGGCGAAGAACTCCTGGCCGACACCCTCGGCCAGCCCAAGTCGCGGATCGTCGTCGCCCTCCGCACGATGGCGCAGAAGTTCACCGACCGGAACTCCGGGATCGACCTGCGGCGCGTCGGCGAGGGGTGGCGGTTCTACACTAGGGACGTCTACGCCCCGTTCGTGGAGAAGCTCCTGCTGGACGGCCAGCGGTCGAAGCTGACCAGGGCCGCGCTGGAGAGCCTCGCCGTGATCGCGTACCGGCAGCCGGTGACCCGCGCGCGGGTTGCCGCGGTGCGGGGCGTGAACGTGGACGGCGTGATCCGGACGCTGCTCGCGCGCGGCCTCATCGAAGAGATGGGGACCGATCCCGAGACGACCGGAACGCTGTACGTGACGACCGAGCTGTTCCTGGAGCGACTGGGGCTGTCGTCACTGAACGACCTGCCGCCGATCGCTCCGTTGCTACCCGAAGTGGACACCATCGATGACATCCAGTGAACACCCCGACGGCGTCCGGCTGCAGAAGGTGCTGTCGCAGGCCGGGGTCGCCTCCCGGCGCGCGGCGGAGGACCTGATCGTCGCCGGCCGGGTCGAGGTGGACGGCGAGGTCGTCACCGAGCTGGGCCGCCGCGTGCACCCCGACGAGGCGGTCATCCACGTCGACGGCACCCGGGTGAACCTGCGCGACGACCTGATCTACCTCGCCCTGAACAAGCCCAAGGGCGTGCACTCGACGATGTCGGACGACCGCGGCCGCCCCTGCGTCGGCGACTACCTGCGCGGCCGCTACGAGGAGACGCCCGGTGTCGTGCACGTCGGGCGGCTCGACGAGAACACCGAGGGCCTGCTGCTGCTGACCAACGACGGCGACCTCGGCCACCGGCTGATGCACCCGTCGTACCGGGTGCTCAAGACCTACCTCGCCGAGGTCGACGGCCTGGTGCCGCGCGGGCTCGGCAAGGAGCTGCGCAACGGCTGGGAGCTGCCGGACGGCATCGTCAAGGTCGACCAGTTCCGGGTCAAGGACATGCACTCCGGCAAGTCGCTGGTCGAGCTGGTGATCCACGAGGGCAAGAAGCACATCGTGCGCCGCCTGCTCAAGGACACCGGCCACCCGGTGCTCAAGCTGGTCCGCACCGCGGTCGGCGACGTCCAGCTCGGCAACCAGCGCGTCGGCTCGATCCGCCGGCTGACGAAGACCGAGGTCGGCGCGCTCTACCGCAACGTCGAACTCTGATATTCGGCGGTCACGAACCCGTCGAGTGTCTCGTCGCCCGGACGGTCGTACTTCGCGGCCAGTTCGGCGTGGGAGACGACGGCCGGTGCCCAGCCGTGGCCGCGCAGCCACTCCGGCGCCGTGCCGCCGAGGCCGCCCTGCCACAGCCGGGTGACGCGCTCGGCACCCGGGGTCGCCTTGGCCCGGGCGAGCAGGCCGTCCCGCGTCTCGGCGGACCGGTGCTCGAACGACACCCGGCTGCCCGGTGCGGACAGCTCGGTCACGGTCGAGAGCATCGCTTCGGCGTCTTCGCGGGACAGGTAGACCAGCAAGCCTTCGGCCAGCCACGCGGTCGGAACGCCCGCGTCGAACCCGGCCGCCCGCAGGGCACCCGCCCAATCGCCGCGCAGGTCGGCCGGGACCACGACGCGCTCGCACGACGGTTCGGCGCCCTGCGCGGCCAGCACCTCGTCCTTGAAGGCGAGCACCTCGGGCAGGTCGAGCTCGAAAAACCGCACCCCCGGCGGCCAGGCGAGCCGGAAAGCGCGGGCGTCGAGGCCCGCGGCGAGCACCACGACCTGCGCGCACCCGGCAGCCAGCAGGTAGTCGTCGTAGAACCGGGTGCGGATCGCCACCTGCCGGGCGAAGAGCGCGCCGAGGCCACGCTCCGGGGTCTCGCCCGGCGCGACGGGCAGCAGAGAGCTGCCCGCGGCGTGGAACGCGGCTGCGTAGGGATCGTCGAACAGGCGGTCCGGTCGGCGGCTTTCGTACGCGCGCAGCGCGGCGACGCCGACGGCGGTGACGCTCACGGCGGGCAGGGAGTCCGGCACGTTTCCCAACGTACGCCCGACTTTCCGCCGTGGTGGGGGCGTGCGGCGGCTCGCTAGCGTGACGGGCATGCGACTCGGGATGGTGTGCGGGGTCCTGGCGGTGCTCCTGGCCGGCGCGGTGGCGCCGGCGGCCGCGGCTCCCGCGGCGAGCGAACCGGTCTACGACTACGCGAAGGCGGTCCGCGAGACCGTCTGGGTCGACATCGGCCGCGACGGCGACGGTGACGGCCGCTCCGACCGCGTCGCCGCCGACATCGTCCGGCCGGGTGAGGCGACTTCGCGGGTGCCGGTGATCATGGACGCCAGCCCGTACTACTCGTGCTGCGGGCGCGGCAACGAGAGCGAGCTGAAGTCCTACGACAGCGCCGGGAAGCCGGTGAAGTTCCCGCTGTTCTACGACAACTACTTCGTGCCGCGCGGCTACGCCGTGGTGCTGGTCGACCTGGCCGGGACGAACCGGTCCGCCGGCTGCGCGGACGTCGGCGGCGCCTCGGACGTCGATTCCGCGCGCAAGGTCGTCGACTGGCTGAACGGCCGCGCGACCGGCTACAGCGCGAAGACCGGCGGCAGCGCGGTGGCCGCGAGCTGGAGCACCGGGAACGTCGGCATGATCGGCAAGTCCTACGACGGCACGATCGCCAACGGCGTCGCGGCGACCGGGGTCGCCGGGCTGAAGACCATCGTCCCGATCTCGGCGATCAGCTCCTGGTACGACTACTACCGCTCGGACGGGGCGACCTTCGGGTTCAACCCGGACGGGCTCGCGCGCACGGTCGAAGCGCGCAACGGCGGGCAGAACTGCTCGGCGCAGAACCAGGTGCTGGCGTCCGGCGCCACCGCGAACGGCGACTACGGCCCGCTGTGGGCCGACCGGGACTACGTCCGGCGGGCGGGCACCGTGCGGGCGAGCGTACTGCTGTCCCACGGCGTCAACGACCTCAACGTCAAGACGATCCACTTCGGACAGTGGTGGGCCGGGCTGAACGTCGAGAAGAAGATCTGGCTGTCGCAGACCGGGCACGTCGACCCGTTCGACTACCGGCGCGCAGACTGGGTCGACCTGCTGCACCGCTGGTTCGACCACTACCTGCTCGGCATCGACAACGGTGTGCAGAACGGCCCGCAGGCCAGCGTCGAGCGGCAGCCGGACCAGTGGGCGGACCAGAGCGCCTACCCGGCGTCGGACGCGGTGGCGACGACGCTGCGGCCGGGGGCGTCCGGCACGCTGGGCACCGCGGCGTCGTCCGGGACGGCGTCGTTCACCGACAACCCGAACCTGGGCGAGGACACCTGGGTGACCAATCCGGGCGGTGCCGCGCTGACGTACTCGACCGGGACCCTGGCCGCGGACGTGCAGGTTTCCGGCACGACTTCGGTGACCGTGACGGCCACGCCGAGCACGTCATCGGCCCGCCTTTCGGCCCTGCTGGTCGACCTCGGCGCGGCGACGATCCGCAACTTCGCCGGCAGCGGCGAGGGGATCAAGACGGGGACGGCGGAGAACTGCTGGGGCTCGTCGACCGCCGGTGACGACGCCTGCTACCGCGTGGCGACGGCGGACGTGAAGAAGGTGAACTACACGATCCTCAGCCGCGGCTGGGCCGACCTGGCGAACTACGCTTCCCTGTCCCAGGAACGACCGCTGACCCCGGGCACGGCGTACACGATGACGTTCCGCCTGGCGTCCACGGACCACCTCGTCCCCCGAGGGCACGCACTGGCGCTGATCATCGGCGGCACGGACGGCAGCTTCATCCGCGGACCGGCCCAGCCGGGCCGGGTGACCCTGGACCTGGCCCGCACATCGGCCTCGGTCCCGCTGGCGGGCGCGGTCCCGGCGGCGACGACCCACCCGGCCCTCGACACGAGCGCGTTCGTGCCGTCGGCGGGCCGGGCGGACCTGCGCTAGCCCGCCTCGGCCGTGGCCGCCTTGGTGGCCGCTTTCCGTTGCAGGGCGCGGACGATCGGCTCCACGACCCGGGCCGCTGTCGGGCCGAGGATCGCCATCAGCAACACGTACGCCGTTGCCAGCGCCGCCAGCTCGCCGTCCACCGCGCCCGCCGTCACCGCCAGGCCCGCGATGACGATCGAGAACTCGCCGCGGGCGACCAGTGCCGCGCCGGCCCGGGCGCGGCCCAGGCGGCCGATGCCCTGGCGGCGGGCCGCCCACCAGCCCGTGGCGACCTTCGTCAGCGTCGTGACGACCGCCAGCACCACGGCCCAGCCGAGCACCGGCGGGATCGACGCCGGGTTCGTGTTGAGGCCGAAGACCACGAAGAACACCGCGGCGAACAGGTCGCGCAGCGGCTCCAGCATGCGCGTCGCGTTCTCCGCCGTCGAGCCGGAGATCGCGATGCCGAGCAGGAACGCCCCCACCGCGGCCGACACCTGCATCGCCGACGCCAGCCCGGCGACCAGCAGGGCCGCGCCGAGGACCTTGAGCAGGAACACCTCGCGGTCCGGGCTGTCCACCGCCGCGGAGACGTACCGGCCGAACTTCAGCGCGACCACCAGCACCACGGTGATCACCAGCAGCGAGATGCCCACCGCCTCCAGGCCGCCGAGCAGCGAGACCCCGCCCAGCACCGCGGTGAGGATCGGCAGGTAGAGCGCCATCGCGAGGTCTTCGAACACGAGGATGGACAGCACCACCGGCGTCTCGCGGTTGCCGAGCCGGCCCAGGTCGCCGAGGACCTTGGCGACGATGCCGGACGACGAGATGTAGGTGACGCCGGCCATCACCATCGCGCCGACCGGGCCCCAGCCCAGCAGCAGCGCGACGGCCGCGCCGGGCGCCGCGTTGAGGACGATGTCGAGCAGGCCCGCCGTCCACGAGCGGCGCAGGCCGGTGAACAGTTCGGCCGCGGAGTACTCCAGGCCGAGCAGGAGCAGCAGCAGCACGACGCCGATTTCGCCGGCCAGGTGCGTGAAGCCGCCGATGTCGCTCAGCGGGATCAGGCCGCCTTGGCCGAAGCAGAGGCCGCCGAGCAGGTAGAGCGGGATGGGGGAGAGGCCGATCTTGCCCGCCAGGCGCCCGAGCACGCCCAGCACGAAGAAGACCGCCCCCAGTTCGATCAGGGACAGCGCGGTGTGGTCCATCGGCCGCTCAGCCGTACTTGAGGATCTTGGCGGCGGCTTCGAGGCCCTCGCTCGTCCCGACCGCGACCAGCAGGTCGCCCCCGGTGAACGTGAAGTCCGGCGTCGGCGACGGGTGCACCTGGCCGGCCCGGGCGACCGCGACCACCGAGACGCCGGTGCGGGTGCGCATCGCGGTGTCGCCGAGCGTCCGGCCGTCGAAGGGGCCGGACGGCTGGATCGGCAGCTGCCGCGTGCTGATCCCCGGCAGGTCGCGGTGCTCCTCGGTGAGCTGCGCGACCAGCTGCGGCGCCCCGAGCAGGTTGGCCAGTGCGCCCGCCTCGTCCGCGGTCAGCGGGATCGAGGCGGCGCAGGCGTCGGGGTCGTCCGATTTGGACACGATCAGCTCGATGTGGCCGTCCCGCTGGGTGACGACGCCGATGCGGCGGCCGGTACGGGTGGCGAAGTCCTTGCGGACCCCGATGCCGGGCAGGGGAGTTACTTCGACGTTCACCCAACCACCGTAACCCAGGTGTCCGATTCGCGACGTTCAGCCGAGCAGGAGCAGCAGCGCGGCGACGACCATCACCGCGGCGGTCAGGCCGTGGACGCCGAAGGCGATGGCCTTCTTCCCCCGGTGACGCAGGATGATCAGCATGTCGAAGACCGGCCAGAGGGCCGCGGTGAGCACGACCCAGCCGAGCGCGTGCGCGTCGCCGTAGATCATCAGGGCCAGGGGGATCAGGCCGGCCCCGATGTCGCGGCCGCCCTTGACGTTGAGGAAGTTCTCCGCGTTCTCGGGGACCTTTCCGAAGCCGAAGCCCGCGGCGGTCTTGACCGGCGCGAAGACGTAGTTGAGGCCGACGTAGATGATCCCGAGCGAGACGAGCGCGGTCAGGATGTAGCCGGTGATGATCATGATGTTCCCTCCAGTGTTTTTCTAGCATCGCTAGGATTGCTAGCAACGCTAACCTAGCGGCGCTAGTTTGTCTAGCAGTGCTAGCATGTGACGTATGACCCAGCGACAACGGCGCGTGCGCGACCGGACCGAGCGAGCGCAGCGGATCGTCTCCGCGGCTCGCGAACTGGCCGAGGAGGAAGGCTGGGACGCGGTCACCACCCGGAAGCTCGCGGCGCTGATCGAGTACAGCCAGCCGGTGCTCTACAGCCACTTCCCGGGCGGCAAGGACGCGATCATGGCCGCGGCCGCGCTGGAGGGCTTCGCCGAGCTGGCCGCGGTGCTGGGGGACGCCCGCGGCGGCGGCCTCGCGGGTGTCGTCCGCGCCTACGTCGAGTTCGCCGAGGCCAAGCCCGCGTTGTACGACGCGATGTTCACGCTGGCTTCGGAACTGCCGTTCGCCCAGGACGACACCCCGGAGGTGATGAAGGCGAACTTCGCGGAGCTGCTCGCGGTCGTCGAGCCGGTGGCGGGCGAGCAGCACCCGGGTGTGCTGACCGAGGTGTTCTGGAGCACCCTGCACGGCCTGGTGACGCTGGACCGGGGCCACCGGCTGTCGCCGGCCCACCGTGAGGAGCGTCTCGCGCTCGTGGTGGCGCGCTTCGGCACACGGGGTGACTGATCTCCTCCGCACCCCGACCGGCAGAATGGAGCGCGAAGCCGAACGGGACGAGAACGCGAGGAGAGTGCCGGTGACGGGAGCCCTACGAGGTGTGGTCGCGCTGGACGGCCCGTCGGGGACCGGGAAGACCACCGTCGCCCGCAAGCTCGCCCAGCGCCTCGGCGCCGGCTACCTCGACACCGGTGCGATGTACCGGATGGTCACCCTCGCCGTGCTGCGCGCCGGCGTCGACCCGGCCGACGCGAACGCCGTCGCCGCCGTCGCCGACCGCGCCGAGTTCACCATCGGCACCAGCCCCGACCGGCCCGAGATCCGCCTGGCGGGCGACGACGTCGCCGCCGACATCCGCGGGCCCGAGGTCACCAAGGCCGTTTCGCCCGTCTCGGCCGTGCCGCACGTGCGCGAGCTGCTGGTCGCGCGGCAGCGGCGGATCATCGACGACGTCGTCTCCCACCGCGGCGGGATCGTCGTCGAGGGCCGGGACATCGGCACGGTCGTCGCGCCGGATTCGCCGCTCAAGGTCTTCCTGACCGCCTCGGCCGACGTCCGCGCGTCGCGCCGCAGCACCCAGGACACCGCGGCCGGGCGCCAGTCGTCGGTGGCCGACGCCCTGGCCAGCGTCGAGCGCCGCGACCACCTCGACTCGACCCGCGCCGCCTCGCCGCTGCGCGCGGCCGACGACGCCGTGCACGTCGACACCTCCGAGCTGTCGATCGACCAGGTGATCGTCGCCCTGAGCGAGCTGGCCAGCCACCGCGGGCTGCTCGCGGGGTGCAAAGAAGAAGTGGCTCGATGAAAGCTGACGGATTGCCCGAGGGCTCCGTCGGCAGGCTCCACGACGCCGGGCGGGTCTTCGCCCGGTACTATCTGCGCTCGGCCTTCCGCATCCGGGTGCACGGCCGCGAGCGCGTCCCCGCCACCGGGCCGCTGCTCGTGATCGCCAACCACAGCTCCATGATCGAGCCGCAGCTGATCTTCGGAATGCTTCCGCGGCGTTCGGCGTTCCTGGTCAAGGCCGAGATGTTCGGCGGGGTCGTCGGCAAGTTCATGCTGGCGATCGGGCAGATCCCGCTCAAGCGCGGCGAGATCGACCGCAAGCCGCTGATGACCGCGGTCGGCGTCCTGAAAGACGGCGGAGTCGTCGGGATCTTCCCCGAAGGCACCCGCGGTGCCGGGGACGTCGGCGCGGCCGAACGCGGCGCGGCCTGGCTGGTCCGGGCCTCCGGCGCGACCGTGCTCCCGGTCGCGACGCGGGGCACGCTCAAGCCGGCCGACGGCAAGCGACGGTTCCGGCCGCGGGTGGACATCCTCGTGGGCGAGCCGTTCTCGCCGAAGGTCGGTCCCGGGAAGACCGGGCTCGACCAGGGCACCGAAGAGCTGCGCGGTGAGCTCGCGGCGCTCGTCAAGACTTTGGACGACTGGCGTGCCGAACACGGATTCGGTGCGGTATAAGGGAAATTGGGTTAGCAATGGAAGAGTACGACGGCGTCGGCGAAGTCGACGGCACCTGGTCCGACGAGACCGAGTTCGCCGCGCTCGACGCGCAGATCGAGGCGGCGGAAGCGGCCGAGGAGGCCGCCCTGGGGCAGCCGGTGCTCGCCGTCGTCGGCCGGCCCAACGTGGGCAAGTCGACGCTGGTCAACCGCATCCTCGGCCGGCGCGAAGCCGTCGTGCAGGACGTGCCGGGCGTGACCCGCGACCGCGTCGCCTACGACGCCTACTGGGGCGGCCGCCGGTTCACCCTGGTCGACACCGGCGGCTGGGAGCCGGACGCGACCGGGCTGCAGGCCGCCGTCGCCGCACAGGCCGAGCTGGCCATGCAGACCGCGGACGCGGTGCTGCTGGTCATCGACGCCTCGGTCGGCGCGACCGCGACCGACGAAGCCGTCTCCAAGGTGCTGCGCCGCTCGAAGAAGCCGGTGCTGCTGGCGGCCAACAAGGTCGACGACGACCGGCTGCTCGCGGACACCGCGTCGCTGTGGTCGCTCGGCCTCGGCGAGCCGCACCCGGTCAGCGCGCTGCACGGCCGCAGCTCCGGCGACCTGCTCGACGCCATCCTCGAGGCCCTGCCCGAGTCGCCGCGCGAGGGCGGCGCCGTGACGTCGGGGCCGCGCCGCGTCGCGCTGGTCGGCAAGCCGAACGTCGGCAAGTCGAGCCTGCTCAACAAGCTGTCCGGCGAGCAGCGCTCGGTCGTCGACTCGGTGGCGGGCACCACCGTCGACCCGGTCGACTCGCTGGTCGAACTGGACGGCGAGACCTGGCGGTTCGTGGACACGGCGGGCCTGCGCAAGCGCGTCAACTTCGCCGCGGGCGCCGAGTACTACGCGTCGCTGCGCACCAAGACCGCGATCGACGCGGCCGAGGTCGCGATCGTGCTGCTGGACGCGGCCGAGCCGCTGTCGGAGCAGGACCTGCGGGTGCTGACCATGGTCGTCGAGGCCGGCCGCGCCTGCGTGCTGGCGTTCAACAAGTGGGACCTGGTCGACGAGGACCGGCGGCACGCGATGGTCCGCGAGCTGGACCGCGGCCTGGTCCGCGTGCCGTGGGCGGAGAAGGTCAACATCTCGGCGCTGACCGGCCGTTCGGTGCGCAAGCTCGCGCCGGCGCTGCGCACCGCGCTGAAGTCGTGGGACCAGCGGGTGCCGACCGGCCAGCTCAACGCGTGGCTGTCCGACCTGATCGCGGCCACCCCGCCGCCGGTCCGCTCGGGCAAGCAGCCGAAGGTCCTGTTCGCGACCCAGGCCGGCATCCGCCCGCCGACGCTCGTGCTGTTCACCACCGGCTTCCTCGAGGCGGGCTACCGCCGGTTCATCGAACGCAAGTTCCGTGAGCAGTTCGGCTTCACCGGCAGCCCCGTCCGGGTGAATGTCCGGGTCCGCGAAAAGAAGGCGAAGCCGAAGGTCGGCGGAAAAGCCGCCCGAACCCGGTGATTTCCTGACCCGTTTCGGACGACACGCGTACCTGAACGGACGACACGCGTACCCAGGCGGACGACACGACGAATCGTCGGTGATCCGGCGTGTCGTCCGGCCAAGTACGCGTGTCGTCCGTCTGGATGCGCGAGTCGTCCGGTACGGGGTGAGGTCCGACACCCTTGCGTGATCGGGGAGATATCTTTCGTTCATCTTGCGTTAGAGTGGAGGGTCGTTGCGGGCGCCTCAATCCGGAGAGCAAGCCCGGTTGAGGCTCCCGAAAGGTGAGTGGTGGGCTTGCGCGCCCATGGTTCGTCCCTGCACGTCTTCAGCGCGGTCGAGGTGAACGCCCGATGACCGTCACGATCGAACCCACCGGCACCACCCCCGAGGTCACCCTCGCCGACCGGGCGCTGTTCTGGTCCGGCCTCGGCGCCCCCGAGCGCACCCTCCTCGACGTCCTCGCCGCCACCGCCGAGCGGCACCCGAACGCCGCCGCGATCGACGACGGCACCACGACCCTGACCTACCGGCGCCTGCTCGACGAGATCGACGGCTACGGCCGCCGGCTCCGCGGCTACGGCGTCGGGCTCGGCGACCGCGTCGGCATCCGGATCTCCTCCGGCACCGCCGAGCTGTACATCGCCATCCTCGCGACGCTGTCGGTCGGCGCCGCGTACGTGCCCGTCGACGCCGACGACCCCGACGAGCGCGCCGAGCTGGTCTTCGAAGAAGCCCAGGTCGCCGCCGTCGCGACCGACGGCAAGATCAACGTCCACAGCACCCCGGGTGGCCGTGACGGCCGCCCCGGCCCGGCCGACGACGCCTGGATCATCTTCACCTCCGGTTCCACCGGCAAGCCCAAGGGCGTCGCGGTCACCCACGCGAGTGCCGCCGCCTTCGTCGACGCCGAAGCCGAGCTGTTCCTCACCGACGAGCCCATCGGGCCCGGCGACCGGGTCCTGGCCGGCCTGAGCGTCGCCTTCGACGCCTCCTGCGAAGAGATGTGGCTGGCCTGGCGCCACGGCGCCTGCCTGGTCCCGGCGCCCCGCGCGCTGGTCCGCACCGGCGTCGACCTCGGCCCGTGGCTGGTCGCGCAGCGCATCACCGTCGTCTCGACCGTGCCGACGCTGGCCGCGCTGTGGCCCGCGGACGCGCTCGAAGACGTCCGCCTGCTCATCTTCGGCGGCGAAGCGTGCCCGCCGGAGCTGGCCGAGCGCGTCGCCGTCGAAGGCCGCGAAGTCTGGAACACCTACGGCCCGACCGAGGCCACCGTCGTGGCCTGCGCCGCGCAGCTGACCGGTGACGGCCCGGTCCGGATCGGCCTGCCGCTCGTCGGCTGGCAGCTGGCCGTGGTCAACGACGAGGGCGAGCCGGTCGCCATGGGCGAGACCGGCGAGCTGGTCATCGGCGGCGTCGGCCTGGCCCGCTACCTCGACGCGGCCAAGGACGCCGAGAAGTTCGCGCCGCTGCCGTCCCTGGGCTGGCAGCGCGCGTACCGCTCGGGCGACCTGGTCCGCGCGGAAGAAGAAGGCCTGCTGTTCCTCGGCCGCCTCGACGAGCAGGTCAAGCTGGGCGGCCGCCGCATCGAGCTGGGCGAGGTCGACGCCGCGCTGCAGGCCCTGCCGGGTGTGCAGGGCGCGGCCGCCGCGATCCGCCGCACCAAGGCGGGCAACCAGGTCCTGGTCGGGTACGTCGTGCCCACCTCCGGGAGCTTCGACCTGGACCAGGCCGCGACCCGCCTGCGTGAGCACCTCCCCGCCGCGCTGGTCCCGCTGCTCGCCGTCGTCGACGACCTGCCGACCCGCACCTCCGGCAAGGTCGACCGCGCCGCGCTCCCGTGGCCACTGTCCACAGTAGAAGCTTCCGGGCTGACCCCGACCGAGACGTGGCTCGCCGAAGGCTGGGCCGAGATCCTCGGTGTGTCGGTCGACAGCCCGAAGGCGGACTTCTTCACCCACGGCGGCGGCAGCCTGACCGCCGCGCAGGTCGTCGCGCGCATCCGCACCCGGCACCCGCAGGTGTCGGTCGCCGACATCTACGCCCACCCCAAGCTGGGCGCGCTGGCCGCGATGCTGGACGCGCTGAGCGGCCAGGCCACCGAGCGCCGCGAGATCGCGCCGGTGAAGCGCCGCGCCGGGGTGATCCAGACCCTGCTGATGGTCCCGCTGATGGGCCTGGTCGGCCTGCGCTGGGCGACGCTCGCCGCCGCGCTGTCGAACGTCATGGCCCTGCTCGGGTTCGCCTGGGCGCCGACGCTGAGCTGGGCCTGGATCGGCCTGGCCTGGGTCGTGCTGTTCAGCCCGGCCGGCCGGATCGCCATCGCCGCGGGCGGCGCGCGCGTGCTGCTCTCCGGCGTCCGCCCCGGCACCTACCCGCGCGGCGGCAGCGTCCACTTGCGACTGTGGACGGCCGAGAAGCTGGCCGAGTTCTCCGGTGCCGACAGCGTCGCCGGTGCGTCCTGGATGACGACGTACGCGAAGGCGCTCGGCGCGCGGATCGGCAAGGACGTCGACCTGCACTCGCCGCCGCCGGTCACCGGCTTCCTCAAGCTGGGCCGCGGCGCGGCGATCGAGCCCGAGGTCGACCTGTCCGGCCACTGGGTGGACGGCGACGTCGTGCACATCGGCAAGGTCCGCGTGGGCGCGGAAGCCCGCGTCGGTGCCCGCAGCACGCTGTTCCCGGGCGTCCGCATCGGCAAGGGCGCGGAGATCGCGGCCGGCTCGACCGTCCGCGGCGCCGTCCCGGCCGGGCAGCGCTGGGCCGGTTCGCCCGCCGCCCGCGTCGGCAAGGACGAGCGGGACGCGCTGAAGTGGCCGTCGAGCCGCCCGCCGCGCTCGCACTTCTGGGCCGCCGTCTACGGCGCGACCTCCCTGGCGCTGGGCTTCCTGCCCGGTGTGGCCGCGCTGGCCGGCGTCGCCGTGCTCGGCTACGCGATCTCCGGCGCCCCGACGCTGCTCGACGCGTTCACCCGCGCGCTGGTCTTCGTCCCGGCCGCGACGGCCGCGTACTTCCTGGCTTACCTGCTGCTGGTGCTCGTCGGCGTCCGGGCGCTGAGCATCGGCATGGTCGAGGGCTACCACCCGGTGCACGGCCGCGTCGCGTGGCAGGTCTGGGCGACCGAACGCCTGATGAGCATGGCCCGCGAAGGGCTGTTCCCGCTGTACGCCAGCCTGTTCACACCGGTCTGGCTGCGCATGCTGGGTGCGAAGGTGGGCCGCAACGTCGAGGCGTCGACCGTGCTGGCGCTGCCGAAGATGACCAAGGTCGACAGCGGCGCGTTCCTCGCCGACGACACGATGGTCGCCACTTACGAGCTCGGCCACGGCTGGCTGCACGTCGCCCCGGCCCGGATCGGCAAGCAGGCCTTCCTCGGCAACTCGGGAATGACCGCGCCCGGCCGTTCGGTGCCGAAGCGCGGCCTGGTGGGCGTGCTGTCCTCGACGCCGCTGAAGGCGAAGAAGGGCTCGTCGTACCTCGGGATGCCGCCGCTGCCGGTCCGCCGCGCGATCGGCGAGGCCGACACGAGCCGCACCTACACCCCGGCGCTGCACCTCAAGGCGGCGCGGGCGCTGGTCGAGCTGTGCCGGATCATCCCGGTCATGTGCGGGGTCGCGCTGACCGTCTCGGTGGCCTTCGGGCTGCTGTGGGCGGCGACGGCGTTCGGCTTCGGCATCGCGCTGCTGCTGGCCGGGCCCGCCCTGCTGGCCGCCGGGATCGTCGCCGCGCTGACCGCGACGGCGATGAAGTGGCTGCTGGTCGGCAAGTTCCGCGAGGTCGACCACCCGCTGTGGAGCTCGTTCGTCTGGCGCAACGAGCTGGCCGACACCTTCGTCGAGGCGCTGGCGGTGCCGTGGCTGATCGGCTCGGTCGGCGGCACCCCGCTGCTGACCGCGTGGCTGCGCACGATGGGCGTCAAGATCGGCCGTGGTGTCTGGCTGGAGACGTACTGGCTGCCCGAGGCGGACCTCGTGTCGCTGGGCGACGGCGCGACGATCAACCGCGGCTGCGTCGTGCAGACGCACCTGTTCCACGACCGGATCATGAGCATGTCCCGGGTCGCCCTCGGCGAGGGCGCGACGCTCGGCCCGCACGGCATCGTGCTGCCGGGCGCGGGCATCGGCGCGCGGACCACGGTCGGCCCGGGGTCGCTGGTGACCCGCGGCGACGAGGTGCCCGCCGACACCCGCTGGCTGGGCAACCCGATCTCGGCGTGGCCCGGTAAGTAACGAATGCAGGACCGGGCGCGCGGGGCTCACCCGTGCCGTGCGAGCCTGGTTCCAGCACGCACGACGAAAGGTTCGCCACGGGTGATTTCGAAGGCTCCCGCTCCCGGCGCGGACACCTCCGGCGACCCCTACCTGCCCGCGCACGGCAACGGCGGCTACCGGACCCGGCACTACGACCTGAGCCTCGACTACAAGGTCGCCCCCAACCGGCTCTCGGCGTCGGCGGTGATCACGGCGGAGGCGACGCAGGCCCTGTCCCGCGTCAGCCTGGACTTCGGCGAGTTCCGGATCAACCGCGTGCTGGTCGACGGCAAGGCCGCCAAGTACCTCAAGCGTGGCGCGAAGCTGCACGTCAAGCCGGCGAAGTCGATCCCCGCGGGTGCGGCGTTCACCGTCGAGGTGCACTACGTCGGCAACCCGCGGCCGGTGGGCAGCCGCTGGGGTGACGTCGGCTGGGACGAGCTGACCGACGGCGCGCTGGTGGCGAGCCAGCCGGTCGGCGCGCCGTCGTGGTTCCCGTGCAACGACCACCCGTCGGACAAGGCGGGCTACCGGGTGAGCGTGACGACGGCGTCGCCGTACCTGGTCGTGGTCACCGGGAACCTGGTCGAGCGTTCGACGTCGGCCAGCACGACCCGCTGGGTCTTCGAACGGCCGGAGCCGACGGCGACGTACCTGATGAGCGTCCAGATCGGCCGCTACGACGACGTCGAGCTGACCGGCCGCGGCTGGGGTTCGCCCACCGGGGTGGGATCGCGGCTGTTGAGCCTCGGTTTCGGCCGGGGCGGCGTCGAGTCGGTCACCCCGGCGGTGCCGCAGCACGCGGCCGTGCCGCCGCGGCTCCGCCGCGCGTTCGATCGGGACTTCGGGCGGCAGGGCCGGATGATGGAGTTCCTGCAGCGGCTGTTCGGCCCATACCCGTTCGGCGAGTACGTCATCGTGGTCACCGACGACGACCTCGACGACCCGATCGAGGCACAGGGCATGGCGATCTTCGGCGCCAACCACGTCGACGGCCGCCGCACCCACGAGCGGCTCGTGCTGCACGAGCTGGCCCACCAGTGGTTCGGCAACAGCCTCACGGTGGCGGACTGGCGCCACATCTGGCTGAACGAGGGCTTCGCGACGTACGCGGAGTGGCTGTGGTCGGAGGAGTCCGGGGGCGCCTCGGCCGCGGCGTTGGCGCGTGACTGGTACGCGCGGATCAAGGCCAAGCCCGCGGACGTGCGCATCGCCGACCCGGGCGTGGCCCGGATGTTCGACGAGCGCGTCTACAAGCGTGGTGGGTTGACGCTGCACGCGCTGCGGGCCGAGATCGGGGACCCGGCGTTCTTCGCGCTGTTGAAGTCGTGGGCCGAGGAACACCGGCACGGGCTGGTCACGACCGAGGCGTTCGTGGCCGCGGCGGAGACGCACGCCGGGCGGTCGTTGAGCGCGTTCTTCACCCGCTGGCTGTACACCCCGGCGCTGCCCCCGCTGCCCTGACCGCAGACTGCGCGCAGAGGATAGGTCGGATGTCTCTGCCGCTTTCCGGGTGAACAGCTCTGGCATTTTGGGCACTCCTCTGTAAGTATGACCGAACGCCGCCGCGTGATCTCGCCGAAACGTAGTATGAATTCGGAGGATGCTTCATGGACGCAGTGTCCCGGCGGACGGTGCTTCGCTCGGCCTCGGTGCTCGCCGGAGCGGCGGCCTTCGGGGGTTTGTGGGCCCGCGCGGCCCCGCCCGCGCTCGCCACCGGCGGCCGGAACCCGCACGCCGACGTCGCCGCCGATGCGCGGATGGTGTGGCGGCGGCTGCCGAAGAACTGGCAGGAGGGCCCGTTCCTCGCCAACGGCTACCTCGGTGTCCAGGTCTACGCCGGGAAGACGCCGGAAACCCTCAAGTTCATGCTGAGCCACACCCAGGTGCAGGACCAGCGCATCCAGTGGGAAGCCGGGATCGGCCTGTCCCGCCTGCCCATCGGCTACCTCACGCTCACCCTGGCCGGCGCGGTCACCGCCGTCGACTGGACGCTCGACCTCTACAACGCCGAGCTCGGCGGCACCATCACCACCACGCAGGGCTCGGTCGCCTTCTCCGCCGTCGTGCACAACGACCTGAGCGGGCTGCTCGTCTCGCTGACGCCGAGCGCGGGAGAGGGGAAAGCCGCGTGGGCGTTCCAGCCCCTCGAATCCGCCACCACCCGGACCGTCCGCAAGCCACCCGAGTACGTCGCCAACCCGGCGCCCGAGCAGGCCGAGGGCTACTGCGCCCAGCCGATGCTCGCCGGCGGCGGGTACACCACCGCCTGGCAGGAACGCGCGATCGGCACGCGACGGCTGTTCGCGGCCACCGTCGCCTACAGCTTCCCCGGCACCACGCACACCGCCGACGCACAAGCGGCCGTCCGGAAAGCGCTTGCCACCCACCCGGACGCCCTGCTCGCCCGCCACCGCCGCTGGTGGAACGACTACCACCGGCGCAGCTTCGTTTCGGTGCCCGACAAGCAGGTGCAGCGGTTCTACTGGATCCAGCTGTACAAGATCGCGGCCGCCACGCGGGCGGGCGGGCCGGTCGTCTCCGAATGGGGGCCGTGGTTCCCCGAGGTCGGCAACAGCTGGACCGCGGTCTGGTGGAACCTCAACGTCCAGGTCACCTACCCGATCGTCAACAGCACCAACCACCCCGAGCTCGACGCCGTCACCGAGACCTTCCGGCGCGACCACGCGAACCTCGAGGTGTCCGTCCCGCCCGCGTACCGCGACGGCGACACCTACGCCCTCTCGCACCCGGGCGACTGGCGGCTGCGGCCCGGCGGCACGCGCTCGGTGGGCGTCCCCGGGACGACGTCCAAGACCGACCAGACCGGGAACCTGCTGTGGGGCCTGCACAACGTGTGGCTGGCCTACCGGCACCACCTGGACAGGCGCGTGCTCCGCGATGTCCTGTACCCGACGCTGGCGAAGGCGCTGAACTTCTACCGCCACTTCCTGTTCACCGACCCGGACGGGGCACTGCACCTGCCGCTGACCCGGTCGCCGGAGTACGCCGACGCACCCGACTGCACCTACGACCTGTCGCTGATCCGGTGGGCGGCCCGCACGCTCGTCGACTCCGCCCGGATCCTCTGCCTCGACGAGCCGCGGGTGCCGATCTGGCGGGAGATCGGCACGAAACTCGTTTCCTACCACGAAGACCCCGCCAACGGCGTGCTGATCGGCGACGGCGTTCCGCTGGCCGCGTCGCACCGGCACTTTTCGCACCTGCTGTGGCTGTACCCGCTGCGGGAGAAGGTCTGGGACGCGCCAGGCGACCGGGACCTCATGACGCGCACCTTCGACCACTGGGCCGCCGACCAGTCCGCTTGGCACGGCTACAGCTACGCGGCCGCGTCGTCGATGAAGTCGGTGATGGACGCGCCCGAAGAAGCGCTGCGGTACCTGAAGTTCTTCCTCGACCGGAACGTCGTGGCCGACACCGAGCTGACCGCGAACACGATGTACCGCGAGGGTTCCAACTTCGCCATCGAGAGCCCGATCACCGCCGCCCAGTCCGTGGTGGACATGCTGATGCAGGGTTCCGGCGGCGTGCTCAAGGTCTTCCCGTCGGTGTCGGCGACCTGGCGGGACGCCTCGATCGCCGGGCTGCGCGCGGAGGGCGCGTTCCTCGTGGACGCCTCCCGCCGCGACGGCAAGACCGAATTCGTGCGCGTGCACAGCGAAGCCGGTGAGCCGCTCGTCCTGCAGCACGGCGTCGCCGGGGACGTCGACGTCCGCGACGAGTACGGCCGGCGGCTGCCGTGGCGCCCGGCGGGGCCGGGGCGGATCGCGATCGGACTGCGCCGCGGCGGCACCGCTGTCGTCACCCCGCGGGGCGGGCGGCCGGACTTCGCGCCGCGGGACGTCCCCGCGCTCGGCCCCGCGCCGGCGTGGGGCCTGCCGAGCTGAACCCGCTCTTCGACGAGGAGGTCGAATGGACATCACCCGCAGAACCGTGCTCGGCGGCGCGCTCGCCGGTCTGGCGGCGGCCGGCCTGGCCGCCGGTTCGGCCGCGGCGGCACCCGGCGGCGACGACTTCGGCTGGGCCGGGTTCCTGGGCACCGCCGACCTGTACTGGCGGCGGCTGCCGAAGACCTGGTACGAAGGCCCGTTCCTGGGCAACGGGTTCCTCGGCTCCGGCATCTACGCCGAACCCGGGCGGAACGCGATCCGGTTCAACGTCCAGCACAGCCAGGTGCAGGACCACCGGCCGGAGTTCGGCTCGCTGTTCGGCCTGGCCCGGCTCCCGATCGGGTACTTCACCCTCGAACCGGTCGGCGCGATCACCGCGATCGACTGGCGGCTGGACCTGTGGAACGCCGAGCTGACCGGCACGATCACCACGGCCGCGGGCAGCCTGAGCCTGCGCGCGATCGTCCACACCGGACAATCGCTGCTGGCCGCCGAAATCCGGCCGTCCGAAGGGGAACGGGCGTTCCAGTGGGTGTTCCACCCGGCGGTCGCGGTCAGCCCGCGGGCCGACCCGGTGTGGAACAAGCCGCCGCCCGTCGGGTACACGGCCAACCCGCCGGTGCAGCTGTCCACGAGCGGTGACGCACAGCTGGCCGTCCAGCCGCTGCTGGCCGGCGGCGAGCACGTGACGGCCTGGCGCGAGGTCACCCGCGGGGGCGCCCGCACGCTGTACACGTCGGTGGCCTGGTCGCACCCCGAGAAGACGTCGGCGGCGCGGGCGCTGGCCGCGGTCCGCCGGGCGCTTCCGTTTTCCGCGTCGGCCCAGGACCACCGGCGCTGGTGGCACGACTACTACCGGCGCAGCTTCCTGTCCATTCCGGACACCCGGTTGCAGAGCTTCTACTGGATCCAGCTGTACAAGGTGGCTTCCGCGGCCCGGCGCGAGGCGCCGGTGATGGCGACTTCGGGACCGTGGCTGGAGAACACGCCGTGGCCGGCGACCTGGTGGAACCTCAACGTCCAGCTCGAGTACTGGCTGATCCACGGCTCCAACCACCTCGAGCTGGACGCCGTCAGCCATGCGCTGGACAAGTACCGCGCGAACCTGACGAGCCAGGTCGCTTCCCCGTATCAAGCCGACTCGGCGGCCATCCCGCGCACGACCGACATGACGCTGCTCAACGGCGTCTCGAACACCACCAGCGGGTTCCCGGTCGGGATCCCGGGGCAGGACACGCCGACGCCGGAGGTCGGCAACCTCACCTGGGCGCTGCACAACGTGTGGCTGTCCTACCGGCACACGATGGACCGGTCCCTGCTCCAGGGCACGCTGTTCCCCCTGCTGCGCAGGGCGATCAACTACTACCTGCACTTCCTCGCGCCGGGACCGGACGGGAAGCTGCACCTGCCGCCGACGTTCTCCCCCGAGTACGGCGTCAACGCGCCCGACTGCAACTACGACCTCTCGCTGATCCGGTGGGGCTGCAAGACGCTGCTGCAGACCGCCCCCGGCGACCCGCTGGCCCCTCGCTGGCGGACCGTGCTCGCGGACCTCGTCGACTACCCGGCCGACGTCAACGGCTACATGATCGGCGCCGGGGTGCCGTTCGCGAAGTCGCACCGGCACTACTCGCACCTGCTGCAGATCTACCCGCTCTACGACGTCACGTGGGAGCAGCCGGAGCACCGGGCGATCATCGAGACTTCGCTGAACCACTGGGTCGGCTTCGAAGGCGCCCTGCAGGGCTACACCTTCACCGGGGCGGCGTCGATCTCGGCGCAGATGCTGCGCGGCGACCAGGCCGCGTTCTACCTCGGCGAGCTGCAGCGGCGGTACATCCAGCCGAACACGATGTACAAGGAGTCCGGTCCGGTCATCGAGACGCCGTTGTCGGCGGCGAAATCCCTGCAGGACATGCTGGTGCAGAGCTGGGGCGGAGTGGTCCGGCCGTTCCCGGCGGTGCCCGCGGCCTGGGGCGACGTCGCACTGCGGGACTTCCGCACCGAGGGCGCGTTCCTGCTCAGCGCGTCCCGCGCCGGCGGGAAGACGCGCTGGCTGAAGGTGCACAGCGAGGCCGGGGCGCCGTGCGTGCTGCGGCCGGGCATCGACGGCGAGCTCGCGGTGACGGACGCGCGGGGCCGGGCGCGGCGCTGGCGCCGGCTGGCGAACGGGGACGTCCAGGTCGAACTCGGGTGCGGCGAAGACGCGTTCGTGTACCGGAAGGGGGACCGGCCGGACTTCGGCGTCCGGCCGGTGGCGCCGGGCGGCCCGAGCACGCCGTGGGGCCTGCCGTGATCGGCGTGTCCGCGCGGGCCTGACCGCAGTAGGGTGCTCCCCGACGAAGGGGAGCGTTGATGAGCGAGCCGGAGCACGGTCACTACCCGCGGTGGCAGCCACCGGTGCCGCCGAAGCAGACGTCCCCGGCCGCGATGGTGCTGATCACCGGGTCGGTCGCGGTCGTCATCCTGATGGTGCTGGCGTTCCTGGCCTGGGGCTACCCGGGGTTCCTGCGCGAGCCGGACACGCAAGGGGACGTCGGGCAGGGGCGCCGGCCGGCCGCGTCGGTGACGGTCGTGAGCTCGACACCGCCGGTGCCGAGCACCCCGGTGACGCTGCCGGGTGGCCGCGCGCCGATGCCGAAGCGGAGCAAGCCACTGGCCGACCCGGTGACGTGCGCGTTCACCCCGGACCCCGCCACGCCGGCGCCGAAGAAGGTCGCGCTGCCGCCGGACGGCCCGGCACCGTCGTCCGGGACGGTCGAGGCCCGGCTGGCGACCAGCGCGGGCGACATCGGGCTCACCCTGGACCGGGCGCTGGCGCCGTGCACCGTGGTCAACTTCCTGAGCCTGGCTCGCCAGGGTTTCTACGACGGGACGTCGTGCCACCGGCTGTCGGTGCAGACCGGGCTGCAGCTGCTGCAGTGCGGCGACCCGGTCGGCGACGGCACCGGTGGCCCGGGCTACACGATCCGCGACGAGGTGTTCCCCGAGCTGACCTACGGCCGCGGCGTCCTCGCGATGGCGAAGACGGCCGCCCCGGACTCCGGCGGCTCCCAGTTCTTCCTCGTCTTCGGCGACATCAAGATCCCGCCGGACTACACGGTCTTCGGCAGCATCGACGACCCGGGCCTGGAAACCCTCGACGCGGTCGCCCGCGCCGGAATCGACCCGTCGAAACCCGGCATCGGCGACGGCAGCGGCCCCCCGAAGACCCCGGTGACCCTCACCCACGTCACCGGCAGTCCGTAACTCGCGTGATCAGAGCCGTAACTCGCGTGATCAGAGCCGTTACGGCTTCGATCACGCGAGTTCCGTGCTCAATCACGTGAGTCACGGGCGGGCGAGGAGGTGGCGGAGGGCCTTGAGGAGGGTGTCGGCGGGGGTGGGGGACAGGGTTTGGTGGCGGGAGGCGACGTAGCCGTCGGGGCGGATGAGGAGGCAGCCGTCCTCGTCGATGGCGCTGAGGCGGGACCAGTCGCCGTAGGCGTCGCGGACGCCCGCGTCGCCGATGCGGACCGTGCGCAGGTCCAGGCCCAGTTCGGCGCCGGCCTTGGCCGCCGCGTCGAGCCACGGCTTGCCGGTGAGCCCGGTCAGGACCGTCCAGCGGCCGCCGCCCACCAGGTCCAAAGTGGACACGCGACGGCCGTGCGGCCCGACCAGCCACGCGTGCGGCAGCTTCGCGCCCGGCTCGGTGCTCGGCCGGTGGTACAGCTCCGGATCGCGGTCGGAAACCGTGGTGACGCCGTCGGGCAGCACCGCACCGGACACGTACCGCTGGTCCAGCTCGACGCCGTGGGCGTTGAACTCGTAGTGCTTGAGTTCGATCGCCTTCTCCAGCTCACGCCGTTTGCGCGCCCCCTCGGCCGTCGGCGCGAGGCACGTCTCCAGCCCGGCCGTGATGCCGTCGGCGTCGGTGTCGCCCGAGATGCCGAGCGCGGCGAAGATCGGCCCGAACTGGTCGCGGCTGAGGTTCGCCCGGTCGACGATCTGCTTGCCCACCGGCGCCCGCTCGGCCGTGTAGCTGTCCAGCAGCCCCTCACCCGCCTCGCCGCGCAGCACCATCGCGAGCTTCCACGCCAGGTTGTAGGAGTCCTGGACGGACGTGTTCGACCCCAGCCCGTTCGACGGCGGGTGCCGGTGCACGGCGTCCCCGGCGCAGAACACCCGGCCGCTGCGGTACTCGGTCGCGTAGTTGTGGTTGACCGTCCACAGTGACGTCGAGGTGATCTCGACGTCCAGTTCCGGGTCGCCGACCAGGTCCCGCACCAGCCGCGTCGCTTCCTCGGCGTCGACCTCGGGCGGCGGCTGGGCGATGTCGTAACCCCAGGTCAGCAGCCATTCGCTCCACGGGCGCACCATCCGGACCAGGCCCATCCCGATCCCGCCGAGGTGCGCGCCCGGCCGCATCACCCAGTACAGGACGCTCGGCCGGTGCGCCACGTACCGCGCGAGGTCGGCGGTGAACGTGATGTTCATGCTGCCCGCCTTGCCGGTCTGCCCGGCGATGGGCAGCCCGGCCTGCTCGGCGACGCGGCTGCGGGCGCCGTCCGCACCGATGAGGTACTTGGCGCGCAGGGTGAACTCGTCGCCGCGCACCCGGTCGCGGAACCGCGCGGTGACCCCGGACTCGTCCTGCTCGAAGGACAGGAACTCGGTGTCCAGCCGCAGTTTCGCGCCGCGCGCGGCGGCCTCGCTGACCAGGATCGGCTCCAGGTAGGTCTGCGGCAGGTCGATCATGTGGCACGGGCTGGCCGCGGTGTATTCGGACGCCGACCGGTCGCCGGTGCCCCAGCTGGCGATCCGGCCGATCTCCGGCCCGGTCAGCGAGGTGCACAGGACGGTGTCGCCCATCAGCTCCGGCGGTGTCCCCACGGCGAGGGCCTTGTCCTCGACACCGAGGTCGCGCAGCACCTCCATGGTCCGCTGGTTGGTGATGTGGGCGCGAGGCGTGTTCGCCGTCCAGCCGTACTTGGTCGCCAGCACGGTGGGCACGCCGTAGGTGGCCAGCAGCAGCGCCGCGGCGCCGCCGGCCGGCCCGCTGCCGACCACGATGACGTCGGTGTCATAGGTCATGCGTCGCTCCCTGAGATGCGGAAGGTGAAGTCGAGCCCGTCGGTGAAGTCGACGATCAGGCCGTCCTTGACGCCGAACACGGTGTCGGAGTCGAGGTACTCGCCGCCGGCGACGAACAGCTGGGTGATCAGCGTGCGGTAGCCGGGCTTGGCGATCATGAAGTGCACGTGCGGCGCGCGGTAGGGGTGCCGCCCGACGGCGTCGAGCATCTGCCCGACGGGGCCATCGGCCGGGATCGGGTACGCGCTGGGCACGATCGTCCGGAACCGCAGCCGTCCTTCCGCGTCGGTGCGGAAGCGGGCGCGCAGCACCGGGCCGTCGACGTCGGGCAGCTGGACGTCGTAGAAACCGTCCTCATTGGACTGCCAGACGTCGACGACCGCGTCCGCCACCGGCCGATCGTCCGTGTCCACCACCCGGATGTCCGCCTCCAGGGGAGTCCCGGGAAGCCCGGCGGCGAGGTCGGCGCCCTGCGGCGTCTCCGGCGGGCCGTCCACGTAGAACGGCCCGAGCACGGCCGACGGGGTCGTGTCCGGCGTCCGCGAGTTGGTCAGGACGTCGACGACGCTCGACACGCCGAGGGTGTCCGACAGCAGGATGAACTCCTGCCGCGTGTCGGTGGTGATGTGCCCGGCCCGGGTGAGGAAGCCGATCGCGTACTCCCACTCGGCCTGGGTCAGGCCGGTGCGGATCGCGTAGCCGTGCAGCGTCTCAACCAGGTCGGACAGGAGCACGCGCACGCGGTCCGGCGCTCCGGCGAAGCTGTCGACGACCTGCTTCGTGAGCGCTTTGAGGCTCGGGCGCGTGGCCGGTCGGGTGCCGTGCAACGCGGCGCGCAGCAAGTCCGGCTCGCCCTCGATGTCGGCTTCGGTCAGGCCGAGTTCGGCGAGCGAGTGCGGGATCGGGAGCGACGCGGCGAGCTCGAACACTTCGTCCGCGTCGTCGATACCCTGGTGCGCCATGACGTGGGGGAGGAGGACGGCGTGGGTCTCGGCGTGCGGCAGGCCGAACTTCCCGCCGAGGTGGTGGCACAGCTTGTGGTGCAGGCCCATCGTGGCGGCGTCGAGGCAGGTCCCCGCCAGCCAGGCGCCCCGCAGCAGGTCGGTGCGGGCGTCCACATCGGACGGGTTCGCGGCGACGCGCGGGAGTGCGCTCGTGATCAGCCGCTTGGCCTCCGCGGCGAAGAGGTCGGTCATCGGGTTGGCGTCCGGCGCGTAGGTCGCCTCCACCGCGTGGGCCAGTGCGTTGAGCCCGCTGGCCGCCGACACCGGCACCGGCAGCGAAAGGGTGAGCTCTACGTCGTAGAGGACGGCTTCGGGCCGGACCTTCGCGGTCCGCTGGGTGGTCTTGCGGCCGTCGGCGGTCTGGCCGAGGACCGATGTCAGCTCGGAGCCCGCGTACGTCGTCGGGACGATCAGCTGCGGCAGGTCGGTGTGCAGGGCGATCGCCTTGGCCAGCCCGGTCGCCGAGCCGCCGCCGATCGCGACGACCCCGTCGACGTCGTGCTCGGCGACGACCTTGAGCGCGCGCTCGGTGACTTCGACCGGGGTGTGCATGGCGGCGTCCTCGAAGCGCGCGGCCAGCCGGGGGCCGAGCGCGGCCGCGGCCCGGTCGCCGTAACGCGGACTGCCGATCAGCAGCACCCGGTCGAGCCCGAGGCGAGCGGCTTCGTCGCCGAGGGTGCCGAGCGAGCCGAAGACCACCCGGACGGGGTTCGCGGCGTAGCTGAACGAGGTCATGCGAGGGAGTATCCGGCGGTGAACCGGGCCGGTCCTGCACGTTCGTGCTGCGCGACGGCACGAAACGCGCGCGTGTCAGCGGGTTCGGCGCAGGGCGGCGGGCGTGGTGCCGAGCTGGGCGCGGAGCACCCGGGTGAGGTGCTCCTGGTGGGAGAACCCGCAGCGGACGGCGATCTCGGCGATCGGGTCGTCGCCGGTGCGCAGCAGCAGCCCGGCCTGCTCGACGCGCAGCCGCAGCAGGTAGCGGTGCGGCGGCAGGCCGGTGCGGGCCTTGAACCGGCGGGAGAACTGGCTGACGCTCAGCCCGGCGAGCGCGGCCAGGTCGGCCAGCGGCACCGGCTCGGCCAGCCGTTCGGCCATCAGGTCGCGGACCCGGGTGAACTGGCGGTCGGAGAGGCCGCGGGCCGGCTCGGGCCCGGGGACGGGCCCGGCGCGGTGGTGGCGCACCAGCTGGGCGGCGACGAGCGCGCCGAGCTGGTCGGCGTAGGTCCGGGCGGCGGGCTCCCAGTCGCGGACGACGCCGTCGAGGCCGAGGACGAGCTGTTCGAGCAGGGGATCGCGGCTGCCGAGCTCCTCGGCGAGCCGCACGGGTTCCCCCGCGGCCTCCTGGACGGCGGCGTCGTCGACGTAGACGTGCACGGTGTCGAGTTCGCCGCCCAGCTCCACCGACAGCTCCGCGTGCGACGGCTGCAGGAAGAGCCCGCCGACGGGCATCCGCCGGCTCTGCTCGCGCGAGGTCCCGACCCCGCGCCGGACGGTGACCGGGCCGTCGAGGTGCAGGATCAGCTGGTGGCTGCGGGCGGCCCCGAACTCGGCGCGGTAGGGCCGCTCGCGCTGCCGGGAGACGTACACCCGGTCCCAGCCGAGGCCGGCGCTGGTCCGGTCCGGGCGGACCCAGGGCAGCGCGAGGATGCCGTTGGTGTCGGCCAGCCCGAGTTCGCCCACGCTGCCTCCTCGCCGTCGAGGCTGCCCGCGATAGTACCCGCCCCGAGCTGGGCCCCCGGCCGCGCGACACAGGAGGGCCTGGTGCCGTTGCGTCGGCCGCCGTGCACCGCCGGCCCGGCGGCTCTGCCCGGTGGCTCTGGCTGCCCGGCCTGCTCGGCGCCTACTCCTGTGCCGAGCACCCCCGCCGCGGGGGCGCCCCCCGTTTTCCACGCTACCGGAGGGCACCGACAATTCCGGTCGCTCGAAGCGGCTCCCGCTGGTCGAAGGCATGATCGCCGTCCGCCGCGAATGGCGCATCCGGACACCTCCGGCTCCGCCCGGAAGGGAGCCGGCTTCCGGTCATGGGAGCCGCTGCCCAGCGCGGCCGGCTGGTGGTGGGAGCGCTGCTCGGGTGAGCCGGTGAGCGAGGTCAGCGGCGACGATCGGGTGCGCTGCCTGCTGATCGGGGCGGTCCGCGGCGGGCTCGTCGGCTCAGCCGGGTGCCGCGCGGCCGTGGCGCCAGTAGCCGAGGAACGCGATGTCCGCCTTCGGCCAGCCCCGGTCCCGCACGAGGTGGCGGCGCACGCCCGTGGCCAGCGCGGCTTCCCCGGCGACCCACGCGTAGGCAGGCCCGGATGGCAGGACGGCGTCCCGGATCGCCGCCAAGGGCAGCGTGCCCGGACGGCCGGGACCCGGGCGCGGCAGCCAGTGCACGCGCACCCCGGGCGGCGCTTCGACCTCGCGGACGTCCGCCGGCGACGGCACTTCCAGGAACACCTCCGCCACCAGGTCGTCCCGGGCGTGGTCGAGGATCGCCAAGATCGCGGGCAGCGCGCTCTCGTCCCCGGCCAGCAGCTGCCAGGACACCCCGGGCGGTGGCAGGTAGCTGACGCCGAGGTCGAAGACGCCGGCCGGGTCGCCCGGGCGGGCCCGGCGCGCCCAGTCGGCGGCGGGAGCGTCGCCGTCGTGCAGGGCGAATTCGATGTCGATCTCGCCAGGCCGCGCCCGCCGGATCGTGTAGTTGCGGACCCAGGGGCGCCGGGACTTCGGCATCACGAGCAACTCGGCCATCCAGCCCTCGTTGTCCAGCGTGGGCATGCGGAGCCGGTCCTGGCCCGCGCGGGGGAAGAACAGCCGCACGGCCTGGTCGTCGCCGGCCGGCTCGAACTCCGCCAGCCCGGGACCGCCGAGAGTGACAGTGCGGAACGCCGGGCTGGGTGCCGTGCTCCCGAGCACCTCCAGGGTGATCATCCGCCGCGTGCGGGGGCGGCGCACCTTCGGGATCATCAGACGTCCAGCACCAGCCGCGAGGACAGCGCGCGCGACACGCACGGGTACATCCGGCCCGCCGCCGCGCCGATGTCGTCGCGGTGCTCCGGTTCGCCCTCGACGACCAGGACCTGGCAGCTGCCGCACACCCCTTCGCGGCACGCCGACGGCACCGGTTTCCCGGCGTGGTTCAGCGCGTCGAGCAGCGACTCGTCCGCCGGGACCTGGATCGTGCCGCCGGACCGGGCGCACTCCACCTCGAACGGGGTGTCCGGCCCGAACGTCCGCCGCGTCGGCTCGAACCGCTCGGTGTGCACCCGCGGGAACGCCGCCTCCGCCGCGTCCACCATCGAGGCCGGGCCGCAGCAGTACACCTCCGCGGACCGGAACTCCCCGGCCAGCGCCGCGAGGTCCGGGCGCCCGAGCCGCACGCGGTCCCCGTACTCCGCGGCGAGTTCCGCGGCGAACGGCCGCCCCGCGTACGCGAGCGTCACCGCCGCGCCGGAGCCGGCCGCGGCCCGCAGCATCGGCATGATCGGCGTGATCCCGATGCCGCCCGCCACGAACAGGTACTCCGGCGCCGGGAGCAACGGGAAGTGGTTGCGGGGCAACGAGACCGGCAGCGTCCGGCCCGGCTGCAGGAACAGGTGGACGTACTCCGAGCCGCCGCGGCTCAGCGGGTCGTGGCGGACGGCGATGCGGTACGCCGACAGGTCGGCGGGGTCGCCGCACAGCGAGTACTGGCGCGTCAGCCAGTTCGGCAGCTCGAGGTCGATGTGCGCGCCCGGCTCCCACGGCGCCAGCGGGCCTTCGTCGCCGCGCAGGACCAGGGAGACGACGTCGTCGGTCACGCGCTCGATGCGCTCCAGGATCGTCTTCTGCATGTCAGTACAGCTTCCGGTAGCCGGTTTCGAGGAGCTGGTCGAGCAGCGCCGGGTCGACGTTCATCTTCTCGCCGGCGATCTCGCCCGCCGAAGGCAGCTCCGCGGCGAGCGCCTGGCTGGCCGGGTCCCACAGGCGCGAGCGGATCAGCGCGCGGCCGCAGTGGAAGTACACCTCGGCGACGTCCACGACGATCGCCAGCGCCGGCGCCTTCGCCTCGGTGCGCATCCGGGCGAGCACGCCGGGATCGTCGGTCACGTACGCGCTTCCGTTGACCCGCAACGTCTCCCGCATGCCCGGGACGAAGAACAGCAGGCCGACGCCGTCGTTCTCGGCGATGTTGCGGAAGGAGTCGGCGATCCTGTTGCCGGGCCGGTCGGGCAGCGCGAGCGTGCGCTCGTCGAGGACCTTGGCGAAGCCGGGGTAGTCGCCGCGGGGTGAGCAGTCGGCGCGGCCCGCGGCGTCGGCGGTGGCCAGGGTGAGGAACGGCGAGTGGGCGATGAAGCGGCGGGCGTGGACGTCGATGCGGTCGCCGATCTTGGCCTTGATCATCTCTTCCGGCTCGCCCAGCTGGGCCGCCACCTCGGCCGGGGAGACGCGGTGGAGCGTGTTTGTGCTGGTCATGACACAATTATGAGCAAATACTCAGGTCTTGACTACTCGCTTTCCCGGAGGAAGCCGTGTTGCCGGACGAGCGCCGCATCCAGCCACGTAAACAGCCGCGGCAGGTCCGCGCCGAGCTGACCCGGCAGCGGATCCTGACCGCGGCTGCTCACGTTTTCGCCGAGCACGGCTACGCCGCCGGCACCACCAACCGCATCGCCGAGCGCGCCGGGATCTCGATCGGGTCGCTCTACCAGTACTTCCCGAACAAGGACGCGATCCTCGCCGAGCTGCTGACCCGGCACCTCGACGGCGGCACGGCGGCCGCGACGAAGGTCCTGACCGGCCCGCTGCCCGATTCGATCGAGGAGATCCTCCGCGTCTTCGTCCGGCTCGCGGTCGAATCCCACCGCGACGACCCCCACCTGCTGCGGATGCTGCTCGAAGAGGCACCGCGGTCGCACGAGCTGCTCGAGCGGGTCGGCCGGGTGAAGCGGGAGATGGTCGCCCACACCCGCGACCTCCTGGAAAGCCACCCGGAGGTCCGCGTCGCCGACACCGCGACGGCCGCGCGCCTGGTCATCGCGACGGTCGAGCTGGCCGTCCACGACCTGCTGGCCGAGCCGGACCCGATCGACGCCCGGCGGCTCGAGGACGAGATGGTCGCGATGCTGACCCGGTACGTCAGGGGGTGAACTGGTAGGCGCCGGCGTCGATCCGGGTGCCGACCGCGTTGCCGTCGACGTCGATGTCCGCGTACTTCTGGACGCCGAGCCCGATGGCGGGGCTGCCGGTCTTGAGGACCAGGTTCGTCGCCGAGGTGAACTTCGGGTCGGCGACCTTGTCCGTGGTGCCCGGGGTGAACTGCCGCTGGCCGCCGTAGAAGACGTTGTGGTCGGTCGCGGTCCAGCCGGTGTCGGCGTACCCGACCTTCATCGCCGCCTGGATGACGTTCTGCGTGAGCTTGAGCGTCTGGTTGGTGCAGCCGCCGTAGCAGACGAACCCTTCGGATTCGGCGTTGCCGAGCCGGACGGAGTTGTTGCGGAAGACCGTGCCGGTCACCGGCCCGTTGCCGTCCTGGGCACCGCGCGTCACGATCCCGCCGCGCGTCTTGCTGCCGAAGACTGCGTTGTACTCGTAGACGTTGTTGCGGGAGACGCCGTCCGGATCCTTCGCGTCGGTGCCGAGCTCGGTGAAGGACTCGTTGTCCTCGGAAATGTTGTGGTGGATGATGTTGTCCGAGCCCCAGAAGACCTCGACCGCGGCGCCGTCGAGCCCGCCGAAGTCCTCGCTCACCGCGATCGAGCCGCTGATCCGGTTCCAGCCGATGTCGGACCCGTTGCCCTGCACAAGGATCGCGAACGCGCCGGAGTCGTCGTTGCCGCCCGGCGTCACGACGGTCATGTGGTTGTTGTCGACGAGGTCGTTCTGGGTGACCTCGGTGCCGTCGGCGCTCGGGGCGATGTAGACGCCCGCGCCGGCGCCGGTGATGTAGTTGGAAAGGACCTTGTCGTGGTCACCGCCGACCTCGACGCCGGCCCAGGAGCAGCGCCCGGCGTCGGCCGCGACGCCGACCTGCAGGTCCTGCACGGTGATGTAGTCGCCGGGCAGGTTGACGCAGGCTTCGTCGTTGCCCTGGACGATCGGCCGGGCGCCGTCGCCGTAGGCGCCGATGGTCACCGGCGCGGCGGCCGAGCCCTTGCCGGAGACGCTGAGCCCGCCGCTCCAGGTCCGGCCCCGGCGCAGCAGCACCTTGTCCCCGGGCTTCAGCTCCGTCGCGGCGACCTTGGCGAGGGACTTCCACGGCGCGGCCTGCGTGCCGGCCGCGCCGTCGCTGCCGAGGGCCTGGTCGACGTAGTAGGTGTTCGGCGCCGCGGCGGCCTCGGTGGCGGTGACCGTGGTGACTGTGCCGGCCGTCAGAGCGGCGAACACGCCGAGCGAGAGCAGTTTCCACTGGTTCGACATGGCCCGCGACGCTAACCCGGGGACGTACACGGGCCGTACAAGTCAGCCGGGCCACGCACTCAGCGGTCCCTGGCCACGAGCGCCGCCTGGGTGCGGCTGGTCACCCCGAGCTTGGCCAGCACGTTGCCGACGTGCACCTTCACCGTCCGCTCCGCCAGCCGCAGCCGGGCCGCGATGTCCTTGTTGGACAGTCCCTCGCCGAGCAGCTCCAGCACGTCCCGCTCCCGCGGGGTCAGCACGCCGCCGCCGCTCAGTGCCGAGGCCGCCGCCGGGCTCAAGGCCGTCACGCCGTGGTGCGCCGCCCGGACCGCGGCCGCGAGCTCGGCGCCCGAGGAGTCCTTCAGCACGAACCCCGCCGCGCCCGCGCCGAGCGCTTCGCGGATCTCCCGCGGCCGGCCGACCGTCGTCAGCATCAGGACCCGGGGTGCCGAGGGGCCGAGCCGGCGCAGGACTTCGAGGCCGTCCATCCCGGGCAGGTACACGTCGAGCAGGACCACGTCGGCCGGGACCGAGGACGCCAGCAGTTCCGGCCCGGACGCGTACTGCGCGACCACCTCGAGGTCCGGCTGCGCCCCCAGGATCAGCGCGATGCCTTCGCGCACCAGCGCGTGGTCGTCGACGACCTGCACCCGGATCATGCCCGCACTCTACTGTCGGCCCATGCGTCAGTCTCTCGTCACGACGGCGGCCGTCGCCGCGGTGTTCTTCGCCGGTGGGGCCTGGACGCCGCAGCAAGGGTGGCTCGCGGCCGGGCTCGGCGCCGCCCAGCTCGTCCCGCTGCTGTGGTCGCGTCGCGCCCCGGCTCTCGTGCTCGTCGTGGTGACCCTGGCGACCGCCGGGCACCTGCTGCTCGGCCAGCCGCGCAACACGATGTACGTGCCGGTGCTGCTCGCCCTCTACAGCACCCCGCGGCGGTGGCTCGCGGCCGCCGCGACGCTGGTCGTCGGCGCCGCCGTGTTCCCGGCGAAGGGCCTGCTCGACGGCACGGTCCTGGCGGTGACGATCGCCGCGGTGGCCTGGCTGCTCGGCGCCGAACGCCGTCGCGCGCTCGCCGACCGGGCCGAGCGCGCGGCCCGGCGGCTGCACGACACGCTCGCCCAGACCACCGCCGTCATGCTCGTGCAGGCCGAGACGCTGCGTGCGGTCGGCGACCTGACCGACGCCGACCGCGAACGCCTCGACACCCTCCTGGCCGCCGGGCGGGGCGCGCTCACCCTCGTCCGCCGCACGCTCGACGACCTGCGCGACGACGCCGAACGCGCCCCCGACCTCGCCGAGGTGCTGGCCCGCCTGCGCACCGCGGGACTGGTGCTCGACCGCGACCCGGTGCTGCCCGCGCTGCCGCGCCCGGTGCGGGAGCTGGCCGAGCGGTTCATCGCCGAGACCGCGGTGAACGCGTTGCGCCACAACGGTCCCGGCGTCCGCCTCCGGCTCGACGTCGAAGCCGGTGCGCGGGTGAGGATCACGGCGCGGAACACGCTGAAGGGCACCCCGCACCAAGGGGTCGGCTACGGGCTGGCCGGGCTAGCGGAACAGGCCGCGGCGGCCGGGGGAGCGCTGACGCACGGCCCGCGGGACGGCGAGTGGGTGGTCAGTGCCGAGCTGCCAGCAGCCGCGCCACGGTCACGAACCGGTAGCCTCGCTGCTTGAGCTGGTCCAGGATCGGCCCGATCGCCTGGCGGGTCTGCTCGCGCGAGGCGTACATGCCGTGCAGCAGCACGATCGAGCCCGGCCGCACCCGCTCGACGGTGGTCCGCACGACCGTGGCGGTGTCCGGCGTGCCGTCGGAATCCGGCTCGACGTCCCAGGTGATCGTCGTGCGGTGGTGCTCGGCCAGGTAGTGCGGGAGGGCGAAGAGCTTCTTGCCGTTCGGGGGCCGGAAGCGGATTTCGCCGGTGTAGCCGGTCGTCCGGATGAGGGCGTCGGTGGCTTCGACCTCGTCGGCGACCCACGCCGGTGTCACGCCGATCATCCGTTCGTGGCTGAAGCTGTGGTTGCCGATTTCGTGCCCGGCGGCGGCGATGTCGCGGGCGAGGTCCGGGTGCGCGGCGATGTCCCGGCCGATGAGGAAGAAGGTCGCGGGCACCTGGCGGCTGTGCAGCGTGTCGAGGATCGGTTTCGTCCCGGCGGGGTCGGGGCCGTCGTCGAAGGTGAGGGCGACGATCTTTTCGCTCGTCTCGACGCGGTTCACGAGGGAGCCGAAGAACTGGAAGGTGTGGGACCTCGACACCTCGAACAGGGTTGCCGCACCGCCGAGCACGACGACCAGCAGGCTCGCCACGACGATCGTCCACTTCCGGGCGCGGCGGGATTTCAAGATCATGCCCGCCACCCTGGCGGTGGTGCCGGGGCGGGGGAAGCCGCAAAGGTACTAGTACCCCACCCCGGAGCCTGCTGGCGCCCACGGCCGGCGGCGCACCGCCGCCGGCCGTGGGCGGCGACCGGTCAGAGCGGGTTGAACACACCCAGCGGCGCCGTGCAGAAGGGGCCGCCCACGTATTCGGCCGCCGGGCCCGTCGGTGCCGGCTTGGCCGCCAGCTGGTCCGCGTACACCTCGGCGTCGTCCAGGGACTTGTAGCCCAGGGCCTCCGCCTCCTTCAGCGAGTAGATCCGGCGGGTGTTGTCCGATACGCCCCAGATCAGGCGGTAGCCCGGGGATGGTGCCGAAAGGCATGCCTCGAACAGTCGTGCGGCGTCGTCCGGGGACAGCCACGTCGTCAAGCCGCGGGGGCCCAGGGGCAGCGGTGTCTCGAAGCACGAGCCGATCCGGATCACGATCACGTCCATGCCGAAGCGGGAGTGGTACAGGCTGCCCAGGGCCTCGATCGCCGCCTTCGAGACGCCGTAGTACGTGTCCGGTCGCGGGGACGAGTCGGCCGGGAGGTCCGAATCCACCCGGCGGAAGCCCACCGCGTGGTTGCTCGACGCCAGGATCACCCGCTGGATCCCCGCGGCCCGCGCCGCCTCCAGGACCGTCTGCGTGCCGTTGATGTTGACGTCGAGCGTCGCTTCCCACGAGTTCTCGCGGCTGTGCCCGCCCAGGTGGATCAGCGCGTCGACGCCTTCGCACGCCGCCGCCATCGCCGCCGGGTCGGTCACCGATGCCGTCACGATCTCTTCGGACGCATCGGACGCCGTCTGCGGAGCCAGGTCGAGCAGGCGCAGCACGCGGCCGTCACGCTTCAAGCGGGGCCGCATCAGGGTGCCGACGACACCCGCCGACCCGGTGATGAGCACACGCTGGTCCGTCATGGAATTCCTCTCGGTAAGGGCGGCGGTCAGCGAATTCCGGCCCGGCGCAGCTGCTGCCCGAGCTCGGCGGTGGTCTCGGCGAGCAGTTCGCCGACGCGGCGGGCGTCCTCGTCGGTCACCTGGGCGATGGGCATCGAGCAGCTGATCGCGTCGGTGCCCGGGATGCGGTAGGGGATCACCGCGGCCACGCACCGGACGCCGAGCGTGCCCTCCTCGACTTCGGCCGCGTACCCGCGTTCGCGGGTGGCGGCGAACTCGGCGTGCAGGCCTTCGAGCGTGGTGATCGTGTTGGGCGTCAGCGCGGCCAGCACCGGCGGCATCAGCGCCTCGATCTCGTCGTGCGTCAGCTCGGCCAGCAGGGCCTTGCCCAGCGCTGTCGCGTGCGCGGGCAGCGTGCGCCCGACGCGCGAGACCAGGTGCGTCGAGCGCTGCGACTCGCGCGTCTCCAGGTAGACGACCTCGGTGCCGTTGCGGCGCGCGAAGTGCGCGGTGAAGCCGGTCTTCTCCCGGATGCGCTCCAGCGCTTCGGTGGCGAACGGGACGACGGCGTCGCGGTCCAGGTACGCCGTGCCGCAGATCAGCGCCCGGACGCCGAGGCGGTAGCGGGCGGTGTTGGCGTCGGCCTCCAGCCAGCCGGCCTCCAGCAGCGTCCGGAGCAGGCCGTGCAGCGACGAGCGCGGGAAGCCGGTGCGGGCGTGCAGGTCCGACAGGGACAGCCAGACGTCGTTCGCCGCGAACGTCTCGATGAGGTCGACGGCCCGGCGCGCGGACTTCACGCCCGAGGACTCCGTGGCCGGGGCGCCATCGGCTGCCGCCGGGTTGTCCACCTTCTGCGGCATTTGTGTGCCTCCGTCCGGCCGTTGACTTGTGACCCCGGCCATATTAGCGTCCCGAACAACGTTCTTATGGATGAACATAATCACTATAACAGACTCCGTTCATAGATGTGAACAGTAAGACCGCATCGACGTGGACGCGGAAGGGAGCCTGCGGTGCACGCACTCGACTGGACGATGATCTGCGCGTACTTCGCGCTGATGATCGTGATCGGCTGGTGGTCGCACAAGAGAGTCAGCGACGTGAAGGACTTCTTCACCGCCGGCGGGCGGATGCCGTGGTGGCTGGCCGGCATCTCGCACCACATGTCCGGCTACAGCGCCGTGCTCTTCGTCGCGTACGCGGGCGTGGCCTACACCACCGGTGTCACCGTGTACTTCTGGGGCTTCGCCAGCATCGGCATCGGCGTGGGCATCGGCAGCTGGCTGTTCGCCGCCCGCTGGAACCGGTTGCGCTCGAAGCTGGGTGTCGCCTCGCCGCTGGAGTACCTGGCCAAGCGGTACAACGTGCCGACGCAGCAGGCGCTGGCCTGGAGCGGCAGCCTGCTGAAGATCTTCGACATCGCGGCCAAGTGGTTCGCCGTCGCGACGCTGCTGCACGTCTTCGCCGGCCTCGACTACAACCTCGGCATCCTCATCACCGGCGCGGTCACCCTGGTCTACTGCACCATCGGCGGCCTGTGGGCCGACGCGCTGACCGACTTCGGCCAGTTCGTCATCCAGGCCATCGCCGCGATCGTGATGATCGTCGTGGTGCTCGGCAAGCTGGGCGGGATCTCCGCGCTCTGGACGATGTGGGACAAGCTGCCCGAAGGCCACGTCGACCCGGTGACGTCCAAGTACACCACCATCTTCCTGCTCGTCTACGTGCTGGTGAAGACCCTGGAGTACAACGGAGGCATGTGGAACCTGGCGCAGCGGTACATGGCCGCGCCGAACACCCACGAGGCCAAGCGGGGTGCGCGGCTGTCCTCGGCGCTGTACCTGTTGTGGCCCCTGGTGCTGATGTTCCCGATGTTCGCCGCGCCGCTGCTGATCCCCGGTGTCAAGGACCCGACGCAGTCGTACGCGATCATGACCACGACGTTCCTGCCGCCCGGCCTGATCGGGCTGGTGCTGGCCGGCATCTTCTCGCACACCATGGCGATGGTTTCCTCCGACGCCAACGCGATCTCCGCGGTGATCACCCGCGACATGATCCCGGCGATGTTCCGCCGCGCCCGGCAGTGGACCGACGTCCAGGGCCTCAAGGCGGCCCGGATCACCACGGTCGTGTTCGTCGCGCTGACCATGCTGGTGGCCACCCAGGCGCAGAACCTCGGCGGCGTGCTGCAGATCGTCGTCAACTGGGTCGCCGCACTGATGGGCCCGATCTCGATCCCGCTGCTGCTGGGCATGCTGCCGTGGTTCCGCAAGTGCGGCCCGCGGGCCGCGCTGGTCTCCTGGGCGGGCGGCCTGATCGACTACGCGCTGGTGTACTACGTCTTCAAGGCGAACCAGACCGTGCTCGTCGCGACGCCGATCCTCGTCTCGCTCGCACTCTACGTCGGCCTCGGCCTGCTCGCTCCCGAGCGCAGCGCGGCCGCCGATGAGATCGTCGACACCGTGAACACCGCCGACGACGAAGTCGACCGGAAGCAGGAAGGCACGACCGTGCCCGCCTGACCGCAGGCCACACCCGGCCGAACCGAAATAAGGACGAGAGAGCAGAAACACATGGCACAGAACGAGATCGAGCTGGACGGCCTGCTGGCGTTCCCCCTCACCCCGTTCACCGAGGACCTCGAGGTCAACCTCGACGCGCTCGCGGAGAACGTGGAGAGCCACATCGCGGCGGGCGCCGGTGCGCTGTTCGTCGCGTGCGGCACCGGCGAGTTCAGCTCGCTCTCGCCCGCCGAGGTCGCCTCGGTGCTCACCCGGGCCCGGGAGGTGGCCGCCGGCCGCGTCCCGGTCTGGGTGGGCGCCGGGGGCGGCGCGGCGTCAGCGCGGGCCGGCATCGCGGCGGCCCGGGACGGCGGCGCGGACGGCGTCCTGCTGCTGCCGCCGTACCTGGTCACCGGGCCGTCTTCGGGCCTGGTCGACTTCGTGCGGTACGCCGTCGGCGACTCGTCCGTGCCGGTCATCGTCTACCACCGCGGCACCGGCGTGTTCACCGCGCCGGCCGCGGCTTCGCTGCTGGACATCCCGTCGGTGGTGGGACTGAAGGACGGCTACGGCGACGTCGAGTGCATGACCCGGATCGTCACCACCATCCGGTCGCTGGACACCGAGCGGGCGCGGAACTTCCTGTTCTTCAACGGGTTGCCGACCGCGGAGGTCTCGGCCAAGGCGTACGCCGCGATCGGCGTCGCCCGCTACTCCTCGGCGGTGCACTGCTTCGCGCCGGAGATCGCGCACCGCTTCCACCGCGCGCTGGGCGAAGGCGACACGCGCGTGATGGACGCGCTGCTCACCGGTTTCTACCTGCCGCTGGTGGCGTTGCGGGACGAGACGCCGGGCTTCGCCGTCTCGCTGGTCAAGGCGGCCGCCCGGCTGCGCGGTGACAAGGTCGGCCCGGTCCGGCCGCCGCTGGTCGAGCCGACCCCGGAGCAGATCCGCCGGCTGGAGAAGATCGTCGAGGACGGCTTCGTGACGCTGAAGGGACTCGGCTGATGAAGGTCCTCGACGTGGTGCTGACCCCGGTCGCGTTCGCGGACCCGCCGCTGCTCAACGTCATGGGCGTGCACGAGCCGTTCGCGCTGCGCAGCGTCGTCCAGGTCAAGTGCGAGGACGGGGTCGTCGGGCTCGGCGAGTCCTACGGCGACGACGCCTTCCTCGGCGAGGTGCGCAAGGTGCTGCCGCGGCTGCGCGGCCACGACGTGTTCGACCTGCCCGGCCTGCGGCGGCTGGTGGCGGAGGCGCTGTCGGACACGGTGCTGACCGACGCGCACGGCCTGATCGGCGGGTTCTCCATCCGCAAGACGATCGCGAGCGTCTACTCGCTGTTCGAGGTCGCGTTCCTGGACGCGCAGGGCCACTACCTGGGCCGCCCGGTGACCGACCTGCTCGGCGGCCGGGCCCGGGACGCCGTCGAGTTCTCCGCCTACCTGTTCTACAAGTACGGCAAGCACATCGACGGCCGCGAGGACTCCTGGGGCGAGATCACCACGCCGGAGGCGCTGGTCGGTTCGGCGAAGCGGATGTTCGACGAGTACGGCTTCCGGTCGATCAAGCTCAAGGGCGGGGTCTACGAGCCTGCGCAGGAAGTCGACGGCATCCGCGCGCTGGCCGAGGCGTTCCCCGGAAGCCCGCTGCGGATCGACCCGAACGGCGCCTGGACGGTCGAGACCGGCATCCGGGTGGCTCGCGAGCTGGACGGGGTCCTGGAGTACCTCGAAGACCCGACGCCGGGCATCGACGGCATGGCCCAGGTGGCCGCCGAGGCGTCCATGCCGCTGGCGACCAACATGTGCGTGGTCAACTTCGGCGACGTCGAGCCGGGCTTCCGGGCGCGGGCGATCGGCGTCCTGCTGTCCGACCACCACTTCTGGGGCGGGCTGCGGGCCACGCAGGCGCTGTCGGTGACGTGCGAGAGCTTCGGCGTCGGCCTGTCGATGCACTCCAACAGCCACCTCGGGATCAGCCTGGCCGCGATGGTGCAGGTCGCCGCGGCCACGCCGCACCTGACCTACGCCTGCGACACGCACTGGCCGTGGAAGGTCGAGGACGTCGTCGAGCCGGGCGTGCTGGAGTTCACCGACGGCGCCGTCGCGGTGCCCACGACGCCGGGGCTCGGGATCACCCTCGACGAGGACGCGCTGGCCCGCCTGCACGAGAACTACGTCCGATGTGGACTGACCAAGCGGGACGACGGGACCTACATGCGGAAGTACGTCCCGGACTTCGAAGCGAACACGGCGAGGTGGTGAGTCGGTGAAGGTGACGGGATACGCCTACCCCTGGGACGTCCTGGACCCCGGGTTCGTTCCGCGGGTCCAGGCGCTCGGCGTCGACGAGGTGGCCGTGGCGCTGTCGTACCACAGCGCTCGCGCGGCAACGCCGTGGTCGCCGTCCCGGACGGCCGTCGTGGCGCGGCACGCCGCGTTCTACCGCCCGGTTTCCGGCGGGTGGGGCGAGCTGCGTCCGTCCACTCCGGACTGGGTGACTTCCGCGGACTCCGGGGGCGAGGCCGTCCGGCTGCTCAACGAGGCCGGGATCCCGGCCGCCGCCTGGATCGTCCTGACCCACAACTCCCAGCTGGGTTACGCGCACCCGGACGTCGTGGTCCGCAACTGCTTCGGCGAGGCCTACCCGTGGGCGCTGTGCCCGTCGCAGCCCGCCGTGCGCGAGTACGCCGCGGCCGTGGTCGCGAACTCCGTCGCCGGGCTGGAGCTGTCGTCGGTGATCCTCGAGGCCTGCGGTCCGCTCGGCGCGGTGCACCAGCACCAGCACGAGAAGACCGACGGCGTGTGGGCGCCCGCGGTGGCCCGGCTGCTGTCGATCTGCTGCTGCGACGCCTGCGCTGCGGCGTGGGACGTCGACGCGGACACCGTCCGGGCCCAGCTCGTCGAAGAGGTCCGGCGGCTGCTGGCCACCGGTGATCTGGGGATCACCGGCGACCGGCTGCCGCCGTCGCTGACGCAGCTGCTGCTGCGTGGCCGGCAGCGGGCCACCGACGCGCTGCGGGCCGCGGTTTTGGCCACGCTGCCGCCGGGCACCCGGATCGTGCTGCACGGCGCGCTCGACCCGTGGGTCACCGGCGCGCTGCCCGGGCTGACGCCGTCGGCGCCCGACGACGTCGACGCGGTCGTATTGTTCGGGTGGGCGCCCGCCACGGGTGCCGAGGCCGTCGCGGCGGCCCGCGAGGCCCTGCCCGACCGCGTGGCGATCGGGAGCTACATCACGGCGGTGGCCGCCGCGCCGGTGCCGGACATCGCAGGCTACGTCGGCGAGCTGGCCAAGGCGGGCGCCGCCGAGCTGCACCTGTACCACCTCGGCCTGGCCGGCCCGGGTCGCTGGGGCGACCTGGAAACGGCCACCGCCGCCGCCCATGAGAACTGAGGAGCTGTCCCACCCATGAGCCAGGCCACTGACGCCGCCACGCTCGAGAAGATCCTGGCGGGAGCCGCCGACGCGGCCCGCCCCGCCGCCGAAGCGACCCCGGCCGAACGCGCCGGCTGGCTGACCGCGGTCGCCGACGCCCTCGACGCCGCCGCGGACCGGCTGGTCCCGCTGGCGCACGCCGAGACGCACCTGCCCGAGACGCCGCGGCTGGCCGGCGAGCTGAAGCGCACGACGTTCCAGCTGCGCCTGTTCGCCGAAGTCCTCGCGGACGGCGAGTACCTCGGCGCCACCGTCGACCACGCCGACCCGGAGTGGCCGATGGGCCCGCGGCCGGACATCCGCCGCGTCAAGACCGCGATCGGGCCGGTGCTGGTGTTCGCGGCCAGCAACTTCCCGTTCGCGTTCAGCGTCGCGGGCGGTGACACCGCTTCGGCGCTCGCCGCGGGCTGCCCGGTGGTGCTCAAGGCCCACCCCGGGCACCCGGAGCTGTCCGCGCAGACCGGCTCGATCGTGCGCGAGGCGCTGATCAAGGCGGGCGCGCCGGCGGCGCTGTTCAACGTGATCTTCGGCCAGGAGGAGGGCGTGACGGCCCTGAAGGACCCGCGGATCGCGGCGGCGTCCTTCACCGGCTCGATCCCCGGCGGGCGCGCGCTGTTCGACATCGCTGCGGCTCGACCGCGGCCGATTCCGTTCTACGGCGAGCTGGGCAGCGTCAACCCGGTGGTGGTCACCGAGGCGGCGATCGCCGCGCGCGGGGAAGCCGTGGCCAAGGGGTACGCCGGTTCGTTCACCCTCGGCGCCGGCCAGTTCTGCACCAAGCCGGGCCTGCTGTTCCTGCCCGAGGACCACGGCCTGACCGAGACGCTGCGCACGGCCCTTTCCGGGGTGGCGGCGCAGCCGATGCTCAACGACCGGATCGCTTCGGGGTTTTCCGCGCAGCTTTCGAAGCTGCAGGACGTGCCGGGCGTGGAGGTCGTGTCGTCGTCGGATTCTTCGTCTCCGGCGTTCACCCCGACGCTGCTGGCCACGACGGGCAAGCAGTTCCTCGAGGGCGGCGCCGCGGTGCACGAGGAGTGCTTCGGGCCGGCGTCGCTGATCGTCACCTACACCGACCAGGCCGAGCTGCTGCGCCTGCTCGACGTGATCGAACCGGGGCTCACCGCCACGATCCACGGCGAGGAGTCCGATGTGGACTGGGTCCGGCCGGTGCTGCCGTCCCTGGCCCGCATCGCCGGCCGGCTGCTGTGGAACGACTGGCCCACCGGGGTGACGGTGAGCTGGGCCCAGCAGCACGGCGGCCCCTACCCGGCCACCACGGCCCCGACGACGACTTCGGTGGGCACCGCGGCGATCGAGCGGTTCCTGCGGCCGATCGCCTGGCAGGGCTTCCCGGACGCGTTGCTGCCCGAACCCCTGCAGGAGGCCAACCCCTGGCAGCTGCCCCGCCGCACCGACGGCTCCCGCTGATCCCACCGGCCGCTGTGGTCCCACCGGCATCACGGACCTGCGGGGGCGCCCCCCGGTTCCATTCTATCGTTCGGCACCGACAGTTTCCGGTGTCGCTGACCCGCTGAAAGCGGCGCTCCCCGGGGAGCGCCGACCCGGCCCGGTGCCTTTCCCGCAAGGCGCCGGGCCGGGACCCTCCGCCGCCGCACGACCGAATTCCCGTTAGCCGAAGATGTCTTCTGGGAGGCATTGTCATGCCCGTGAACCGGAGAAACGCGCTGCGCGGCGGTGCCCTGGCGGCCGCTTCCACCGTGCTCCTCACCCGCCCGTCCTCCGCGGCGAGCCTCGCAGCCGCACCCGCGGTGAAAGCGAGCCCGGTGCCCGCCGCGACCGCGCCGATCGTCGCCGCGTACCGGCAGTTGCAGACCGGCATCAACCGGCCGTCGCCGGAACGCGCCGAAGCATTGGCCAACCTGGGCCGGGTCGCCAAAGCCTACAACGCGAGCCTGTCCGTGGCCGGCGGCGGCGCTCCACTGTGGACAGACTTGCCCCTCGGCCCGGGCAGCGACTACACGACTTCGATGTACGCGCGGCTGCGCGCGATCGCCGTCGACTGGGGCACGCCCGGCGGTTCGCTGTCCGGCGACCCGGTGGTGCTCGACCGCATCAAGTCGGCCCTCGAGCTCATCTACGCCAGCCAGTACAACGAAAACGTCGGGGAAATCGGCAACTGGTACACCTACGAAATCGGCATCCCGTACTACCTGCTGCACACGCTGTCGGTGGTCGCCGACCAGCTCACCGCCGACCAGCTCGCCCGCTACCTCAAGCCGGTCAAGCGGTTCGTCGGCAACCCGAACCTGCGCGCGAACAACGCCTCGGTCGTCGAGACCGGCGCCAACCGCGCGGACAAGGCCCTCATCTCGATCGTCTCGGGCGCCATGCTCGGCGACACCGCGTGGATCAAGACCGGCATCGACGCGCTCACCGACGTCGCCGGCGGCGGCGCGGCGAGCGTCGTCGCGAAACTGGACCGCGCGGCGGGCGACGGCTTCCACGTCGACGGCTCCTTCATCCAGCACGACACCATCCCGTACCCCGGCCACTACGGCATCGTGCTGCTGACCGCGCTCGCCGGCGCCATCCACGTCACGCAGGGCACCGAGTACGCGCTCCCGCAGCCGCTGAAGGACAAGATCTACGCGCTGGTCGCGGACAGCTTCGCGCCGTTCGTCTACGCGGGCGCGCTGATGGAGCCGGTGCGCGGGCGCATGCTGTCGCGGCAGGGGGAGACCGGCCAGGACATCGGCCACCAGCTCACCGTCGCGACGCTGGTGCTGGCGCGGACGGCGGCCGGCAAGACGAAGACCGACCTCAACGCACTGGCCGCGAAGTGGCTCAAGGAAGGCACGTTCGCACCGTTCCTGAAGATCCCGGACCCCGAGCGGTTCGCGCCCGGCCCGGACCTGGTGGCGACGCCGGGCATCGAGTTCGCGCAGGACATGCTGGCGTCCGGGGCACGCCCGGCGCGGGTCGAAGCGACGCATCGCATCTTCGGCCAGCAGGACCGGCTGGTGCACGTCACCGACGGCTGGTCGGCTTCGCTGGGCGTCAGCTCGACGCGGATTTCGCGCTACGAGGCCATCAACGGCCAGAACCTCAAGGGCTACCACGTCGGCGACGGCGTGCTCTACACGTTCCTGCCGAACGCCAAGGGCCACTACACCGACGCCTACTGGCCGACGGTCGACCCGCTGCTGCTGCCGGGCACGACCGAGCACGACGGCCCGGTCGACCCCAAGTTCGGCGGGGTGCCGGTGGGGCCGAACGCGCACACCGGTGGCGTCCGCTGGGACGAGCGGCACGGCGCGAGCGCCTTCGACTTCAAGAACTGGGACGGATCGCTGGTCGCGAAGAAGTCGTGGTTCTTCACCCCGGCCGGGGTCGTCTGCCTCGGCGCCGGGATCACCAGCACGTCGTCGTACGCGGTGCGCACGACGATCGAGAACCGCAACCTCGGCGAGGGCGGTCGCGGCGCGCTGCTGGCCGACGGACGGCGACTGGCCACCGATCCCGGGAAGGCCAACGCACTGCGGAAGCCGCGTTGGGTGCACCTCGAGAACGTCGGCGGGTACGTGCTCCTCGACGACGCCTCGGTGACGGCGGTGCGCGAGGACCGGACGGGCGCGTGGCGCGACATCGACACGGGCGCCAACACCAAGGGCACCACGACGCCGAACACGCGCCGGTACCAGAAGCTGGTCCTGGAACACGGCGTCAAGCCGACGGACGCGACGTACGCGTACGCGGTGCTGCCGGGCGCTTCGGTGATCGACACGCTGACCGCGTCCTGGGCGTGGCGAGTGCTGGCGAACACGCCGGTGGTGCAGGCGATCCGGGTGGCCGGCGGCACGGTGCTGGCGAACTTCTTCGCGGCGGGCTCGGTCGGCGACCTCGGTGTGTCGGGGCCGGCGTCGGTCGCGCTCGGGCGGTGCGGGGCCCGGACGCAGCTCGCGGTGTCGGATCCGACGCAGCTGCAGGACAGCGTCACGGTGACCGTGCGCGGCCGGTCCGTGGTGGTGCCGCTGAAAGGCACGTTCGGCGCGACGAAGGTCGTCCTGGTGTAGGACCTCCCCGCCGGGCCGGTGCCCCGACCCGGTCCGGCGGGGTCTCCACCTCGGTTAGGCTGCCGGGCATGACCGAGCACGTGGACGTCCTGATCGTGGGCGCCGGCCTGTCGGGCATCGGCGCGGCCTGCCGCCTGCAGGAGCGGTTGCCGCGCAAGACGTACGCCGTGCTGGAAGCGCGGGACACGATCGGCGGAACCTGGGACCTGTTCCGGTACCCGGGCATCCGGTCCGATTCGGACATGTTCACCCTCGGTTACCCGTTCCGGCCCTGGAAGGACCCGAAGGCGATCGCGGACGGGCCGTCGATCCTGAGCTACCTCCGCTCGACGGCCGAGGAGTTCGGGGTGACCGGCCACATCCGCTTCGGCCACCGGGTGACCGAAGCGTCGTGGTCGTCATCGGATGCGCGGTGGACGGTGTCGACCGCGCACGGGGCGAGGTTCACCTGCCGGTTCCTGTACCTGTGCAGCGGTTACTACTCGTACGGCTCGGGGCACGTCGTCGAATTCCCGGGCCGCGCGGAATTCGCCGGGGAGATCGTGCACCCGCAGCACTGGCCGGAGGAGCTGGACTACACGGGCAAGCGGATCGTGGTGATCGGCAGCGGGGCGACGGCGGTGACGCTCGTCCCGGCGCTGGCTTCGCGCGCTTCGCACGTGACGATGCTGCAGCGGTCGCCGTCGTACATCGTGGCGCGCCCGGGCACGGACGCGCTGGCCGACCGGATCCGCGCGCTGCTGCCGGAGAAGCTCGCGCACCGGGTGGTCCGCGGCAAGAACGTGGTCATGGGAACGCTGTTCTTCCAGCTGATGCGGCGGCTGCCCGGCCGGGCGTCGCTGGCGTTGCGCAAGCGCGTCGCGGCGCAGCTGCCGGCGTCGATCCCGGTGGACCCGCACTTCGTGCCGTCGTACGCCCCGTGGGACCAGCGGCTGTGCCTGGTGCCGGACGCGGACCTGTTCCGGGCGTTGCGGTCCGGCAAGGCGGACATCGTGACGGACCGGATCGCGCGGTTCACGGCGTCGGGGGTCGCGCTGGAATCGGGCCGGGCGCTTCCGGCGGACCTCATCGTGACGGCGACCGGTCTCCGGCTGGTGGCGTTCGGCGGCATCGCGTTGACCGTCGACGGGCGGGCGATCGAGCCGGGGGAGCAGCGGGCGTACAAGGGCACGATGTTCGGCGGGGTGCCGAACCTGGCGTGGTGCGTGGGGTACACGAACAGTTCGTGGACGCTGCGCGCGGACCTGGCGTCGCAGTACGTGTGCCGCCTGCTCGCCCACCTGGACCGGCACGGGTACGCGTTCTGCGTGCCGGACGCGGCCTCGGCGTCGGGCGCGGGCCGGCCTCGCCCGATCGTGGACCTGCAGTCCGGGTACATCAAGCGGACCGTCGCCGACCTGCCGAAGCAAGGCGGGCGGCGGCCCTGGATGATGCGGCAGAACTACCTGCTGGACTTGGCGGACATGCGGTTCAAGCGCGTGGACGACGGGGTGCTGCGGTTCGCCCGCGCGGGTTGACGGTTCAGCTTTCGCGTTCGCGCAGCAGCGGGCGGACGGCGGCGGCAGCGGCCGGCGCGTCACGACGCCGCTGGCCTCGAGCTCGCGGAGCCGGTCGGTGACCAGGTTCGAGCTGACGCCGGGCAGCGCCCGGCGCACGTCGGAGAACCGCTGCGGCCCGAACAGCAGCTCGCGCACCCGGAGGGAACCTCGTCAGCCTCGCCGGCCTGGCCTGCGGTGTGACCAGGAAGGTATCTCGCGTGATTGCAGAGGCATCACCGGTGATTGGAGGGGCATCGCGCGTGACGGGGAAGGCATCGCGGTGATGCCCGCTCAATCACGGCTGATGCCTGACCAATCACGCGCGATGCCCGCTCAATCACGGCTGATGCCTGACCAATCACGCGCGATGCCCGCTCAATCACGAGTGATGCCCGGCCAATCACGGGTGATGCCTGGCCGATCACGCGCGATGCCCGCTCAATCACGAGTGATGCCCTGCCAATCACGGGTGATGCCTGTTGGTGTGCATGGCGGTGCCCCGGAGCCGAGGTGGCTCCGGGGCACGGTGGCGAGGTGGTGCGCCCTCGGCGGGGTGGCCGCGGTCAGCCTTGGCGGGCCTTCGAGCGCGGGTTGTCCTTGTTGATCACCAGCACCTTCGTCCCCCGGCGGATGACCTGAGCACCCGGCTGGCGGGCGAGTGAGCGGATCGAGCTGCGGACCTTCACGGCGAGCCGTCCTTCCTGCGGGAACTGCCGTCCCACATCCCGTTCAACCCTCCGGCCGTCAGTTTCATTCCACAACTCAACTGCTCTCGCGGGCCACCCACCCCTGCAGGTCGTCGCCGCGGATGGCGGCGGCCATCAGCTCGGGGAACTGGTCCGGGGTGCACGCGAACGCCGGGATGCCCAGCTCGGCCAGAGCCGCCGCGTTCTCGTGGTCGTACGACGGGGCGCCCGAGTCCGACAGCGCCAGCAGCGTCACCACCTGGACCCCCGCGCCGGCCAGCTCCGCCATCCGGTGCAGCAGCTCCTCCTCGTCGCCGCCCTCGTAGAGGTCGCTGATCAGGACCAGCAGCGTCCGCTCCGGGCGCTCGACCAGGCCCTGGCAGTACGCGATCGCGCGGTTGATGTCCGTGCCGCCGCCCAGCTGGGTGCCGAACAGGACGTCGACCGGGTCGGCGAGGTGCTCGGTGAGGTCCGCGACCTCCGTGTCGAACGCCACGAACGACGTCTTCAACGCCCGCATCGACGCCAGCACCGCCCCGAACAGCCCCGAGTACACCACCGACTCCGCCATCGACCCCGACTGGTCGACGGCCAGGACCACGTCCCGCTGCACCGCCTGCTGGCGCCTACCGAAGCCGATCAGCTTCTCCGGGACGATCGTGCGCAGGTCGGGGGAGTAGTGCTTGAGGTTCGCGTGGATCGTGCGCGCCCAGTCGACGTCGCCGGGACGCGGCCGGTGCGTGCGCGACGCCTTGTCCAGCGCGCCCCGGATCGCCGCCCGCGTGCGCTCGGCGAGCCGCTCCTCCAGCTGTGTGACGACCGTGCGGACCACCTCGCGCGCGGTTTCCTTGGTCTCCTCCGGGAGCACGCTGTTCAGCGACAGCAGCGTGCCGACCAGGTGGACGTCCGGCTCGACCGCCGACAGCAGCTCCTTCTCCAGCAGCATCCGGGTCAGCCCGAGCCGGTCGACCGCGTCACGCTGCATCACCTGCACGACGGTGCTCGGGAAGTAGCGCCGGATGTCGCCCAGCCAGCGCGCGACCCGCGGCGCCGACGCGCCCAGGTTCGCGCTGCGCGGCCCGCCGGTGGTCTCCTCGTCGGGCTTGTCGTAGAGCGCGGCCAGCACCGCGTCCACCCCGCTGTCCTCATCGGACAGCTGGGCGTCCTCCAGGCCTGACCCGGGTCCGGCGCCATCGCCGCCCAGCACCAGCCGCCAGCGCCGCACCCGATCGGTGTCGGTGTCGGTGCTCATTGCCGCCTCCGCGGGAGGGAGTCCGTTGGCGGTGTTCATGCCCCCACCCCCAGCAGCGTCGCCAGGACCGGCAGCACCCGCTCGGCCCGGTCCTCGTCCAGTTCGTCGGCGACGGCCACCGCGCGGGCGGTGCCGGTGAGCCCGGCCGCGCGCTGCCCGATCGCCCGCTTTTCGGGCCCGCTGAAGGCGCCGAAAGTGCGGCGCAGCAACGGAAGGACCTCGGTGAAGACCTCCGCCGGGATCGCCGCCAGCCACGCGTCGATCACCCGCAGCAGACCTTCGTCGTGCACCAGCAGCAGCGCCCCGCCGTCGAAGAAGCCCTCGACGTACGCCGCGCCCGCCGACGGGACGACACCCGGCGTGAGGGCCCGGCCCAGCCGCAGTTCGACGTCGAGCGCGTCGAACAGCCCGGCGTCGTGCAGGACCCGGGTGAGCCGTCCGGCCAGCAGCGGGGGCAGCGACGGCCGTTCCGCCAGCCGGGCCAGCGCCGCGAGCCAGCGCTCCTTGGCGTCCTCGCCCAGCAGGGAGGTCGCGTCGTGCACGCCGTCGACCAGCTTGGCCAGCCGGGCCGCGGCGTCGTCGTCGATCCCGTGGGCGGCCGGCGGCAGGCCGGCGCAGATCCGGTCCAGCATCCGGTCGGCGACCGCCCGCAGCGCGCCGGTGTCGGTGCCGCGGACGTTGCCGTACCGGGTCGCCCTGGCCAGCGCGGGCAGGGCCGACATCAACCGGGCGACGTCCGCGTCCGCCGCCGCCCGGGCGTCGAGCGCCGCGAGCGCTTCGGGCAGCGCCTCCGGCAGGTCGGCGAGCAGGCAGTTTTCGACGGCCGTGGTGACCTCGTCGAGCGGCGGGGTGCCTTCGACGGTGCCGCGGACCGCCGCGGTGGCCGCCGACGCCACCGTGGTGCCGTACACCGCGGCCGCGACGAGGTCGACCTCGAACGACGGTTCCCAGCACAGCGCCCACGTTTCGCGGAACGTCCCCTTGTTCCGCCGCGCCGACGCCTCGCGGCTGCCCCACTCGATGCCGAGGATCCGCAGCCGGTGCAGCAGCTTCGACCGGTCGAGCCCGCCGGGTGTCCGCAGGTCGAGGTCGAGCTCCTTGACGATCGGGTCCTTCTTGAGCCGCAGGCGCTTCGCCGTCGCGGTCAGGTCCGCGGCCAGTGGCGGCTGCGGGACGCTTTCGGGCACCTCGCCGAGCCGTTCGCCGACCACCAGCCGCCGGGTGACGAGCTCGACCTGCACCTCGTCGCCGCCGCACAGCACGGACCGGGTGGCCTCGGTGACCTCGGCGAGGCCCGCCGACGACCGGCCGCGCAGCGTGGCCAGGGTTTCGGCGAGGCGGACGGCCTCGATGACGTGCGCGGTCGAGACGGGCAGGTCCTCCTCCCGCAACACCGCCGCGACCCCGGCCAGCCAGCGCGCGGTGACGTCGTCGGCCGTGGTGAACAGGTGGTGGTACCAGCCCGGCGACCGCACGCCCGCGCCGTACCCGCTGGCCGTGGCGAGCCGGCCGTGCGTCCACGGCACCCAGGTGCACGCGACCTTCCGCTTCGGCAGTCCTTTGAGGACGGCCTGGTCGTGCGACGCCGGCGGTAGCGGGTCGGCCAGCGCGGGCACGTGCCACGCCCCGCAGACGACGGCGATGTTCTCGAAGCCCTCCTTGCGCGTGCGGCGCAGCACCGAGCGCATGTAGGCCTCGCGGCGGGCTTCGTTGCCCTGCGGTGGTTTTTCGTCCTCCCGCACGGCGCTCATCGCCTCGGCGATCACTTCGAACGGGCTTTCGGTGGCCCGCCGCGATTCGACGACGTCGTCCCACCAGCGTTCCGGGTCGTCGTAACCGCCGGCCGTGGCCAGCAGGGCCAGGGGGTCGACCGGCGGGCCGGCGTGCTCGTCCGGCCCCGCGGCGAACGTGTTCGCGGCCGGGAGGTCGCAGAACCGCACCGGGATCCCCGCCTCGCGGGCGTAGACGAGCGCCTGCCATTCGGGGCTGAAGACGGCGAACGGCCAGAACGCCGCGCGCGAGACGTCTTCGGTCGCGTACGCGAGCAGCGCGACCGGTGGCTGCATGGCCGGGTCTTCGGTGAGGGCGACCAGGGCGTCGGCCTCGGGTGGTCCCTCGATGAGGACGACGTCCGGCTCGAGTTCGGCGAGCCGCGTCGCCACGGCCCGGGCGGATCCCGGGCCGTGGTGGCGGATGCCGAGCAGGTGGGTCGAGGTCAAGAGATCTCCTGACCGGCCCGGTAGAAGTCGGCCCAGCCGTCGCGCTCGCGGACGACGGTCTCCAGGTACTCGATCCAGATCGCGCGGTCGGCCACCGGGTCCTTGACGACGGCGCCGTGGATGCCCGCGGCGATGTCGTGCGGGCGCAGCACGCCGTCGCCGAAGTGGGCGGCCAGGGCGAGCCCGCCGGTGAGCACGCTGATCGCCTCAGCGGTCGACAGCGTGCCGGACGGCGACTTCACCGCCGTGCGGCCGTCCTCGGTGCGGCCCGAGCGCAGCTCGCGGAACACCGTGACGACCCGGCGGATCTCGGCCAGCTCGGCGGCTTCGGTGGGCAGCTCGAGCGAGGCGCCCAGCTCGGCGACCCGCCTGCTGACGATCTCGACCTCGGCTTCGGCGCTGTCCGGCAGCGGCAGCACGACCGTGTTGAACCGCCGCCGCAGCGCGCTCGACAGCTCGTTGACGCCCTTGTCGCGGTTGTTCGCCGTCGCGATCAGGTTGAAGCCCGGCCGGGCCTGCACCTCGGTGCCCAGCTCCGGGATCGGCAGGGTCTTCTCGGAGAGGATGGTGATCAGTGAGTCCTGGACGTCCGCCGGGATGCGCGTCAGCTCTTCGAGGCGGGCGAGCTTGCCGTCCCGCATCGCGCGCAGCACCGGGCTTTCGACGAGCGCGGCGGCGCTCGGGCCCTCGGCGATCAGCCGGGCGTAGTTCCAGCCGTAGCGGATCGACTCCTCGGACGTGCCCGCGGTGCCCTGCACCAGCAGCGTCGAATCCCCGCTGATGGCGGCCGAGAGGTGTTCGGACACCCACGTCTTCGCCGTGCCGGGCACGCCGAGCAGCAACAGCGCGCGATCGGTGGCGAGGGTGGCGACGGCGACCTCGATCAGCCGCCGCGGGCCGACGTACTTCGGGGTGATCACGGTGCCGTCCGGCAGGGTGCCGCCGAGCAGGTACTCGACGACGGCCCACGGCGACAGGTTCCAGTGGGGCGGCTTGGCCCGCTCGTCGGCGGCGGCCAGGGCGGCCAGCTCGGCGGCGTGGTCCTGTTCGGCGTGCGGCCGGAGGACGGTGGGGGCGGTCATGCGAGCTCCTCGTACATTTCGCGGCGGAAGTTCAGCGTTTCGGTGAGCGCCCGGCGCCACGGCCCGGCGTCCATGGTCAGGCGGGTGGTGGCCAGCGGGTGGCGCAGGCACTCGGGCGGCACGGCACGGGCGATCACGACGGCGGCGTGCGAGACCAGGCGGTGGTCGTCCTGCCGGGCGATCCAGTCGAGCAGCGCGGTGCCGAGCTCCTTCGTCCACGGCCGGGGCAGCTCGTGCACCAGCCGCGCGAAGGATTCGACGGGCAGCCTGCCGATCAGGTGCCCGACGGTGGCGGCCTGGCTCGCCGGGCTCAGCACGCCGAGCAGCGGAGGGGTGGTGCGCCCGCCGGGATCGGCGCCGATGAGCGCCTGCGCCCAGGTTTCGTCGCGCTGCCGCAGGGCGGCGGTGGCCCAGGAGTCCCGGAGCACGGCGGCCGGGCAGCCTTCGACGGACATCCGCACGACCTCGGCGGGCGGGCCGAACTCGGCCCAGAAGGCCAGTGGAGCGGCCGCGACGAGGGTGCGCAGCCGGACGGTGCCGTCGCCGCGTTCGCCGTGGGGGAGGGCGACGGTGAGCACCCGGTTCCGGCGGTGGACCAGGGGCCGCAGCCGCTCGGCCATGCTCTCGCCGTAACGCGTGCCGGGCAGCCGGCCGAGCAGGTCGGCGGCCTGTTCGCGGACGGCGGCGGCCCGATCGGTGAGCGCCGCTTCGAGGAAGGCTTCGTCCTGGGGACGCACGTGCCCGGCGAGCACGCCGAGGAAGTCGGCGCGGACCTCGGCGGGCTCGGTCTTCCAGGAGCCGGTGAGGGCCTCGCGGGCGGCGTCCGGGTCTTCGACGAGTTTCGCGCCGAGCCACCGGCGGCGCTGGGCGAGGCTGCCGTAGTTCCAGAGGTCGGCCTCTTCCTCGGCGGGCGCGGCGAGGAAGGACCAGTCGGGATTGCGCCGGCCGAGCCAGGCGCCGAGGGGCCCGGCGACGGCGGCCAGCGGCGTCCGCAGGGCGACCTTGGTGCGGGCGGCTTCGGCGAGCAGCGGCAGGGTTTCGGGCGGAACGCGGTACCCGGTGCCGGCGACGATGCCGAGCCACTCGAGCAGCAGATCGGGGTGACTGGCGGCGAGCAGCCTGCCGAGCCGGCCCCGGGCGAGCGGCGGCACGAAGGGCCGCTCGTCTCCGGCCGCCACGGGCAGCGGCCGGACGTCGTGCAGCGGCTGCCGCCCGGCCCGCCGGTAGGTGCCGAGCGCGGCCGCGGCGGCGAGCAGCTGCTCGGCGGGATCGGCGCGGCCGGCGACGAGCTCTTGGACGGCGGGCGGCAGCGCGGACGGGTCCAGGGTGCGCCGCCGGGTGCCGAGGAGGGCGGTGCCGACGAGATCTTCCCAGGCTTTCACGGCTTCACCGCCTTTCGGGGTTTCGGAAAACGAGGTTCGAGGTTCACAGCCGCACCGCCCGGCCTTCGTGCCAGCACGTCAGCGGCCGCAACCCCGCCGGGCTCCACTCGCCCGCCACCGTCAGCGGGCGGCCCGCGGACAACGCCAGCAACGACCACGGGAACGCGTACGGCACCAGCGGCAGCGCCGTTCCGTCCTTTTCGGACAGACACCAGCCACCGGTGTGCTCCGCCGGGGTGACGCCGGACAGCAGCACCGGCCAGCGCTCCAGCCACGGGTCCGCCGCCATGGCTCGCGCGTGCGCCGCCAAGGCCTCGGTGATCGAGCCGCCCTCGGCCGTCGCTGCCGCGACCGGGATCTCCCGCTCCGCCACCAAGGCCCGCAGCGGCGCGGCGCCCGGGTAGAACGCCAGCTCCGCCGGGAGCCGGTGGCCCGGTGGCAACGACGAATCCAAGGGACGGCCCGGCGGGGCGAACGACAGCACCAGCGCGTCCCGGCCCGTGCCGAGACCGCGCAACCACGTGCGCCGGGTGAGCAGGCGGTCGTTCTCCTCGTCCGCCGCGCCCGTGATCAGCCAATCGTCCGCGACGCGCTCGCCGCTCTCCAGGACGCGGGCCGTCTCGACCGAGAAACCGAGGCGCGTGCGGACCGTCTCCGCCAGCGCGGGTGGCAGCGAGTCCACGCGGCCGGCCGCGTCGGCCAGCAGGTACAGCTGGGAGAGCTCGGCCAGCAGCGCCTCCGGCCAGTCGCGGCGGCCGACGAGCCCCGCCGCGCGGCGCAGGCCGCCCGCGAGGCCCGACGCCTGGGCGTCGACCATGCGCGCCGCGACCGTGCGCAGCTCTTCGCCGCCGGTGCGCTCGAAGCCTGCGAACCCGGCGCCGATCCGGTCGGTGAGCCAGACCTTCAGCTCCGCGACGCCGCCTTCGACGCGGGCCGCCCGATCGGAAGCCCGCCGGGCGGCCGCTTCCTCGTCCTTCGGCCCGGTCGCCTCGGCGCGTTTTTCCGCCCGGCGGGCGCGATCGGCTCGTTCCGCCAGCCACGTGTGCACCCACTCGGGTGGTTCCGCGGCGTCGACGCGCCCCGCCGCCCAGAGCAGCAGCAGGCCGAGCGCGTGCTTGCACGGGAACTTGCGGCTGGGACAGGAACACCGGAACGCGGGCTCGGCGAGCTCGACGCACGTCTGGTACGGCTTCTTGCCGCTGCCCTGGCAGAAGCCCCACACGGCGTCTTCGGACGCACCCGCGCCCGACCACCTCGCCGGCGTGGCGAGCGCCCGGCCCGCCTTCTCCGACGCGGGATCCGGCGCCAGCCCGGCCACGCGTTCCGCGGTCCACGGCACCGCCGTCACCACCTGTCCCCCCACTGTTCTCCCTCGCTTCTCCGGTACGAGGTGAAGCATGCCAGTCACCACCGACAATTTCCGGAGGCCGAGTATTCTAGTGCTAGAGTAGGGCCGTGCTCACCGACGCGGAACTGACGGTGCTCGGCCTGGTCGCCGAGCGGCCGAGGCACGGCTACGAACTCGACGAAGTCGTCTCGGAGCGCGGCATGCGCGACTGGACGGCGCTCGGCTTCAGCTCGATCTACTACGTCCTGGGCAAACTCCGCGACAAAGGCTTGGTCGCCGAGGTCGAGGGAGAGCGCGCACACGCCAAGGCCAAAAAGACGTTCACGGCCACCGAAGCCGGCCGCAAGGCCTGCGCGGCAGCCGCCGAGGCCGCCGTCGCCGAGCTGCGGCCGGTGCACCCGCCGGTGCTCGTCGGCCTCGCGAACAGCCCGGCCGTCCCGCCCGCACGGCTCGCGGCCGCGCTCGCCCGGCGCGCGGAAGCGGTCGAGGAGCGGCTCGCCGACGTGCGTCGAGCGGCAACCGCCCAGGAGCACGCCCCGCCGTTCGTCCGGGCGATCTTCGACTACTCCATCGCACAACTCGAGGCGGAAGCCCGGTGGCTGGAAGGACTGACCTGATGCCGTACGACCTCAAAAAGGACCTCAAGCAGCTCTACGCGCCCAAGAACACCGACTGGGCCCTGGTGGACGTCCCCGAGCAGCGGTTCCTCGCGATCGACGGCCGCGGCAACCCGAACACCGCGGAGAGCTACCGGAAGGCCGTCGAAGCGCTGTACGCCTTGGCCTACACGATCAAAATGACGGCGAAGCAGCGCGGCGAGGACTTCGTCGTGGGTCCGCTGGAGGGCCTGTGGTGGGCCGAGGACTACGCCGCGTTCACCGTGCGCGCCAAGGATTCCTGGCAGTGGACGATGCTCATCGCGCAGCCGCCGTGGATCGGTGAGGAGGCCGTCGAGGAAGCCCGGGTAAAGAAAAAGCTCGACGCGCCGGTCCGGCTGGAGAAGCTGCACGAAGGCCGCTGCGCGCAGGTGCTCCACGCCGGCTCGTACGACGACGAAGGGCCGCTGCTGGCCCGCCTGCACGACGAATACCTTGCCGGGCAAGGCCTGAAGCCGACCGGCCTGCACCACGAGGTCTACCTCGGCGACCCGCGGCGCGTCGAACCCGCGAAGCTGAGGACGGTGTTGCGGCAGCCGGTCGGCTGAACCCGCCGCGCGCTGTTGTCCGGTCGCTTGGAGTGGTCAGTACTCGCTGGTGGCCGGCCAGGTGTCGTCGTGCAGCAGCCGCTTGAGGATCTTGCCGGTCGCGTTGCGGGGCAGGTCCGGCACGAAGTACACGTCCCGCGGCACCGCGAACCGCGCCAGACGGTGGTGTATGTACTGCCGGATGTCCTCCGCGTGCAGCGACGCGCCCCGGCGCGGGACGACGTACGCCGCCAGGCGCTGGCCCCACTCCGCGTCGGCCACGCCGACCACCGCCGCGTCGTGCACGCCCGGGAGCGCCACCAGGGCCTCCTCCACCGGGCGCGGGAACACGTTCTCGCCGCCCGAGACGATCATTTCGTCGGCCCGGCCGGTGACGAACAGGCGGCCCGCCGCGTCGAGGTAGCCGACGTCGCCGCTGGCCATCATGTCCGCCGCGCGGGCCGGGTCGGTCCCGCTCGTGTAGCCCTCGAACAGCATGTCGTTGCCGACGAAGATCTGGCCTTCGCCGCCCGGCGGCACCGGCTTGCGGTCCTCGTCCAGGATCGCCAGCCGCGTGCCGAGCGGGCAGCGGCCGGCCGTCGTCGGCGCCGCGCGCAGGTCGGCCGGGTCGGCGATGCTCGCCCAGGACACCTCGGTCGAGCCGTAGAAGTTGTAGAGGACGTCGCCGAAGGTGTCCATGAACTGCGTGACGAACGGCCCGGACATCGCCGAGCCGCTGCTGGCCACGATCCGCAGCGAAGACAGGTCGTAGCGCGCGCGGACCCGCTCCGGCAGGTCCAGGATCCGCTGCAGCATGATCGGCACGGCGAACAGCGCGTCGCACTTCTGCTCGGCGATCGTCCGCAACGTCTCTTCGGCGTCGAACTTGCGGATCAGCGCGAGCGACGCCCGCAGCGCCATCCCGATCTGCATCGCCGCGAGGCCCCAGGTGTGGAACAGCGGCGCCGCCACCAGCAGCCGGTCCCCGGAGCGCAGCGGGATCCGGTCGAGGATCGCCGCGGCCGTGCCCAGCCCCTTCGGCGTCGGCCGGCGGGCGCCCTTCGGCGTCCCGGTGGTGCCGGAGGTGAGCACGATCAGCCGGCCCGGCCGTTCGACCGGCTTCGGGCGGTCGGCGGGCGCGGCGTGGATCAGCTCGTCGACGGTCGGGTAGCCGGCGTCGGCGTCCGGCCAGGTGCTGATCCGGGCGAAGTCGCCCGGCACGTTCGCGATGGTCTGCGCGAACTCGTCGTCGGCCAGCACGGCCGAGGGCTGGTGCTCGGTGAGCACGTCCTTCACCGAGGCGGCGGACAGGCCGGTGTTCAGCAGGATGACGTCGGCGCCGAGCTTGCTGGCCGCGACGAACGACTCGATCATCGCGGAGTGGTTGCGGCACATCAGCGCGATCCGGTCGCGCTCGACGACGCCGAGTTCGCTCAGCGCGTTGGCGAGCCGGTCGCTGCGCTCCTGGACCTGGCGGAAGGTGCGGACGCTGCGCTCGTCGTGCAGGGCGAGCTCGTCCGGGACGCGGGCCGCCGCGGCCTGGTAGCCGCCCGCGACCGTGGCCCCCCACTGCGCGAGGGAGTTCAGCTGGCGCGCGAGCTTGTCCGGCCGCCCGGCGCTGAGCACCCCGGCGCGCAGCAGGATGCTCGTGGTGCGCAGCTTGGTGGCCTTGTTGGTCTCGCCGTCGGCTTCGGGGTCGTGCTCCCCGGCCAGGTGCAGGTCGAGGCGACGGCCGAGGGCGCGGACGTCCTTCTTGATCGACGACACGAGATCCAGGTACGACGGCGGCAGCATCATCCGCACGAACAGCTCGGTCCTGCCGCCGGCCAGCGGTCTCAGCTCCAGCGAGACCCAGGTGCCCTCGTCGGGGACGCCGCACCACACGACGTGCTCGCCCGGCCGGTAGACGACGGCCTGCATCTGCGTCTCGAGCATCGGTCCCCGCGCGGGGACGATCCGGACCACGCCCTTCGGGCCGCGGCCGCGCCCGGCCGGCTCCTGGATCTCGCACCAGCTGATCTCCGGCACGAACCGCGAATACCACTCCGGCGATCCGACGATCTGCCACACCACATCGGGGGAGTGCCCCACAACCGCACTCGCCTCGACCACATCGTCACGCATTGTCTGCCCTCACCGAAGTGTCACCGAACGCACGTTCAGGTCACGGAGGCGTCACAGTAGCAGCAAACGGGTGATCAGGCATACTCCGAACGGCCAGATACCGGCGGGTAACGGACACTCGCAGTAGGCCCTCCGCGTGTCCATTGTAGACCGATTAACGGCGTTCACCAAGCGTGCGGGCGATGGGGCGGCTCGACGTGATCGACAGGAAGGGTCCGAAGGGCGAGCGGGGTTCGGCGGCGAGGGCGGCGAGCGGCACCGAACATAAAGGACATCAGTGACATAGCGGGCGGCGGCCTTCGGGGCTGGGCCGGCCCAGGGTCATTACGCAAAGTCACTGTCACGAGCCGTAGCGGGCGACCAGCTCCGCGCCCAGCCGGGCCAGTTCGGCCCGCACCGAGGCCGGGCCCTCCACCTCGACCAGCGCACCCCAGCCCGCCAGCTCCTGCGCGATCATCACCGGCGCCGGCGCGGCGACCCGGGCGCGCACCCGCTCCCCGGGCAGCTCCTCGACCAGCTCGCAGTGCCGCCCGAACCGCCCCTGGAGCACGCCGAAGTGCCGCCGGTCGAGCACGACGTCCGCACTGAGCAGCGAACGGCGTTTCTCCACCTCTTCGACGACCTCCTGCCACACCGCGGCCAGCTCGAGGTCGGAAGGACGGTCCGCGGGCTCGTCGGTGGTGGTGGCCGCGACGATCCGGTCCACGCGGAAGGTGCGGCGGCCCTTCGCGGTGCCCGCGACCAGGTACCAGACGTCGTCCTTGTCGACCAGGCCCCACGGGTCCACGAGCCGCTCGGACCGCTCCCGCCCGGCGTAGGTCAGCCGGACCCGGTGCCGCGCGATGACGGCGTCCCGCAGCAGCGAGACCATCGGCGGCTGTTCCTTCGGGCGCTCGCCCCAGCCCGCCTGGTCGACGACGACCGCGTCCGCCGCCGCCTCGGCGTCCGCCCGGAACGTGCCCGGCAGCGCGCCCATCAGCTTCCGCAGCGCCGACTTCACCTCCGGTGCGCCCGCCGCGGCCGGACCGGCCAGCAGGAACAGCGCCTGCGCCTCGCGCGCGCTCAGCCCGGAGAGGTCGGTGCGCGCCCCGCCGACGAGCTGCCAGCCGCCGCCGCGGCCCGGCTGCGGGTAGACGGGCACACCGGCGGCCGAGAGCGCTTCGAGGTCGCGGCGGGCGGTCGCGACGGAGATCTCCAGCTCCGCCGCCAGCTCGGCGGCCGTCACCCGCCCGCGCGTCTGCATCAGCAGGAGGGTGGCCACAAGGCGGTCGGCGCGCATGGACGCAGTGTCGCACCCGGCGGGTGGGCGACGTTTTTCCGGCGGAACTGACAATTAGTTGTCAGTACTTGGTCAAGAACGGAAAGCGGCAGGCGGCCGATCTAGGCTCGGCCGCCCGTGTGTTCGCCTGTCACGGGGTATTCGCGCGAACCAAAAGGAACCTCCCGTGGCAGACAACTCATTTCCGAAGCAAACTGTTCACAACGAAGACGGCGGCACGGTTTTTGCCAACCAAGGTGGTGACCAGACCATATACATGGAGACGGTCAAAGACCACCTCCAGAACGGTCTGATGGCGCTCAAGGGCCGCATGTACGCCAAGGCGGTCGGCGAGTTCGAGGAATTCCTCAGCGATGCCCGGAAAGTGGGCGCCCAGAAGATGCCGGAGGCGCAGCGGGACCTCGCCACCGGGCACTTCTGCGCGGCGCTGGCCATGCTGGACGGCCGTCCACCCAATGACCGCTCGCCCGAGCAGATCGACCGCGTCGAGGCCCACATCGAGCAGGCCATCGGCTACGGCGACGTCGTGGTGACCCACCAGGCCAACGTGTTGTGGGCCCTGGTGAAGGACGACTACTACACGGCGATCGGCATGCCGCCCCCGCCGCCCGCGGCCGCCGACCTGGCCGCGAGCATCGGGCAGCTGCAGCCCACGCAGCTGGAACCGCTGATCACGCACGTGAAACGCGCCCAGGGCCGGACTTTCAAGGCACTGCAGGCCCGCGCCGGCGAGCTCGGCATGGTCGCCACGGCGGAACCCGAGCAGGCACCCGTGGTCCGCGACTTCGACCCGGCTCGCGGGGAGGCGGTCAAGCGCTACTTCATCCGCACGCCGCGCCACCGCAGCCCGGCACCCGGCGCGATCGCGCTGGGCGTGACCGCGCTCTGCGTGGTCTTCGCCGCGGCGGCGCACAACGCCGGCAGCCTGGTGCTGCTGGTGATCGCCTACTTCGCCGGGAAGTGGGGCTGGCAGAAGGTGAAGCAGTACCAGACCTACCGCAAGCGGTACGCGGAGGCGGAACCGAAGCCGGGCGACGCGCAGATGGACGCCTGGCTGCAGCAGGACATCACCGCGCTGGCGGCCAAGGCGAGCCGTCAGGTCCGGCTGGTCGCGACCACCAAGCACGAAGGCGGCGACCTCGTCTACCCGATCCAGACCGTGGTCGGCGTGCCCTCGCCCTCGGGGCCCATGGCGGAGTCCCTGCGCGTCCGGCGCGGCGACGACCACCGGTGGCGCGCGAACCACTACGACGTGCTGATCATGTTCCTCACCAACGACCTGATCAGCCTCTACCGGTGCGCCCTCGACTTCCACACCGGCGAGCCCGTCTACGAGCAGCTCACCGAGTGGCACTACCGCGACATCGTGGGCGTCTCCACCGACCGGATCCCCATGCCCCCGTCGATCACCGCGCTGTTCCGGAAGGTCGACGAGCTGTTCGAGCACGACGTGGACGGCGGCGCAGCCAACGGCGGCGAGTACGAGAAGTACGCCGACATCCCGTACGCCCAGGAGTTCACCATCTCGATCGTGAACGGCCAGCGGGTCAACCTGAACACCGGCTTCGGCGAGACCCTCGGTGCGGACAACGAAATCGCCTGGCTGAACAACGAACGCGCGCTCACCATCATCAAGAAGATGGTCCGGGCGCGGCACACCTCCGCCTAGCGGAGGGCGGCCTGCCGGTGGTGTGCGCCGCCGGCAGGCCGTTTCACATCGAGATGTTCTGGTCGCCGCCCTGGTTGACGATCGTGAGGCCCCCGCCGCGCGAGACGACCTTCTGCCGGAGCGGGGCCGGGCCCGTCGAACGCGGCGGCAGGTGCGGCTGACGCGCGCCCAGCGCCGGCTTGACGTGCGGCGGCTGGGCGGTCAGCACCCGGAGCAGCGATTCGCAGCCGGCGACGGTGAAGTCGTCGACGAGGTAGTGATCGGCGGTCTGCGGCTGCAGGAACTGCGGGATCTCCTCCGGCGTGTGCCCCGGCAGGACGACCGGCAGGATCTTCCGCGTCCACGCCGGCCGGTCGCTGTGCAGTTTTTCCCGCAGCAACGCGGCCTCGGACTGCATGCCGCGGTTGCTTTCGGCCGAGGCGTAGCCGTCTCCGACGACGCGATACCGCGCCGACGCGACGACAATGACGTGGTCGGCGTTTTCGATGCCGTCGATGGCCCACGTGTACCAGTCTTGGCGATGCGCCAGGTGCCACCGGTCCAGGGTGACGTCAATGCTGTTTTCCACGAGGAACTCACTGAACGCGAGCACTTGATCTTTGTGCTCCGGTGAATCGTGCGTGTACGACACGAAGACCCGCACCGGGTCGCTTCTCGGCATCTACGGACAATAGCATTTCCGGCGCAAAAGAATGGCCTCCCGAGCCGGGCTCGCAAAGTGCTCACTTGGTGAGCACTTTGACCCCGCATGATGGCGCCACACCGCTTGAGAGGAGCAGGACATGCTGCGAGGGATGGCCACCGTCACCTACTACGCCGAGGACCACGAAGCCGCGAAGGCCTGGTACGCGGAGTTCCTGGGGGTCGAGCCGTACTTCAACGTCCCCGGGTACTCGGAGTTCCGGATCGGCGACTACCAGCACGAACTCGGCATCATCGACCGCCGGTACGCCCCCTTCACCCACACCGAGCCGGGCGGCGAGGTCGTCCGCTGGCACGTCGACGACCTCGAAGCGACGTTCGCCCGCCTGCTGGAGCTGGGTGCGAAGGAGTACGAGCCGATCATCGAACGCGGGCCGGGGTTCGTGACGGCGTCGGTCGTCGACCCGTTCGGCAACGTCCTCGGGATCATGACGAACGTGCACTACCTTGCGGTGCTGGCGGAACGCTCATGAGCCGGTACGCCTCTTTGACGCACCTCTCGCACCGCTCGTGCCGCGCGGTCCGGCCCGCGGGATCGGTGGCGTAGAAGGGGAAGCAGCCCGCGCCGCAGCTCGCGAAGTAGATCAGCCCGAGCCGCACCTCGCCCCGGCCGACGTAGTGCGACAGCCGCCGGCGCGGGTCCGGCCCGCATTCGGGGATCCAGCCGTCGGCGGGCAGGCGGGCGGCGGCGATCTCGTCGAGGACGTTCGCGCGGCTGATCAGGTCCGCGCCGAGGCAGCTCAGGCGCTCGCCGAGGTCGCGCAGGCCGTCCGCGCGCAGGGGCGGGCCGGTGAGCCAGGCGAGGTCGCCGGGAAGGGTTTCGGCGAGGTCGCGGAGACGGGTCTGGAGTGCGTGGTCCGGGTCCATGACCAGCAGCGAAGCCGACGCGGATCCGCGACACCAGCCGGCGGGCGGGGAGGCGGGAATGTCGGACCCCGGTGACACAATGCGGTCATGGCGACACCCTTCGCGACACCCCGGGCGAGAGCGCTCGGGTTCGGCCTGCGCAGCTGCCGGGAGGCCCGGAACCTCGGCGTGCGGCAGCTGGCCAGGAAGATCGGCGTGCATGCGCAGGAGCTGTCCAATTGGGAGTACGGGAAGCGGATTCCCAAGGTGGAGCAGGTGGCGCTGCTCATGGGGGTGCTGGTGGTCGAGCCGGGGGAGCGGGCGAGGCTGCTGGAGCTCGCCCGCACCGCCCGCGAGCTGAGCTGGCTCGAGAAAGAGATGCCCGGCCCGAAAGGCTTCACGTACGTCCAGTACGAGCGGGAGGCGAGCGAGATGTTCGGCTGGGAACCGGCGCTGGTTCCGGGACTCTTCCAGACGCCCGCCTACACCCGCGTGGTGCTGGCCGGGCTCGGGGTGCCGGGTGAGCACATCGAACGGCAGACCTTGGCGAGGCAGGTCCGCCGGGACTTGCTCACCGGGCCGAGGCCGACTCCCTACCAGGTGGTTGTCGGCGAAGCGGCCTTGCGCCCGGGGTTCATCGAGCCTGCGGTCATGGCCGACCAGCTTCGGCTCGTGCTCGATCTGGTGCGGCGGCGCAACATTTCCGTGCGGGTGCTCCGCGGTGGTTCGAGCTGCCATCCGGGGCTCTGCGGACCGTTCGCCATCCTCGACTTCGAGCAGCTGCCGCCCATCGTGTACGTCGAGCAATTTCAGGCGAGCGGTTACCTCTACGATGAGGATCAGGTCGCCGGTTACCGGGCGGCCGCCAAGACTCTGGCGGCGCTTGCCCTGAGCGAGCAGGACAGCTGTGCGTTCATCCGGGAGGTGATCGCCGAACTCGGAGGCTCGGATGGGTGAGTGGCGGACTTCCCGCTATTCAGGCAAGGAAAACTGCGTGGAAGTGGCGCTTGGACCTGCGGCAAAAATCCGCGACACCAAGGACCGGTCCGGCGGCACCCTCGAAATCTCCACCCGATCGTGGGAAGCCTTACTCTCCGCACTGTGTGCCCCGGCCACACTGGATCTTCCCCAGGTGTAGCTCCGCCGCACATAGCTAGCGACCGGGGTCACGCTTACCGTTCCCGTCCATGACCAGCGATCTGGACGGGCGCACCGCCCTCGTCACCGGCGGTGCCGGCGGTATCGGCCTCGCCTGCGTCCGCGCCCTCGCCGCGGCCGGGGCGAAGGTGCACGTCGTCGACATCGACGAACGCCGCACCGAAGCCGCCGCCGCCGAAGTCGGGGGCTGGGCGCACGTCGCCGACCTCAGCGACCCCTCCTCGATCGGTGGGCTGCCCGCCGAGGTCGACGTCCTGGTCAACAACGCCGGGATCCAGCACGTCGCACCCATCGAGGACTTCCCGCCGGACGTCTTCGCCCGGATCCAGACCCTGATGGTCACCGCTCCTTTCCTGCTCATCCGGCACACCCTCCCGGCCATGTACGCCCGGGGATGGGGGCGGATCGTCAACATGTCGAGCGTCCACGGGTTGCGCGCGTCCGCCTTCAAAGCCGCGTACGTCGCCGCCAAGCACGGGCTCGAAGGCCTCTCGAAGGTCGCCGCGCTCGAAGGGGCTGAACACGGGGTCACCAGCAACTGCGTGAACCCCGGGTACGTCCGCACGCCACTCGTCGACGGGCAGATCGACGCCCAGGCCGCCGAGCACGACATCCCGCGTGAGGACGTCGTCGCCGAGGTGCTCCTCAAGCGGGCCGCGATCAAGAAGCTCATCGAACCCGAAGACGTCGCTTCCCTGGTGGTGTGGCTGTGCTCGCCGCACGCCGCCCACATCACCGGGGCCTCGGTTCCCCTCGACGGCGGTTGGACCGCCGCGTAACCACCCGCCAAACCCCACAAGGAAGTGGAGCCCGCAGTGAGCCAACCCCACCGGTCGGCGATCGCCAAGATCGTCGGCGCGAGCCTGATCGGCACCACCATCGAGTGGTACGACTTCTTCCTCTACACCTCGGCCGCCGCCCTCGTCTTCAACAAGCTGTTCTTCCCGACGGCGAACCCGCTCACCGGCACGCTGCTGGCGTTCCTGACCTACGCCGTCGGGTTCCTCGCCCGCCCGGTCGGCGGCCTCGTCTTCGGCCACTTCGGCGACCGGCTGGGCCGGAAGAAGCTGCTGATCGTCAGCCTCGTGCTGATGGGCGGCTCGACCTGCCTGATGGGCGTCCTGCCGACGTACGCCACCGCCGGCGTCGCCGCGCCTCTCCTGCTCACGCTGCTGCGGCTCGTCCAGGGCTTCGCGCTCGGCGGGGAGTGGGGCGGGGCCGTGCTGATCGTCTCCGAACACGGTGACGACCGGCGCCGCGGCTTCTGGGCGAGCTGGCCGCAGTGCGGCGCGCCCGGCGGCAACCTCCTCGCCACCGCCGTCCTGGCGATCCTCTCCGCCACCCAGTCCGACGCGACCTTCCTGTCCTGGGGCTGGCGCGTTCCGTTCCTGCTCTCGGGTGTGCTGCTGCTGATCGGGCTGTGGATCCGGCTGGCCGTCGCCGAGTCGCCGGTGTTCCTGGCCGCGCAGCGCCAGGCCGAGGCGCGGGCCGAGAAGCACGTCCCGGTCGTCGACGTCTTCCGCAAGAGCTGGCGGCAGGTGCTGATCACGATCGGCGCGCGGATGGCCGAGAACGTCTCGTACTACGTGATCACCGCGTTCATCCTGGTGTACGTCACGACCGGGCTGCACCTGCCGAAGGGCGTCGGCCTGACCGCGGTGCTCATCGGCTCGGCCGTGCACTTCGTGACGATCCCGATGTGGGGCGCGCTGTCGGACCGCGTCGGGCGGCGTCCGGTCTACCTGTTCGGCGCGATCGGGATGGCGGTGTGGGGCTTCGCGTTCTTCGCACTGCTGGACACGAAGTCGTCGGCGGTGATCGTGCTGGCCGCGACCGTCGGGCTGGTGCTGCACGGCGCGATGTACGGCCCGCAGGCCGCGTTCTTCGCCGAGCAGTTCCCGACCCGGGTCCGCTACACCGGCCTTTCGGTCGGCGGGCAGCTGTCGTCGATCGCCGCCGGGGCCGTCGCGCCGCTGATCGCCGTGGCGCTGTTCTCGGCCTGGGGCAGCACCGTGCCGGTGTCGCTGTACGTCGCGGCGATGTGCCTCATCACGGTGATCGCGCTGCTCGCGGCCCGCGAAACCCGCGGCGAATCGTTGCACGACGACGTTTCGGCGGAAAAGACGGCCGTTTCGCCCTAGCATGACCGCCGTGACCGCACCCTCGGACGCGCTGCGCCGGCTGCTCGACCTGCTCGCCTCCGGGGCGAGCACCGAGCAGCTGGCGCACGTCGTCGTGGCCGCCCGCGCCGAGGGCGCCCTCGACGCGGCCGACCTGGCCGCGCTGGCCAGCGCGGGTGAACTGGCCCTGCGCATCCGCGAGACCCTGGCCGAGCACCGGCGGCGCGAGGCCCAGCTCACCGCGCTGTTCGAGACGGCGAGCGAGCTCGCCGCGCTGTCGGACCCGGACACCGTGCTGCGCTCGATCGTGCGGCGGGCGCGGGCGCTGCTCGGCGTCGACGTCTCCTACCTTTCGCTCAACCACGAAGCCGAGAACAAGACCTACGTCCGGGTCAGCGACGGGTCGGTGTCGGCGGAGTTCCAGCAGATCGTGCTCGGCATGGGCGAGGGGCTCGGCGGGCTGGTCGCGCAGACCGCGCGGCCGTACGCGACCTCGGACTACTTCAACGACGACCGGTTCAAGCACACGCGGCACATCGACTCCGGCGTCGCGGACGAAGGCCTGACCGCGATCCTCGGCGTCCCGCTGGCCATCGGCCCGAAGGTGCTCGGTGTGCTGTTCGCGTCGGACCGCGCCACCCGGGAGTTCTCCGCCGACGAGGTCGCCCTGCTCTCCTCGCTCGCCGACCACGCGGCGATCGCGCTGGACAGCGCGAACCTCCTCGACCAGACGCGCCGCGCGGTCGCGGAGCTCAACGAGGCCAACGCGACGATGGAACGCGCCGAGGACGCGCACGACCGGCTGACCGACCTCGTGCTGCGCGGGGGCGACCTGCCGGACGTCGCCGGCGCCGTCGCCGACGTGCTGCACGGCGACCTCACCGTCTACGACGCCGACGGCACGCTCCTGGCGAGCTCGTCGGCGCCGGTCGCGCTCGACGCGGAGGCGCTCGCGGCGGCCCGCGCGTCCGGGCGTGCGGTGTCCACAAAGGACAACTGGGTGTGCGCGGTGCAGGCGGGCCCCGAGCTGCTCGGCAGCCTGGTGCTGGCCGGGCGGGCCGGGCTCAGCGACCCGGACCGGCGGCTGTTCGAACGCGCCGGCGTCGTGACGGCCCTGCTGCTGATGCTGCGGCGATCGGTGGTGCGCGCCGAAGACGAGGTCCGCGGCGAGCTGCTGACCGACCTGCTCACCGCGCCCGGCCGCAACCCCCGCGCGCTGCTGGCCCGCGGCCGACGGCTGGGCATCGACCTGTCGGCCCCGCACGCGGTGCTGGTCGCCCACGCGGACGGCGGCTCCCGCCGGCGCGTGGCGAGCGCGGCCGCCCGGCACGCGACGCTGGTCGGGGTGCACGCCGAAGAAGTCGTGCTGCTGGCGACCGGCGACCCGGACGAGCTGGCCCGCCGGGTGGCAGCCGACCTCGGCTCGGCCACCGGCCGCCCGGTGACGGTGGGCGCGGCGGGCCCGGCGGGCGGCCCGTCGGCGATCGCGGAGGCCCACGCGGAGGCGGCGCGCTGCGTCCGGGCGCTGCTGGCGCTCGGCCGCACGGGCGAAGGCGCGGCGATGACCGGGCTCGGCTTCCTCGGCCAGCTCCTCGGCGACCGCGCGGACCTGGACGCGTTCGTCCGCCAGACGCTGGGGCCGGTCCTGGACTACGACGAGCGCCGCGGCACCGAGCTGGTCGCGACGCTGCGGGCGTACTTCGCGAACGGTTCGCAGCTGGCCCGCACGAAGGATGTGCTGCACGTCCACGTGAACACGGTGGTGCAGCGGCTGGAGCGGGTGGCGTCCCTGCTGGGGGAGGACTGGCAGGTGCCGGACCGGGCGCTGGAAATCCAGCTGGCCCTGCGGTTGCACCGGCTCGGCGGGGCCCGCTGACCCCGGTTTTTGTCGGTGCTGTCCGGTAGCGTGGAAATCGGGGGACACCCCCGCGGGCCCGGCAAGTACCCCCGCCCGGCCCTAGCGGAACCCCCGCCGGGTTCGGCACGGTGGGAGTTGACGGATGCCGACATCGAGGGGGTCTCGTGCAGGAATTCGAAAACGCGCTCGCGGCAGCGTTCGGGGTGGGCCCGGCCGAACCGCCGGGGCTGGCGATCGACCAGCTCGACGGCCGGCGGGTCGCCGACGGCGGCGCGGACGTCCGGGCGTCGACCTGTGTGACCCGTGCCGAGCCGGTTCGGGCGTCGACCTGTATGACCCGTGCCGAGCCGGTCCGGCTCTGCGTGGGCTGCGTCGGCTGCCTCGCCGAACTGCCCGAACCGGTGGCCGCCCGGGCGTAGCGGCGCTCGGCGCCAACGACTTGGAGGGGGTCTGGTGCGGGACTTCGAGAAAGCACTGGCGGCGGCATTCGGCACCGGGTCGGCCGAGCCGCCCGGACTGGCGATCGACCGGCTCGACGGGTCGATCGTGTCCGCTCCGGTGCGGCTGTGCCGGCCCCACCCGGCCGGGCCGGTGCGCGGCTCGGTCAGCCCCTGCCTGACCGGGGTGAACCTCTGCGCGGCCCCGGCCGCCGGGTGATCGAACCGGAGCCGCCGGTCGTCGGGTTCAAGCGGCACCTCAGCACCGCCGTGGTGCCCGGCGACGCGGTCTACGTCCTGTCCGAAGACGGTGCGACGGCGCTGAGCGGGCCGCACCTGGAGTCCCTCGTACCGTTGCTGGACGGCACCAGGGACTTCGCGGCCCTGCGCCGTGACCTGCCCGACGGCGTCCCGGCCGACGAGGCGTCCGGAGTGCTGACCCGGCTCGCCGAAGCCGGGCTGATCGGCTTGCGCCCGGCGGCGTCCACCCCGGAACTGGCCTACTGGGACGCCGTGGGCGGCGAACCGGCGCACGGCCGGGTCGCGCTGGTCGGCGGGGACCCCGCGGCGGCCGACGCCCTGCGCGCGGCCGGGCTCACCGTGGGAGAAGACGCCGAGCTTTCCGTCGTGCTGTGCCGCGACTACCTCGACGAGTCACTGTCCGAAGTGGACGCCGAGCACCGCGCGTCCGGACGGCCGTGGCTGCTCGCCAAACCGTTCGGGGCACGGGTGTGGATCGGCCCGTTCTTCACCCCCGGCGACGGTCCGTGCCGGCACTGCCTGGCCGTGCGGCTGTGGGGCAACCGGCCCGCCGAAGCCCACGTCCGTGACGCACTGGGCCTGCCGGGTCCCGTGCCCCGCCCGGAAGTCGCGTTCACGCCGCTGACCGCCGTCGCGCTCAACCTGGTCGCCCTCGAAGCGGCCAAGTGGCTGGCCGGGCACCGGTATCCGGGCCAGCGTGCCCTGTGGACGTTCGACAGCCGCGACCTGACCGGCGAACGGCACGAGGTGCGCGCCCGGCCGCAGTGCCCGTCCTGCGGAAACCCGGACCTGGTGCGGGAGCGGACGCGCCGGCCGGTGGTGTTCCGGCCGCGGCCCAAGTCCGCCACCGACGGCGGCGGGCACCGGGCGCTGCCGCCGGAGCAGGTCCTGGACACCTACCGCCACCTCGTCAGCCCCTTGACCGGGGTCGTCAAGGAACTGCGCCGTGACAAGCGTGGTCCCGCGCTGTTCAGTTCGTTCCGCTCGGGGCCGAACACCGCGCTGGGCCGCCGTGGCGCCGACCGGCTGCGCACGGCGTTGCGCAGTGAGAACGGCGGCAAGGGCGTCACACCGCTGCAGGCCGAAGTCGGCGCGCTGTGCGAAGCCCTCGAGCGGCACAGTGGTCACCACGACGGCGACGAAGAACGGGTGCGGGCCAGTTTCCGTTCGCTGGGCGACAAAGCCGTGCACCCGGACACGTGCCAGCTGTTCCACGAACGCCAGTTCGCCGAGCGGGCGCGCACCAACGCGGAACACGGGCCGTTCCAGTTCGTCTGCGACCCGTTCGACGAGGACGCGGTCCGCGACTGGACGCCGGTGTGGTCGCTCACCCGCGGCGAACACCGGCTGTTCCCGACCGGCATGCTGTACTTCGGCGTGCCCGCCGAGCCGGGCCGGGTGTCGTTGTTCCCCGACTCCAACGGCAACGCCGCGGGCAGCACCCTGGAAGACGCCGCCCTGCAGGGGATGCTCGAGGTCGTCGAACGCGACGCCGTCGCGCTGTGGTGGTACAACCGCACCCGGCAGCCGGCCGTCGACCTGGACTCCTCCGGTGACCCCTGGATCGCCGAGCTGCGGCAGGCGTACGCCGGTCTGGGCCGCGAGGTCTGGGTCCTCGACCTCACGTCCGACCTCGGCGTGCCGGTGATGGTGGCGCTGTCCCGGCAGACCGGCGGCCCCCGCGAGGCGATCATGCTGGGGTTCGGCGCGCACCTGGACCCGGCCGTCGCGCTGCGGCGCGCGCTGACCGAGCTGAACCAGATGATGCCCCCGCTCCTCGACGGCTGGGACGGCGGCGCCGACCCGGACGCGGTGCGGTGGCTGCGAGACGCGACCGTGGCGAACCAGCCGTACCTGCTGCCCGACCCGGCGCTCGGCCCGGCCGGCTTCACCGATGCTTCCGCACCCGACCTGCTGACGGACGTGCGGCTGGTGCAGGCCAGGCTCGAGGCCGCCGGGCTGGAGGTGTTCGTGCTCGACCAGACGCGCCCCGACATCGGGCTGCCCGTGGTCAAGGTGATCGTCCCGGGCCTGCGCGGGTTCTGGGCGCGGTTCGCGCCCGGGCGGCTCTACGACGTGCCGGTGCGGCTCGGCCGCCTGGCCGAGCCGACCGCCTACGAAGACCTCAACCCGATGCGGATCTTCCTCTAGCACTGCCCGTCGGCGAGGACCCAATAACCGGGGGACGTCTCCCGCAGAGCGTGCACGGTGAAGGTGTTCCACAGCCCCATGGCCTGGTTCGACCCGTTCGCGTACGTCTGCCCGCCGCTCTGGTGGGCGCGGCCCGCCTGCGTGTGGGCGTAGTTGCTGGCGCTCACGCAGGTGCCCGACGGAGCGGCGGTGGTCGTCGGCGGCGGCGGCGAAGTGGGGCCCGATCCGCCGTCCAGACCGAAGAACACGCCCGTGTAGTAGCTGGAACAGATCCCGGCGAGGAAGTACGCGCCGGTGCTGCCGCACTGCGTGGCGCCGGTGCCGGGGTCGACCGCCGTGCCGTGGCCCATGCCCGCGATCGAGTACAGCTGCACCTTGCCGCCGTAGTTCGTCAGCGTCGTGCCGCCGGACAGGGACTGCGTGCTCGTCGGCGTCTGGGAGACGCCGTGCACCGCCGTCCACTGGTCGCGCAGCTCGGTGCCGTTGACCGGGTAGACCGTGTAGTCGCCGGTGCCCTGCCAGATCGCCACGCGCGGCCACGGCCCGCCGTAGCCGGGGTACTGCGCCTTGACCTTCGACGCCCACTGCGCCGGCGTCAGGTGCTGGTCGTTCTGCTGGCAGTTCGTCGCTTCGGTGACGCTGGTGGCGCACTGGGCAGGCAGCCCGGCGTTGATCCCACCGGCGGCGAAGACGTCCGGGTAGGCGGCGAGCAGGTCGGCGGTCATGCCGCCGCCCGCCGACAGGCCGGTGACGAACACGCGGGAGCGGTCCGAACCGTGGTCGGCGACCGCCTTGTCCACCATGGACTTCACGGACGCGGCTTCGCCGTTGCCGCGGGTGTCGTCGGCGGTGGAGAACCAGTTGAAGCACTTCAGCGAGTTGTTCGCGGTCGATTGCTGCGGGAACACGACTTCGAACCGCCAGCGGTCGGCCAGCTCGGGCCAGCCCGAATGGGCGTAGTAGTCCGCGGCGCTCTGCGTGCAGCCGTGCAGCGCGACGACCACCGGACGGCCGGTCTCCAGCCCGGCCGGGGTGTAGCTGTACATCGCCAGCGCCCCGGGATTGGCGCCGAAGGACGTGGTCTGCACGAGGGACGACGCCGGCGGATCGGCGGCGGCCACCCCGACGGTGGTCAGCACGGCGGCGGTGAGCGCGGCGAGGCCGGCGAAAGCGAGCTTGCGCATGGTGAGTTCCTTCTCGTCGTTGAGAGGGTCCCCAGCGACGCTAAATCGGTGCCGCGGTCAGGACCATGTGGCTGCCCGCCACATCGGCCCGGCGATTAGTGGTGGCCGGCGGGATGGCATCCGGCCGGCGCACGCGCTTGGGTTCGGTCCATCGGAAGAGGCGGAGGTGAACCGTGCGGGGTTGGCTGGCTTTGGTTCTGGCGGGCGCGCTGGCGGCGGCGCTGCCCGCGTCGGCGTCGGCTGCGGCCGGGCGCTGCTCGGCGGCCGTACCCGGCGCTGAACAGCAGGTCGCCGCGTGCCTGGACGACCTGACGACGACCGGCACGCTCGCGTCCGGGCACACCGTCGAGGCGGACTGGGCCGGGCTGACCTCGGCGGGGCTGCCCACGTTCGGCGCGGTGCCCGGTGTCCAGGTCGACGGGTACTTCCCGGACTCCTCGACGGCGAACACCAACCACGGCTGGAACCACGACGCGCAGTTCGTGCTGCGGCTGCCGGACCGGTGGAACGGCGGCCTGGTCGTCTCCGGCTCGCCCGGCGTCCGGCGCCAGTACGCGAACGACCGCGCGATCGGCGACCAGGCCCTCGCGGAGGGGTACGCGTTCGCCGCGACCGACAAGGGCAACACCGGCGCGGCGTTCTACACCGACGGCGTCCGGCCGGGAGACGCACTGGCGGAGTGGAACGCGCGCGTCACGCAGCTGACGCTCGCCGCCCGGGCCGCGGCGGTGCGGCACTACGGGCGTCCGGTGACGAAGACGCTCGCCGCCGGGCTGTCCAACGGCGGGTACCTGGTGCGGTGGCAGCTGGAGAACCGGCCCTGGCTCTACGACGGCGGCGTCGACTGGGAAGGGACGCTGTGGCGGCCCGACGGGCCGAACCTGCTGACGTTCCTGCCGCCGGCGCTGCGCGCGTACCCGGCGTACGCGGCCGGTTCCGAGACAGCCCACCAGTCCATTTTGGACGCCGGGTTCGCGCCGGGGTCGGAGTTCCTGTGGGACTACCACTACCGCTTCTACTGGGACCTGACCCAGCGGATCTACCGCGAAGAGGTCGACCCGTCGTTCGACGGCGCTCTTCAGGCCGGCACGCCGTTCTGCGCTTCGGGAACGCCTTCGTGCGATGCGGACTACGCGTACGCGTCCCGGCCGGCTTCGGTGGCGCGGGCGGTCGAGCGGATCTCGCTGACCGGCCGGATCGGCAAGCCGCTGCTGACCCTGCACGGCACGCTGGACACGCTGCTGCCGATCACGCGCGACTCCGACGTCTACGACCGGATGATCACGGCGGCGGGACGAGGGGCGCTGCACCGCTACTACCGGATCGAGGGCGGCAACCACGTCGACGGGCTCGTCGACGCCTTCCCGGACCGGCTGCGCCCGCTGGGCCCGTGCTACCGGACGGCGTTCGACGCCCTCGGCGGCTGGCTGCGCGGGGTGCGGCCGCCGGCCTCGGCGACGATCGCCCGCCCCGCCGGAGCGACCCCGGCGGAGCTGGCGACGTCGTGCGAGCTGGTCAGTCGCCCTTGATCAGGTGGCCGGCCAGTACCGGGCTGAAGGTGCCGGCCGGGACACCCGAGCCGTAGCCGCAGCTGCCGTCGGAGTCGCCGGGGACCTTGATCCACAGCTGCATCTCCGGGCCGCCGCCGAGCTGGGAGGTGGCACCCAGCTTGCGCTTCGGCGGGTTGCACCACTCGGAGTCCGTGCCGTGGCCGTTGCCGTTGCGGCTGGTGTCCACCACGAACGGTGCCGCGTACCCCAGCGCCGAGCCGACGGCCTTGCCGTAGGTCGTCGACTCGGCCGTGGTGTAGAAGTTGGACACGTTCAGCACGAAGCCGCGGATGGACTGCACGCCCACCTGCCGCAGGCGCGCGGCCATCGTCGCGGCCGGGATCCAGGTGGCGTTGCCACCGTCCACATAGGCCCAGGTGTTCGGTGCCTTCTGCGCGAACTGCGTCGTGGCGTACTTCAGCAGGTCGACGCGGGTTTGGCGGGCGTCGCCGGGCAGGCAGTCGAGCTGGGCGAGCGCGTCGGGCTCGATGATCACGACGGCCGGCTTGCCGCCGATGCCGTCGGCGAACGCGGAGATCCAGTCGCGGTAGGCCTGCGGGCTGCCCGCGCCACCGGTCGACTCGCCGCCGCAGTCGCGGCCGGGGATGTTGTAGGCGACCAGGACGGGCAGCTTGTCGGCGACGTCGGCGGCGTAGGTGTAGGAGTCGACCGCCGCCCGGATGTCGCCGCTCCAGTTGCCGAACCAGCGGGCGCCGGGCTTGGTCGCGATCGACGTCCGGATCGGACCGGCGAGGCTGTCGTTCGGGTGGTCGCGGACCCACACCGCCGGGTTGGCGTCCGGGTCGACGTAGAAGCCGTTCGTCTTCTCGAGCGGGTTGCCGTCCGCGGCGAGGGCGGGGGAGGTGGGGGCGAGCCCGGTGAGCGCCAGCGTGGCGGCCACGAGCCAGGTCTGGATGCGCATTTCCGCAGTTTGCCGCCGAGGCGTACACGAATCGTACAAAAATGCGGTGAACCGGATCGAACCCGCGTCCGTACTACTGGGTGAGGGGCGCGGTATGACTGCCGTTGACACCCGCGCCGAGCTGCAGTTTCACCGTCCGGACGGTCGACCCCGTTCGGCCGCTTGCGGGAGCGCCGGCTGTCATTCATGATGGCATCGGGGTCCGCGAAAATTCGTTAAAGTCGAATATCCAGGTGTCGGCCATGCTGCGGAAGAACCGTCCGTCCGGAAGTGAACGTCATGCTCCTACCTGTGCCCGGGGCCGCCTGATGGCCGTCGACCTGCCGGGTCTCGCGATCGTCGCCGGGGTGCTGTTGCCGGCGTTCGCCGCGGCGGCCTGGGCGATCAGCCTGGAACAGTTCCCCCGACGCCGTCCCCCGGCCGTCGACCCCGAGCCGGAGCCGGAGCCGGACTTCACCGTGGCCGGGATCCAGTCGCGCCTGCGCCGCGAGGTGGCCGCGCGCAAGCTGGCCGAGTCGGGCACAGTCGCCCTGCCGACGCTGCCGATCCCGGCCCAGACCCGCCGCGAGCCGGCCTCGCCCCGGCTGCCGCTGCGCGTGGTCGGGGTCCTGCCCCCACCGACCCCGGCACCGGCGGGCTTCCCGGCCCCGAGGTTCGCGTTCGCACCCCCGGACACGGACCTGATGCGGCGCATCCTCGACGGGCTGCGCAAACTGGACTGACCGGCCTGGTCTCCCCACGCCCTGATGCGGCGTCGGTTGCGCGCGAGATGTCGATGCCGTAGGCGGTCATGAGGTCAGTGGTCTCTCGCGTGATTGTCCGAGCTGGACGGGTAGAGCGCCGGCTTCGAGAAGCAGGCCCGCGTTCTCCCGGCGCAGCGCGGCAATCTCTTCTTTTACCGCGATGAGCTCCGCGAGCAGGTCGCGCGTGTAGGTGGCGCGGTCGTTGACCAGCGCCTGGTACCCGGTGTGAAGTGCCGCCAGTGCCTGTTGGTCACCGGCCGTGCGCGCCGCACGCACGGCACGGCGGGCGGAGAGCAGCCCGACAAGGGCGCCCGAGAGCGGGCCCAGGATCGCTGCCATGGCTGTGAGCCAATCGGGAGTAGTCACGCGAGAGCAGATAGCGAGGCTCGCCCACCCGGGACCTGACCAGGGAAGATCTGGTCTTCGACCAGGTCACGCGGTTGCGTGGCTCGCTCGTGAACACCTCGACCAGGTAGCACTCCGGACGGCCAGCCTGCTCCGGCCGGCCCGGTCGCCACGCCCGGCTCCGAGCGGCCCCCAAGCCGACTTGGGCCGGTTGGGTCCGGCCACCGACCCGGAGGCGATCACAAAGCCGCCGGGGACTCCGCGTCCGGGATCAGCAGCCGGGGTGTGCCCGAGGCGTCGGCCGGGGTCGACCAGACGTCCGCGTGGCCCGGGCCGCGGGGCAGGCCGTAGCCGATCGTGCGGTCGTCGAGCCACGCCGGCTGGTCGTCGACGCTGCGGGTCTCCGCCAGTGGCGTCACCTTCGACGTCGCCAGGTCGAGCACCGAAAGCCGCCACCCGTGGGCCGGGTCGCCGTCCACAGCGGACTTGAACGCCACCCTCGTCCCGTCCGGGGACAGCGACGGGCACTCGACGTTCTCGCGCAGCGTGCGGATCGTGTGCCCGGCGAAGTCGCCCGTGACCAGGTAGCGGTGGCCTGCCGTCGACATCGTCGCGTAGAAGTGGCGGTCGTCGGCGGTGAACGTCACGCCCCAGAAGTTGAGGTCGGCCGCCTGGTACGGCTTGCCGTCGAGGGTCACCGCGTAGTCCTCCAGCGTGCCCGCGAGGTCGCCGGTCGCCGTGTCGAGGATGCCGGCGCGGGTGGAGAACATGCCGCCGTTGTAGGAGTCGCCGGTGACGAACACCGTCCACGCCAGCATCCGGCCGCTCGCCGACACCCGTGCCCGGTTCGGCAGCCCGACCAGCGGGATCTCCCGCCGCACCGCCAGGCCGGCGTCGAGCACCGCCAGCTGGTAGGTGGTCAGGCCGGCGTCCTGGCGCAGGCACAGCCCGGTGCCTCCGGCCGCGTACACGCGCGCGCACGACAGCGGCGACACCGTCCGCGGGCCGCCGGGGTCGGCGACCGACACCGTGGCGACGTGCCCGCGGTCGGCGTCGGCGGTGCTGCGGAACAGCAGCCGCGGGCCGGGGTCGAGGCGGACCGCGCCGGTCGCGACGACGTCGTGGCTCCGGGCGCTCGCGAACCCGACGTACGCGACCGCCGCCCCGGCGAGCGCGAGCACGCCGGCGACCGCGACGAGGATCCGGGTCTTCACGCCGTCACCTTCCGCAGTACCACGAACGTCGTGGCGATCGCGGCCACCGCCCCGCCCGCCGCGACGGCGATGGCGAGGTCCGCGCCCCAGAACTGCCAGGCGAGTCCGAACAGGACGGACGAGGCGAAGTAGGCCAGCGCCTGCGCGGTCTGGACGAGCGAAATCCCGGTGGTGCGCAACGACTCCGGCAGCAGCGGACCGGCCAGGGCCATCAGGACGCCGTCGGTCGCCGCGTAGAACGCGCCGTACAGCGCCAGCGATGCCGCGATCAGCGGCCAGCCGGTCACCGGCCCGGCCAGCAGCAGGTAGACCAGCGCCAGTGCGCCGTACCCGCCGAGCACCACCGGCAGCCGCCCGACGCGGTCGGCGAGCGCGCCCAGCGGCGCGGCGAGCAGCAGGTAGCCGAGGTTCGTGCCCACGGCGAGCAGCGGGAACCAGCCGGTGGCGATGTCCTCCTTGTGCTGCAGCAGCAGGTAGACGAACCCGTCGCCGACCGTGGCCAGCCCGAGCACGCACGCGGCCACCAGCAGCCGCCGCACCCCGCTCCCGCGCAGCAACGCGGCCGCCGCCCGAGGGGAGACCGGCGTCGCAGCCTTCGGTGTCCGGCGGTCGCGGACGAACAGCACCAGCAGCAGCACGCCGATCGCGGCGATACAGAAGCTGACGACGAACACGGCGTCGAACGCCTCGGGGTTCGCCGCGCCGACCGCGGCCAGCACGGCGAGCGCGACCAGCGGCCCGGCGAACGCGCCCACGCTGTCCATCGCGCGGTGCACGCCGAAGGCCCGGCCGAGCAGCGGTTCGGGCGCGGACAGCGTGATCAGCGCGTCCCGCGGGGCGGTCCGCAGGCCCTTGCCGGTGCGGTCGAGGGTGATCACCGCGCCGATCGCGGCCGCCGACGACCCGGCGGCGAGCAGGCCGAGCTTCATCACCGCGGACAGCGCGTAGCCGGCGCCGGCCACGACCTTGCGCCGCCGGACCCGGTCGGCGACGTACCCCCCGACGATCCGCAGCACCGCCGTCGCGCCGGTGTAGAGGCCGTCGACCAGCCCGTAGGCGGCCGGGCTCAGGTGCAGGCCGAGGACCAGGTAGACGGGCAGGACCGCGGTGACCATCTCCGAGGAGACGTCGGTGACCAGGCTGACCGCACCCAGCGCGAAGACGTTCGCGCCGACCGCCGAGAGCTTGCGCCGGGACACCGTCCCAGCATGCTCTCGGCGGCCGATGGTGGACAGGTACACGCGGTTACTGCCAGACGTCGAGGATCGGCGACTTGCTCGCGGCGTTGCCGATGCCGGGCAGGCCGTAGGCCGCCTCGATGGTGCGCAGCACGGTGTAGTGGTTGATCGTTTCGCCGTAGCTGCCGACCTTGACGTTCGCGCCGGTGAAGGTGGTGAAGATCTGGTTGACCGAGGTGTTGCTGTCCTCGTCGAACGTCGTGATCAGGAGGCTGTTGTGCGTCTTGGCCCACTGGGCGTAGGCGTCGAGGTTCTTCTTCAGCCAGGTGTCGCCGGTGCCGATGCCGCAGTCGTGCATGTCGTTGCACATGTCGGGCGTGACGAAGGCGACCGTCGGGAGCTGGGTGAAGTCGGACGGGAAGCCCGAGAACCGGAGGTTGCTCGCGGCGGGGACGTTGGAGAAGTCGACCCAGCTGTTGTGCTTGCGGCGGTAGGTGCCGCTGGAGCAGCCGGTGTAGCCGTCCGACGGCATGGCCTCGGAGTAGCCCTTGAAGGTCTTGCCCGCGTCGATCAGCTGACGGCCGAGGTTGGCCTTCGCGCCGAGGTTGGCCGGGCAGGTGTCGTCGGTGACGCCCTGCGTCGCGCCGGAGAAGAGGGCGACGTAGTTCGGCTGGCTCGGGTGGGTGATCGCGAAGGAGCTCGTGAACTTCGCGCTCTGCGAGGCGAGGGTGTTGAAGTAGGGCGCGCTGGAACTGCCGTTGATCGAGGAGTACTTCTTGTTCTCGAACATCACGAGGACGATGTGGTCGAACGCCGGCACGGCCGCGGCGGTCGGCCGGACGGCGGCGGACTGGCCGCTGACGGCGGTCGCGGTGACGACACCGGCGGTGACCAGGGTGGCTGCGGCGAGCGCGGCGAAGATCCGCTTGCGGATCATGGGTCCTCCAGCACTGAGGGGGCGGGCGCCTCATGGTGCCCACGGCAGGGGACCGGTTCGTGAGGTGCTGTGGTCCGGTACGTGAACACCAGGAAACCTCCGGCGGACAACGGAAAGAGTGGGTGAATGGCTGTCCGGTGTCAACCTCCTTTGGTTGGGGCGCCAGGGCTTTGACAGGTCGTTCCCAGCTCGTTCAAAGGAACGGCGCCGACACTCGGTGCCATGGAACCCACCACCCCGCCCGGACCCGCCCGCCGCGAGCAGGGCCGCCGCAAGGCCGCACTGGCCACGGCGGCCGCCGCGGTCCTCGGCGCGGCAGCGGTCGGCGCCATCGGCTTCGGCCTTTCGGCGGCCTCGGCCACCACTGCCACCCCTGATTCCGATGCTGGTTCGACGAGCACCGATCCGACCGGCTTCCAGGACGAGCTGCAGGCGCCGGACAGCGGGCTGAGCAGCGGATCCGGCCACGCGCACACCGGTTCGGGTGCGTCGTGACGGCGGCGTTCCCGGCGCTGGGCACGACGGCGGAGCTGGTGCTGACGGATTCCACCCGGCTGGGGGAGGCGGTCGCACTGCTGCGGGAGGAACTGGCGGCGATCGACACGGCGTGCAGCCGGTTCCGGCCGGATTCGGAGATCTCCCGGCTGCACGCGGCGGCGGGGCGGCAGGTCCACGTGGGGCCGCTGCTGGCGGAGGCGTTGGGGGCGGCGCTGAGAGCGGCCCGGCTGACGGGAGGACTGGTCGACCCGACGGTGGGGGCGGCGGTGCGTGCGCTGGGGTATGACCGCGATTTCGCTTTGGTCACCGGTGATCGGGACGCGGAGGCACTCGGTGTCGCCGATGATCGGGACACGGCAACCGTTTCCGCGGCGGGCGGCCCGCCTGGGGTGGCTGCTTGCGGTGGGGAGCGGGCCGATGTTGCTCGGCGGCACGCCACAACCGCTCCGGCGGCGGGTGGCCCGGTCGAGGCGACTTGCGGTGGTGAGCGGGCCGATGCCGGTGATCGGGACACCACAACCATTCCCGCCCCCGGCTGGCACCGGGTCCTCTTCGACCCCGTCCACCGGCTCGTCGTCCTCCCGCGCGGCGTGCACCTCGATCTCGGCGCGACCGCCAAGGCGCTCGCCGCCGACCGGGCCGCGCTGCGGATCCACGCCGTCCTCGGCTGTGGTGTCCTGGTGAACCTCGGCGGCGATCTGCGCGCCGTCGGACCCCCGCCGCCCGGTGGCTGGCAGGTCGCCCTCGGCGACGACCACACGAACGCCGTGGCCCGGCCGGACGCCACCGTCGCCCTCGGCCGGGACGGTGCGCTCGCCACCTCCGGCGCCACCCGGCGGCGCTGGCGCCACGCCGGCCGGACCGTCCACCACATCGTCGACCCGCGCACCGGGGACGTCCCCGAAGCCCGCTGGCGCACCGTCACCGTCGCCGCGAAGTCCACTGTGGACGCCAACACCGCGAGCACCGCGGCGATCGTCCTCGGCGCCGCCGCACCCGGCTGGCTCGGGCAACGACAGCTCCCCGCGCGGCTGGTGGGCGTCGGCGGCGACGTCGTCACGACCGCCGGCTGGCCCGGCGAACGGGAAGCGGCATGAGCTCCGCGGTGTGGTACTTCAGCCGCGCGACCGGGCTCGTCTCGCTGGTGCTCTGCACCGGCGTCGTCGTCCTCGGCGCGCTCGGCGCCGGCCGGTTCGCCACGCGCGAGTGGCCTCGGTTCGCCGTCGCCGCCGTGCACCGGAACCTGGCGCTGACCAGCCTGGCCTTCCTCGCCGCGCACATCGCGTCGGCCGTACTGGACGGCTACGTCCCGCTCGGCTGGCTCGACGTCGTCGTCCCGTTCGGCGCGGGCTACCAGCCGCTGTGGGTCGGGCTCGGCGCCGTCGCGATCGACCTGCTGCTCGCGATCGTCGTCACCAGCCTCGTGCGCACCCGGCTGCCGGCGCGGGCCTGGCGCGCCGTGCACTGGCTGGCCTACCTGTGCTGGCCGGTCGCGCTGGTGCACGGCTTCGGCATGGCCGAAGACGACGCCGCCTTCGGCTGGATCGTCGCGCTCGACGTGCTGTGCGTGCTGGCCGTGCTCGGTTCCGCCGGCTACCGCGCGGCCCGCACCCGCAAGTTCGCCGCACTGGGAGGCGCCCGATGACCATCCTGTCCCCGCACCGGCTCGACCTGGCCGGCCACCGGCGCCGCAACGGCGTCGTGCCGTGGGTCGCCTACCACGGCGACGACGGCCGTGACCGGCTGATCGCCGCCGCCGAGTCGGCCGACCTGCGCGGCCGCGGCGGCGGCGGCTTCCCGATGGCGGTGAAGCTGCGCGCGGCCCGGTCCAACCGCTCGATCGTCGTCGCGAACGGCTGCGAAGGCGACCCGCTCAGCCGGAAAGACGTTGCGCTGCTACAGCTTTCGCCGCACCTCGTCCTCGACGGGCTGCAGCTGGCCGCGCACGCCATCGGCGCCGCCGAGGCCGTCCTCTGCGTGCACGCGGGCAGCCCGGCGCTGCCGGGTGTCGCCGCGGCCCTCGCCGAGCGCGAAGACCGGCTGCCGGTGCGGGTCGCGGAGGTCCCGCGCCGGTACGTCGCCAGCGAAGAGACCGCGCTCGTCCGGTACCTGACGTCGGGTGACGCGCGGCCGCAGGGCAAGCGGCCCCGGCCGGCCGAACGCGGCGTGCGCGGCCGGCCGACCCTGGTGTCCAATGTGGAGACTCTGGCGCAGCTGGCGTCGGCGGTCCTGCTGGGACCGCACCACTACCGCACGTCCCGGACCGAACTGGTCACGGTGACCGGCGCGGTCCGGCGGCCCGGGGTGGTCGAAGTGCCCGCGGGCACGACGGTGTCCGGCGTGCTGGCCGCGGCGGGCGGCGAAGCGGAACCGGTGCAGGCGGTGCTCGCCGGCGGGGCCTGGACCGCGGATCTCACCGGCGGCTGGTCCGGGATCGCGACGGTGTCCGCACTCCCGGCGCGTGCGTGCGGCCTGGAGTACACCGCGGAGGTGCTGGCGTACCTGGCGGCCGAGTCGGCCCGGCAGTGCGGGCCGTGCACGTTCGGCCTGCCGTCGATCGCGGCGGACTTCGCGGAGCTGGTCCGCGGCGGTCCCGCGACGGCCCGGCTGGCCCGCCGCCTCCCGCTGCTCACCGGCCGCGGCGCGTGCGCCCACCCGGACGGCGCCGCCCGCCTGGCCGCCAGCGCGCTGCAGGTGTTCGACGCCGACGTCCGCGCCCACCAGGCCGGCGGCCGGTGCCGGATCCCGGCGGGTGTCGCATGAAGGTGACAGTGGACCCGATCGGGTGTCGCGCGCACGGGCTGTGCGCGGACCTGCTGCCGGAACTGGTGCGCCTCGACGAGTGGGGCTATCCGGTGGTGGCGCCCGGCCCGGTGCCGGCCGAACTGGTGGCGGAGACCCGCCGGGCGGCCGCGGCGTGCCCTGCGCTGGCGTTGAAGCTGCGGAAGGACGAGCGGCGGTAAACCGGTCGTGCGGGGCGGGGCAGAGCCGTTAGCCTTCGCCACCATGGACGGCAAGCTCATCGACCGGATCCGCGGCGCCCGGCGGATCGCCGCGCTGACCGGGGCGGGGATCTCCACCGCGTCCGGCATCCCGGACTACCGCGGTCCCGAGGGCGTCTGGACGCGCACACCGAGTGCGGTCAACGCTTTCACGCTCGAGAACTTCATGGCCGACGCCGACGTGCGTCGCGAATTCTGGGGCACCTACGCGGATCACGCCGCCTGGCGCGCCGAACCGAACGCGGCCCACCGCGCGCTCGCTTCGCTCGACACCGCCGGGGTCGCCGTCCGCGTGCTCACCCAGAACGTCGACGGCCTGCACCAGCGGGCCGGGCTCGCCGCGCGAAAAGTCCTCGAACTGCACGGCAGCATGCACACCACGCGCTGCACCGGCTGCGCGGCCGGGTTCCCGACCGCGGAGATCCTCGCTTCCGGCCAGGACGACCCGTCGTGCCCGGACTGCGGCGGGATCCTCAAGCTCGACGTCGTCCTCTTCGGACAGTTGCTGGACGGCGAGGTGATCGGCCGGGCCCGGACCATCGCGGCGGCGAGCGGGCTGTTCCTGGCCATCGGCAGCACGCTGCAGGTGGAGCCGGCGGCGTCACTGTGCACGGTCGCCGTGCGCGCCGGAGCGACGCTGGTCGTGGTCAACCGCGACCCGACCCCGTACGACGAGGACGCCGCTTTCGTGCTGCGGGAGGACATCGAGGAAGTCGTGCCGGAACTCTGTGCGGCGGTGACCCGGTGATCCGCGAAGCCCGCGAAGGCGACTGGCCCGCGATCTGGCCGATCATCCGCGACGTCGTCACCGAGCAGCGGACGTTCGCCTACGACCCGGCGATGACCGAGCCCGCCGCGCGGCGGATGTGGCTGCTCGACCCGCCGGCCCGGGTCGTGGTCGCGGTGGACGGCGACCGGGTGACGGGCACGGCGAATATGTACGCCAACCGGCCGGGGCCGGGCAGCCACGTCGCTTCCGGCAGCCTCATGGTCGCGAAGGATGCGCGCGGCGCGGGCGTCGGACGCGCGCTCACGACGGATCTGATCGCCTGGGCCCGGCGCAGCGGCTTCGCGGCGATCCAGTTCAACGCGGTCGTCGAGGTGAACACGGCCGCGATCCGCCTGTACGAGAGCCTGGGGTTCGTGACGCTCGGAACGGCACCGGGAGCGTTCCGCCACCCGGACGCGAGGGCCGTCGGGCTGCGCATCATGTGGCTGGACCTGCGGTGACCTGCGCCGGCGGCGCAGCAAGACCTCGCGCCGATGCCCCGGGGCGGTCACGGTGGAAGCAGAAGAAATCCACCGGCCCGAGTATTCCCGAGGGTCAGGCCGCGGCCGCGTCTCCGGGTGGTTCCCCGTCCGCTTGCCCGACCGGGGTGTCGCGGGGTTCCGACAGTTCTTCGGCGAAGATGGAATCGATCTTGCGGCTCGCGGCCCGCAGTTTCGCCACGCTCGCGACCAGCAGCACGAATGCGGCGGCGGGCACCACCAGCAGCGCGGGCGGCCACCCGAAAGCGGCGACGCCTGCGGCGCAGGACAGGGCGATGACCAGGAAGACTGCCCGGCCGGCGACCCGCGGCCAAGCAGGTCGTGGCTTGGCGTGCCGTCCGCTCGGTGTGCGGAAAACCGGCCGCGCGAGGGCAGCGTGGACACCCATCCAGACCTCCGGGAATGTTTCGTCGAACCAGCCGGGAGGGGATTCCCGGCGGCGGCACCGTGGAGTGAGTCGGGCCGGGCAGCGGTTCGGTTACCTGCCGTTATTGGTTCGAGTCCCAATTCGCGGCATTCCATTGCCGGCCATTCCGGGCCGTTTTCCGCACTAGGGCCATTGGTCCCGGATCGGCCCGCCGGAGGTCCCGCTCAGGCGTCGTGACCGGGACCCTTGCCCTTGTTCTTGCCTTCCGGATCGGTCTTCGGGGGCTTGCCGGCCTTCGGCGGCGGCCCGGCCGGGGACGGCGGTTCGCGGGTCTCGGCGGCGGGTTCCAGCGAACCCGTTTGGCCGGTGCCCGGCTGCGTGCCGGCGCCGCCGGGGTCGCCGGCGGGCGGCGCGGAGGTCCCGTGCTCGGCGAGCGGCGTGGACGACGTCGGTGGGGCGGAGACGGCGGGGGAGTGCGCGGCGGGCGGCGGGACGGGCGACCCGGTCCCGGCTTCTTGTTCGGTCAGCAGCACGACTGCCACGGCGGCCGCGGCGGCGGTCAGCCCGGCCGCGGTGGCCAGGCGACGGCGCCGCGGGTTCCCGGCCGGGGGAGCCGCGGCGCCGTGGAGCTGTGTCGGAGCATCGGCTGCGAGCCGAGCGCGGCGGGCCGAGGTCACGTCGTGCGCCGGGTAGGCGGCGGCAGAGTCGCCGGCCGGGTCGTGTCCGGCCGTTGCCCCGTGCTGGGCGGCGAGCGCCCCCGCGGCGTCCAGGGCCCCGGGTGGCACCGAGGCCGGGCGGCGGCGCCGGAGGGGGCTGCGCTGCGTCCGGCTCCACGGCAGCGTCGGCGGCGGCGCGTGCAACATGTCCAGGACCTTCGCGGCCGTCGGCCGGTCGGCGGGCTCCCGCTGCGTCATCCGGCGCAACGTGTATGCCAGCGCCGCCGGTGCGTCCTCCGGGATCCGCGGCGGTCTCGTCAGCCGGGCCATGGCCGCCTCGACCATGGTGCCCGGGTACTCCCGTTGCCCCGTCAGGCATTCCAGCAGGATCAAGCCCAGCGCGTACACGTCCGCCGGCGGGCCGGCCGGCTCGCCCGACACCTGCTCCGGCGCCAGGTACGCCGCCGTACCCGGGATCAGGCCCGTGCCGGTGATGTGGGTGGTGTCGAGGGCGTGGGCGATGCCGAAGTCGCCGATCAGCGGACCGTCCGCGGACAGGAACACGTTGGCCGGCTTCAGGTCGCGGTGCACGATCCGCCGCGCGTGGACGTGGGCCAGTGCCTCGGCGAGCCCGTCGGCCAGCGCCGTCACCTCCGCCGCCGGCATCGGGCCGCCCAGCAGGCGCTCCGCGAGGTTCTCGCCCTCGACGAGCTGCATCACCAGGTACGTCCGGCCGTGCTCGGTGCCGCTGTCCAGCAACGCCACCACACCCGGGTGGCTGATGCTGCCCTGGATGGTCATCTCGCGCAGCCGGCGCCGCTGGTCGAGCGCCACCGCGTCCCGGTCGTAGATCTTCACGGCGACCTCGCGGGTCAGCCGGACGTCGTAGGCCCGGTACACGCGGGCCGTGCCGCCGCTGCCGATCAGCCTGCCGACTTCGTAGCGCCCGCCGAGCAGACCCGGCGGCCGCTCGTCGTCGAGGGCGTTGAGCGGGGTGACGGTGAACTCACCCAGTGCGTAGCGACCACAGGTGACCTCTGCCCCGTCGTCAGTCGGCGGGCGCCCCGTTCTTCCGGCTTCGTCGGCCACGGGCGGCAAGTACCCCCGTCCCGTGGTCGGCAAACGTCGGAAGATCACGAAGAAGGTATCGCCCGGGGGCCCGCCGACGTGACACTCAGGCCCGTGCGAACGCGTCCACCCCGGTGAGCTGCGCCGACAGCGTCCACAGCCGCTCGGCCTGCTCGCGGTCGACGGCGTACCGGCGGACGCCGGACTCGGCGAGGCCCTCGGCGCCCTCCGGGGCGAGCTCGGCGACGTCGCAGTCCTCCAGGTACAGCCCGCCGAGCCCGGCCAGCTGCGGCGAGGTGGCGGCCCAGACCGCGGTCGCCGCGCCCTGCTCGGGGGTCTTGAACTGCATCAGGAAGTTCCCGGCCTCGTCGATCCAGCCGCGTTCGATCATCTCCTCGCGCGGCAGGTGGCGCTGCAGCGGCGTCATGATGGCGCCCGGGTGCAGCGCGAACGCGTGCACGTCCTTCTCCGCGCCCAGCCGGTCGAGCTGCACGGCGAAGAGCACGTTCGCCGTCTTGGCCTGCCCGTAGGCCTGCCACTTCTCGTAGCCGTTCTCGAACTGGACGTCGTCCCAGCGGATCGGCGAGTAGTGGTGGCCGCGAGAGGAGAGCGAAACCACGCGGGCGCCTTGGGCGATTGCCGGCCACAGCCGGTTGACCAGGGCGAAGTGGCCGAGGTGGTTGGTGGCGAACTGGGCCTCCCAGCCGGGCCCCACGCGGGTCTCGGGGCAGGCCATGATGCCGGCGTTGGCGATGAAGAGGTCGATCTGCCGTCCGGTGGCCAGGAACCGCTCGGCGAACGCACGGACGCTTTCGAGGTCGCCCAGGTCCAGCTCGTCGACCTCGACGTTCTCGATCCCGGCGAGCGCTTCCTCGGCGGTCTCGCGGCGGCGGGCCGGGACGACGACGTGGGCGCCGGCGCCGGTCAGCGCGCGGGTGGTTTCGAGGCCGATCCCGGAGTACCCGCCGGTGACGACGGCGAGCTTCCCGGTGAGGTCGACGCCTGCGACGGCTTCGGCGGCCGTGGTGGTGGCGCCGAAGCCCGAACCGATCTTGTGCTGTGCGGTGGTCATGACACGACGCTACGAGCTGGAGTGCACTCCAGCGCAAATCGCGGCCGGGGCCGAATCGGGGGACAATCGAAGCGGAGGCACTGCCGAGGCGAGGGAAGGCCGTGATGTCCGACTACTACGGGAACCAGCCCCAGGACGTCCGCCCGGGGATCGACGCGCGCCGCCTGTGGGCGGGCGGTGTCGCGACGGCGGTGGTCGCAGCCCTGCTCGCCGTCGTCGGGTTGCTGATCGCGCGGGGCATCTTCGAGGTCGAAGTGCTGGCCCCAAAAGGCGAAGGCGTCTGGGGCAACGCGAGCACCACGACGTACGCGCTGGTCGCCGCCGCGGTGGCCCTGCTCGCCACCGGGCTGATGCACCTGCTGAGCGTGGCGACACCGGCGCCGTCGCAGTTCTTCGGCTGGATCATGGTGCTGGTCACGCTGATCGCGGTGGTGCTGCCGCTGACCCTGACGGTGGCGCCGAGCGCGAAGATCGCCACGGCGGTGATCAACCTGGTGATCGGCCTGGTCATCGCGACGGTGGTGAACAGCATGGCGGCCAGCGCCCGGACGCTGCACCGGCGCCGCTCCCAGCAGAGCGCGCCGCCGCCGACGCGGCAGCAGTGGACCCAGCAGGACCCGCCGACCCGGTACTACGACCGGTGACCGCGGTGGACGTCCGGGAGACCAACCGCCGGGTGATCGAGCAGTTCCGCGCGGGCGGTGAGGTCGAGGGCATGCACCGCGAGCGCCTGGCGCTGCTGACGACGACGGGCCGGAGCTCCGGAGAGCCCTACACGGTCCCGATGATGGTCCACCGCGACGGCGCCCGGTGGCTGGTGGTGGCGTCCAACATCGGGGCGCCCCGGCACCCGGACTGGTACCTGAACCTCGAAGCCGACCCGCGGGTGCACGTCGAGGTGGACGGCCGCTCGTTCGACGCGGAGGCGTTGCCGCTGCTGGGCGCGGACTACGTGCGGACGTGGACGGAGCTGGAGGAGCAGTACCCGTTCCTGGCTGACCACCAGGCCAAGGCGCGGCAGGCGAAACGGGTGATCCCGATCGTGGAGCTGTCCGAAGAGGACTGAGGAAGTCCTCTTCGGACTGTGCTACTTGCTCGCCACCCGGCGGTAGCGCGCCGTCGCCAGCGGGGCGAAGATCGCGATGATCGCCAAGCAGCACAGGAGCGCGTACAGTGCCGCGTGCTCCGCCGGCCAGCCCGTCGGCGGGGCGCCGAAGCGGTTGCCGAACAGGTCCCTCGTCGCGTTGATCACCGCCGTGAACGGGTTCCAGTCCGCGATCGCCTTCAGGAACGCCGGGAGCGTGTCCGTCGGGACGAACGCCGAGGAGATGAAGCTCAGCGGGAACATCCAGATCAGTCCCACGCTCTGCGCCACCTCGACGCTGCGCGCCGCCAGGCCGATCAGGGCGCCGACCCAGGACAGCGCCCACGCGAACATCAGGATCACCAGGTAGCCGAGCAGCGCGTCCCAGAAGCTGCCGCGGATGCGCCAGCCGACCAGCAGGCCGCACGCCGACATCACGACCAGCGCCACGACGCTGACCACCAGGTCCGACGTCGTGCGGCCGAGCACCACCGCGATGCGGGACATCGGCAGCGAGCGGAACCGGTCGATGATGCCCTTCTGCAGGTCGTTGGCGAAGCCGATGACCGTGAACGCCGAGTTGAACGCCACCGTCTGGGCGAAGATGCCCGCGATGAGGAACTCGCGGTACGCCGCGCCGCCCGCTTCGCCGCCGATCGCGTTGCCGAAGACGTAGGCGAACAGCAGGACGAACATGATCGGCTGCAGCGTCGCCGCCATCAGCCAGTCGGGGTTGCGGCGGACGTTCATCAGGTTGCGCCAGGTGACGATGCCGCCGTCGGAAATGCCCTTCGCGATCGCGTTCACTTCGCCACCGCCTCGACGGACCCGGCCGGCGAGGCCGACGTGGCGGGTGTGGCGCCGTGTCCGGTCAGGGACAGGAAGACGTCGTCCAGCGTCGGCCGGTGCAGGCCGACGTCCTGGACCGTGACGCCGTGGGAGTCGAGCCGCCGCAGGGCCTCGATCAGCGCCTTCGGCCCGGTGTCGACCAGGATCTCGGCCCGGCGCGTGTGGTCGTCGCCCGACGGCTCGCCGGTGCCCACCTCGCGCAGCACGTCGAGGGTGACCGGCAGGTCCGCGGCCGAAGCGACGACGAGCTCGAGGCGCTCGCCGCCGATCTGGGCCTTGAGCTCGTCCGCCGTGCCGCGCGCGATCACCCGGCCGTGGTCGATCACCACGATCGAGTCGGCGAGCTGGTCGGCCTCTTCGAGGTACTGCGTGGTCAGCAGCACCGTCGTGCCGTCGGCCACCAGCTCCTTGATCACCTCCCAGGTGTCGAGCCGCCCGCCCGGGTCGAGGCCGGTGGTGGGCTCGTCCAGCACGACGACGGCCGGCTCGGCGACCAGCGCGCCGGCCAGGTCCAGCCGGCGGCGCATGCCCCCGGAATAGCCCTTGGCCGGCCGGTCGGCGGCCTCCTCCAGCCGGAACCGGGTGAGCAGCTCCCGGGCGCGGGAGCGCGCCGCGGCCTTCTTGCGGCCGTAGAGCCGCCCGACCATGTACAGGTTCTCGAACCCGGTGAGGTTCTCGTCGACCGCCGCGTACTGGCCGGAGAGCCCGATCCGCTGCCGCACCGCGTCGGGCTCGGCCAGGACGTCGTGCCCGGCCACGTGCGCCGACCCGGAGTCCGGGCGCAGCAACGTGGTCAGGATGCGCACGGTGGTGGTCTTCCCGGCGCCGTTCGGCCCGAGCAGGCCGAGCACCTGGCCGGCCGGGATGTCGAGGTCGACGCCGTCGAGCGCGCGCGTCGAACCGTAGGTCTTGACGAGCCCGCGTACCCGGACGGCTGGGTCCGGTTCCGGCTGTGGCATGGCGGCTCCCCCTTCAGGTGACCCCGACAAGCTAGGCCACGCTGCCCGGTTTGTCCTCCGGGTTTATCCCTGGTTCGCCGAAAGCGTGACGGCGAATTCCGGCGGTGTCCGCAGCGACTGGAAGACGACGCAGTAGCGCTCGGTCAGCTTCTTCAGCGTGGCGAGCTGCTCTTCGGAAGCATCGGAGTCGAGGTCGAACGAGAGCCGGATGGCGCGGAAGCCCACCGGCGCGTCCTTCGCGACGGCGAGCGTGCCGCGGAAGTCGAGGTCGCCCTCGGCCCGGACGCGTCCGCCTCGGACGGTCAGGCCCAGCGACGTCGCCACGGCGCGCAGCGTCACCCCGGCGCACGCGACGAGCGCTTCGAGCAGCATGTCACCCGAACAGGCGAGGGTGCCGTCGCCGCCGGTGGCCGGGTGCAGCCCCGCTTCGACGACCGCCCGGCCGGTCTCCACCTTGCAGGAGATGCCGAGGCCGTCGAGCTGGGCGTCGGCGTGCAAGGTGACGAGCGCGCTTTCCGGGGCCTCGCGGTACTTGTCCTTCAGCGGCGCCTGGGTCGCCCGCAGTTCTTCGGTGTCCATGGGGCGATTCTGCTCCCGAAAAACGCGAAGCGGGGAGGCCGGTTCACCCGGCCTCCCCGCGGCGGTGTTTCAGTGGTTCAGCTTCAGCTCAGGGTCACGGCCACGTCGTCGATGACGAACGAGGTCTGCAGCGAGCTGTCTTCGGTGCCGGTGAACTTCAGCGCGAGGGTGCCGCCGGCCGCCGACGAGACGTCGATGGTCTTGAGCGCGTACCCGGACGCCTTGTTCAGGTTGGAGTAGCTGCCCAGCGTCGTGCTGCCGTTGGTCACGGTCAGCTTGTCGTAGGCGGTGGAGGTGGTCGTCTCCGCGGTGTCGATGTGCAGGTAGAACGTCAGGCTGGCGTGGCAGCCCGCCGGGATGCTGACCGACTGCGCGACCGACTCGGTGTGCGTGCTGCCGTAGCCGTCCAGCCAGGACGAGTACGTGCCGCCGTGGGCGGCCTCACCCTGCGAGCCCCACTGGCCGATCGAGCCGGTGGTGCCGGTCCAGCTCGTCGCGCCCGACTCGAAGCCGCCGTTGGCGATCTTCTGGCCGGAGCAGCCGCCGGTGGTGCCGACGGTCCAGGAGAACGACGCCGTGCCGGAGTGGCTGGCGCTGTCGGTCGCCGTCACCGTGACGTTCGAGGTGCCCGCGGTGGTCGCGGTGCCCGAGATGGTGCCGGTGGACGAGCTGATCGACAGGCCGGCCGGCAGGCCGGTGGCCGACCAGGTGTACGGCGCGGTGCCGCCCGAAGCCGACAGCGGCAGGTTCACCGAAGCGCCGGTCACGGTGGACTGGTTGCCCGGGTTCGAAACGGTGACCGTGCCGGTCGCCGAGCAGGTCGGGTCGGCCGACTGGGCCGGCACGCTGATCGCGTCCCACGCCGCCTTGACGGTGTTGAACTCGGTGCAGCTGCCCGGGAACAGGTTCTTCGCCGCGGTCAGCGTCCAGGTGCGGTACTTCAGGTACGAGCTGCTGGAGGTCTTGAGCAGCATCGCGTTGTAGAAGATCTTCAGCGCGGTCTGCACGCCGAGACCGGTGACCGTGGAGCTGTTGCACGTGGTGCTGGTCGGCTGGCCGTTGGTCGGGTTGGTGCCTTCGGCCAGCAGGTAGAACCAGTGGTTGCCGGGGCCGGCGGCCGCGTGCACCTCACCGTTGGGAACGCTGCTGTCGTAGCAGTTCTTGTCGCCCAGCGCCGACGGGTTGTACATGTTGCGGATCGGGCCGGAGCCGACCAGGTTGACCTGCTCGCCGACGAGGAAGTCCGGCACGTCGTACGGCGACGGCTCGTTCGCGAACCACTCGGTGGAGGCGCCGAAGACGTCCGCCACGAACTCCTGGGTGCCCGCACCCGAGATGCCACCCGGGGTGTGGTCGTCGATGCCGTGGCCGTGCTCGTGCGCGACGACGTCGATCGAGCCGATCCAGCCGCCGGCGGTGTTCTTGCCGATCTGGACCTGGGTGCCGTCGTAGTAGGCGTTCTGGTCGTTCAGGCCGACGCGGATCGGCCAGCCGCCGCCGTTGCCGTCGAAGCTGTTGCGGCCCAGCCACTGCGAGAGCATCTTGTTCTCGGTCTGGGCGGCGAACAGCGCGTCGACGCAACCGGTTTCGCGGTTGCTGGCGGTGCCGTTGCCCCAGAGGTCGTCCGGGCCGGAGAACGTGGTGTTGTTCGCCGCGTCCTGGCAGGACGTGTTGGTGATCGTCGGGTCCTTCAGCGAGTACGTGCTGCCCGAGTGCGTGGTGTCGAGGTGCACCGGGTTCGGGCCGTTCCACGCGCTGGTGCCGTCGCCGTTGAGGACGTGCTCCTGGGTCTTGAGCACCTTCCCGGTGGCGGCGTCGACGATGACGTCGAGCCGGCTCGGGCCCTCGGCGTCCCGGCCGACGACGGTGCTCTTCCAGGCCAGCGTCGGCGTGCCGAGCGCGTAGACGACCTGCTGGGCGGGGCTGATGCTGTCCACCGCGGTCAGCTGCTGCCGCGCGGTCGCCTCCGCGGCGGCCTGCGAAACCTTCGCCGTGGTGGTGGCGAGGTTGATCGTCTGGTCCTGCGCGACCGAGGTGCCGAGCACCTGGCCCGTCGAGTCGGTGGCGACCACGAAGTCGCCGCCCACCACGGCCATGCCCTTGTAGCTGCGCTCGTAGGGGATGTACTTGAGGCCGTTGGTCGAGGAAATTGCCTTCTGAGCCAGGAAAACGTCGTCCGCGCTCGCGTGCAGCGCGGCGGGCCTGCTCGCCACGAGCCCGGCCGCCGCCGACACGGCCAGGGTCTGGGCGTCCGGGACGGCGTTCGGGGTGGCGGGCTGGGCCTGGGCCGTGGTGGTCGTGCACACCGCGGCGATCAGCGCGCCGCTCGCGGCCAAGACGAATGGACGTCTCAGGTGCATCGGGGGATCTCCTCCGGGCAGGGCGAACCGGCCCGGGGTCGAGCCGGGCCGAGAACGGGGACGACGGGGAAAAATGGTGCGGCTTAGCGGAAATCAGCATCCGGTGTGAAAGCCCCGTGAACAAGCGACTAACGTACGGTCTTATCGGCAAGTCGCAATACATCCCAAAAAGGACATTTGACACTATTGGGATTCCCGGTGTCGACCGTCCATTGTGGACTTGATGTGGATCACCGCCGTTCGGCGGATCTCGGCTGCCTCCGGAACGACGAAGGGCCCCTTCGCCGGATCGGCGAAGGGGCCCTTCGGTGGTGCTGTGTCAGGCGGTCTTCTCGCGCTTCGGGAGCTTCCATCCCGGGCGCACGAAGTGGCACGTGTACCCGTTCGGGATGCGCTGTAGGTAGTCCTGGTGCTCCGGCTCCGCCTCCCAGAAGTCACCCACCGGGCTGACCTCGGTGACGACCTTGCCCGGCCACAGCCCCGACGCGTCGACGTCGGCGATCGTGTCCTCGGCGACCCGCTTCTGCTCGTCGTTCTCGAAGAAGATCGCCGAGCGGTAGCTCAGGCCGATGTCGTTGCCCTGGCGGTTCTTCGTCGTCGGGTCGTGCACCTGGAAGAAGAACTCGAGCAGGTCACGGAACGTGGTCCGAGAGGGGTCGTAGATCACCTCGATGGCCTCGGCGTGGGTGCCGTGGTTGCGGTACGTGGCGTTGGGGACGTCGCCGCCGCTGTAACCGACCCGGGTCGAGATCACCCCGGGCTGACGGCGGAACAGCTCCTGCATGCCCCAGAAGCAGCCGCCGGCCAGGACGGCCCTTTCGGTTGACGTGGTCACGGCGTCACTCCTTCTTCTCGTGCGGTGCTACTGCCCGTTACAACTGCCCCGGCCCCCTGATGATTCCACGCGGGTATTACGGAAGCCTGACGTCCGTGCGACCATGGGGGTGGGACGGGGACCCTTCCCCCGGAGGCGCTCATGCGTGACGACACCGTCTCGGAACAGGCCAGCGGCGTACTGGTCGTCGAGCTGCGAGGCGAACTCGACATCGACGCGGTGCTGCAGTGGACGTCGGTGCTCGAAGCCGCCGTCTGCGAGCTGCCGGGGCCGCACCTGCTGGTGCTCGACCTAGGCAAGCTGGAGTTCCTTTCGGCCCGCGGGGTCCGCGGCCTGCTGAGGGCGTTCGAGCTGTGCCGGACGCGCGGGATCGCGGGCTGCCTGATCGTGCCGCCCGTCAGCGACGTCGAGCGAGTGGTGCGGCTCACCGGGCTGGCCGGCCGGGTGCCGGTGTTCCCGCACCGGCTGCTCGCGATCGCCCGGTACCAGCCGGCCGAGGTGCGCTGGCTGCCCCGCTGAGCGTCACCCGGGCCGGCCGGTCGCCCGCGCGGAGTCACTCCTGGCGCATCGAGCGGCGGATCTCGGCGAGCCTGTCCTTGGCGGCCTGGTCGCGGTCGGCGATCTGCTTGTCGAGGGTCTCGGCGGTGTTCTCGGTGCCGAGACCGGCCACGTCGACCGAGCCGAGCGACGTGGTGTACCGGCTCTCGATCTTGTCGCGGACGTAGTCGAAGCTGGGCACCCCGCTCTCGCTGTAGTCGGGGTCCGGCAGCGGCGGCGACGGGATCGCCAGCGCCGCGGTGGGGGTGTCGTCGACGATTTCGCCCTCGACCACGTTCGGGTCGCCGTCGGGTTCGCTCATCTCCCGACTTTAGCGCCGGTGTGGGCAGTCCTGCCGCAACCAGTGGGTAATTCGGCCGTGGACCGGGCCGGCGCGGTGGGGAATTCTCGACGCGCACAGCCGGTGTCCGGAGGGAGCAGAGCATGAGTGCCGGGGCCTACCGCGCCGAAACGGCGGAGATGGGGACCGTCGTCAGGGCGGTCGAAGACGTCGGGGCGTCCTTCCTGTCGGTCACCCGCGACCTGGAAGGCCTGGTGCTGGACGCGTTGTCGTTCGCCGGGATCGGCAGCGGCGTCGCGGCCGCGAACTCGGCGCTGCACTCGACGCTGGGCAGTGCCCTGCAGAAGCTGCTGCACCTGCTGACCAACGTGAATCAGAACGTCCAGACGGCCGCGGACGGCTACCGCGCCGCCGACTCCGACGTCGCCCAGGCGTACGGCGGTGGGCACGGGCAGGGTGGCGGTGGCGCCGCCGCGGCCGCCGCGCCGCAGCAGCTGGACCCCCGCGTCGTCGACTCGATCATGCGCTCCGAAGGCGCGACGGGCGAGCAGGGCGGCGTGCCCGAGGCCTACGGCTTCCGGCAGAACATGCACAACGGCTACGACCGGATCATCGCCGCGCGCGAGCAGTACGGGATCGGCAGCGCCGAAGAGCGCGCGGTCGTCGCCGACCTGATGACCGCGAACGCGCGCACGGCGGGCGCGCTCAACTTCACCGACCCCGGCACGCAGGCCGCGATCATGTCCGGTGCGCACATGCGCGGCGCCGGCGGGGTGCGCGCGATCCTCAACCACATGGCGGGCGAGGACATCGTGCGCAGTTCGCGGACGCTGAGCGACGCGGCCGTCCAGCACGTCCAGGGGCTCACACCGGAGCAGTTCCAGCAGGAGTTCCGCGACGCGCGGGTCGAATACGACCGCCGGATCTACGGCGGGACGACGACCACCCAGGGCGGGCACACGCAGAACTGGTGGGACCGCTACGGCAACGGCTTGACCCGCCGGTACGACCGCGAGCAGGCCGAATTCCTCGGGCTTTCGCAGCCGGGCAACTGATTTCGCTTCGCCGGATTCGAAGATCCTCCTGGTGGGCACTCTCTTCGAGTAGCCGAACGACAACGGGAGGCACACGATGAACCGGAGGATGATCGCACTTCTGGGCGGGGTCGCCGCGATGGCGGGGACCATGGCGTTCGCGGGAACGGCCGAAGCGGCGTCGACGCCGTGCAGTGCCGAAGCGAAGGCCTGCGTCCAGCGCGGTTCGAATACCGCGTGGCTGACCGACGGCGCCGGGAACGTCACCTACGGCGGCGTCCCGATCACCGTGGGGCTGGCGAAGTACCCGACCCCGGTGGGGAAGTTCCACGTGCAGTACAAGGACATCGACCACTACAGCAAGCAGTACAACGGGCCGATGCCGTACTCGGTGTTCTTCACCACGACCGGGGTGGCGTTCCACCAGGGCAGTTTGAAGGTGAAGTCCCACGGATGCGTGCACCTTTCGCACGAAGCCGCGGTGACGTTCTACAACTCGCTGCACCCGGGTGACGTCGTCGAGGTCGTGCCCTGACGGTCCGTTAGCGGCCGATCGAGCAGCGCGCCGGCGACGGCGCCGAACACCAGGTGATCCAGGATCTGCGGTCCGCGCGGCAACGCCTGTACGGCGGGGTACGCGCGGGCCGCGATCCCGAGGTCCAGCGCCGCGATGGCCAATCCTGCGACCGCGCCGCCACCGGCTCCGAGCCGGTGGCGGCGTGTTGCTGCGGCGAGGACGGTGGTCCAGGCGGCGGAGACGGCGATGTGCGCGATCAGCCCGGCGGTGACGCCGGGGCGGTTGCGTCGGCCTGGGAGCAGGGTGCCGGCTGCTTTGGTGGCGGCGAGGAGGTCGCGGCCGGTGAGGAGGGCATGGGTGGTCGACGGTATACCGCTGACCACGGCGGCGACGGCTCCGGCACGGACGGCGGTCAGGTGGCGGGCGATTGCATACCGTCCACGGTCACGGTGATGGCTCCTGAGCATTCGGTGGTCGACTGTATACGGGCGGCAGTCAGGCAGCGAGCGATTGTATGCAGTCCCGGCCGTGGTAGGGCTCCTATGCAGCTGAGCTGTCGACCGTATACCGCTGATCGCCGCCGCGAGGTGGTGGCCGCATCGGGGGCCCGGTTCCGCCATTTCACCCGGCCAGGTACGCCGCCACCTGAATCCGGAGGCCGCGGATGCGGGGGAGCGCGATGGTGAACGCCCGCGCCGGCCGGTAACCGGGCCACGGGTCGCCGTGGCTGCAAGGGCCGGCGAAGTACACGAAGCCGTCTTCGTCGTCGAAGCGGCCTGGGGACCAGACTGATGCGTCACCCGCGTGCCGGTCCGGGGAGGCGGCGCGAGCGATCCAGTAAGCCTCGTGCTTCATGACGCGGCGCAGCTGCGCGGCGAACCCCGCCAGCTCGCTCTCCGGTAGACCGAGACCACGCCCGCCCCACACCCGCGGCGTGCGTTCCGGCGTGCGCGCCGGGCAGCCGAAGGTGACCGCGGCCGCGGTGTACTGCCGGGTCCAGTGCGTGGTTTTCGGGGCCTGCGCGGCGAAATCGGGTCCGCCGGTGAGTTCCAGCGTCATGGGGGAACGATAGTCGATCAAGCGCTGAGGGGTACCGCCGCGCGGGTGTCGATCACTGCTCACATAGTGTATACAGTATCCAGTAGTCCGACAAAGGAGGCCGCTTTGTATACAGTCACCAATCCGGCGACGGGCGAGCTGGTCGACGAGATCCCGAACGCGACCGACGAGGAGGTCCGCGCGGCGATCGACCGGGTGCACCGCGGGTACGCGGGCTGGCGGGCCCGGCCGGTCGCCGAACGCGCCGCGGTCGTGCTGCGTGCGGCGGAGCTGTTCGCCGAGCGCGCCGACGAGCTGGCCGCGATCATGACCCTGGAGATGGGCAAGCGGATCAACGAAGGCCGCGGCGAAGTGGGCGTCGTCGCCGACATCTTCCGGTACTACGGCGAGCGCGGCCCGGACCTGCTGGCGGACGAGCGGCTGCCGATCCGCGGCGGCGAGGCGGTGCTGACGAAGGAGCCGATCGGGGCGCTGCTGGGCGTGATGCCGTGGAACTTCCCGTGCTACCAGGTCGCCCGGTTCGTGGCGCCGAACCTGGTGCTGGGCAACACGATCCTGCTGAAGCACGCGTCGATCTGCCCGCGTTCGGCGGTCGCGATCGAGGCGCTGCTGCGGGACGCCGGAGTGCCCGAGGACGCCTACGTGAACGTGTTCGCGTCGAGCCGCCAGGTCCCGTGGATGCTCGCGGACCCGCGCCTGGCCGGCGTGTCCCTCACGGGCAGCGAGCAGGCGGGCGTCTCGGTGGCGGCCGAAGCCGGCCGGAACCTCAAGAAGTGCGTCCTCGAACTGGGCGGCTCCGACCCGCTGATCGTGCTGGACACCGCCGACCTGGACGAAACGGTCAAGATCACGGCGACGGCCCGGATGCGCAACTGCGGCCAGTCGTGCAACGCACCCAAGCGCATCATCGTCCTGGGCGAGCTGTACGAGGAGTTCGTGGACCGCTTCGCCAAGCGCGTGACGGAGTACTACGTCGCGGGCGACCCGGCGGACCCGTCGACAACACTGCCCCCGTTGGCCTCGCCATCGGCGGCGGTCGAGGTGGCGGCCCAGATAGAGACGGCAATCCGCGAAGGGGCAACGCTGCGCGCGGGCGGCCACCGCATCCCGGGCCCGGGGGCGTACGTGGAGGCAACGGTCCTGACGGACGTGACACCCGAAATGGCGGCGTACCACGAGGAGATCTTCGGCCCGGTGGCGCTGCTGTTCCGCGCGGAGACGGAAACCGAGGCCGTGGCACTGGCGAACGACACCCCATTCGGCCTGGGCGCAAGCGTGTTCGCAACCGACCGAGCCCGAGCGGCCCGGGTGGCAAGGGAAATCGAGGCGGGAATGGTGTACGTGAACAAGTCCGGCGGCTCGGAGGCCGACCTCCCGTTCGGCGGCATCAAACGGTCGGGAATCGGACGGGAGCTGGGGGCGCTGGGCATCGAAGAGTTCATGAACAAGAAGCCGATCCGCCTCTGACCTGCTTTTTGGCCCCGCCAGGCCGTCGTCAGGCCGTCTCGGAATCCTGCGCGGCGGCTCCTTCGGCTGTCCCACGCAAACCAAGCAAAGCGCGCACCTCCTGAGCCTCCGGCGCGCGCAGCTCCGTGTACGCGACCAAAGCCGCTTCCAAACAAGACGTCGCCTCGGCGTGGTTTCCCACAGCACGGTGGGCCACCCCCAACCCGTGCTGCGCGAAAGCACGTTCCCGAAGGTGACCGGTCCGCCGTGCCAGCGTCAAAGCCTTCTCGTACCACGAGATCGCCTCGGCGCCCGACTTGGTCGCCGCGAAGTCGTTCAAGGCCGTGACTTCGAGGTTCGTGTTCCCGCCCTTCCGGGCGAAGTCCAACGCCCGGCGGAAGTGCTCGTCGGCTTCCTCCGGGCGGCCCAGGCCCGCGTACGCACTGCCCAAGGCCGCCAGCACCGGGCCGCCCAGCCCCGCCGAGCCGAGGTCGTCGGCTATGCGGCCGCTGCGCCGCAGGTACTCCACAGCCTTCCGGTGGTTGCCGCACCAGCGGTGGTGCTCTCCCATGTTGCACAGCGCTATCCCCTCCAGCAGCGCGTGGCCCGTCCGGCGCGCCGCCGCGAGGGCCAGGTCGTACTGCGCGCGGGCCTCCCGGCGCCGGCCGCGGATGTCGTCGATCGTCGCGATGCTGTTGCGCGTCATGCTTTCCAGCAGGTCGTTCCGCTGCGCCAAGGCCAGGGAAAGGGCCTGCTCGAGGTGTGACGCGGCCGCGTCGAACCGGCCGAGGAAGATCAGGGTCATGCCGACCGCGTGGTCGGCGAACCCCCGCTCCCGCGTGCCGGGGACCGTCAGCGCCAGCGCGGCCGTGTGGAGCGCGAGTGCCTCGTAGTGGTGCGCCGCGATGTACAGGTACCGCCAGAGCGTCGACGACAGGCCGATCACGTGCCCCGCCAGTGCCTTCGGCGCGCTCGTGGCCAGCGCCAGCATCGTCGCCCGCTCGGTGTCCAGCCAGGCCCGCGCCGCCTCGCCGGTCGCGAAGGACGGGCGTGGCCCGGGCACCTCCGGCCGCAGTTACGGCTCGTGGGGCGAGAACAGGTCCATCGCCGCCGACGCCCAGCACAGGTAGTGGTCGAACAGCCTGGTCGACGCGGCCAGGCGGGTGGCGTCGCCGTCGGTCGCCGCCACCAGCTCGGCCGCATAGAGCTTGACCAGGTCGTGCATCCGGAAGCGGCCCGGCTGGTGCTCCTCCAGGAGGTTGGCCGCGCACAGCACGCGCACGGCGCGGGCGTCACCCAGCAGCGCCGTCGCCGCCGCGCGGCCGATGTCGCCGGTGGGCGCCAGCCCCAGCAGGCGGAACGCGGCGGCGGCACCGGCGGGGAGCGAGCGGTAGGACGCGTCGAACACCGCGCGCAGGCTTGCGGTCAGCTCCCCGGTGTCCAGGGCGTCGAGCCGGCTTTCGCGCAGTTCGGCGGCCAGCGCGGACAGCCGCCGGTCCGGCTGGGCCGCCACGCGGGCGGCGGCGATCGCCAGCGCCAGTGCCAGTCCGCCGCACCGGTCCAGGATTTCCTGCGTCGCTTCGGGTTCTGCGGCCAGCCGGGCCGCGCCCAGCTTGTGCGCGAGCAGCTCCCGCGCCTGGCCTTCGTCGAGGGTGCACAGCGGCAGCGCGCTCGCGCCGTGCGTCGTGAGCAGGCCGCCGAGCTCGTGGCGGCTGGTGACGAGGACCGAACACGACGATCCGCCGGGCAGCAGCGGCGTCACGTGCCGGGTGTCGCGCGCGTTGTCGAGCACCACGAGCAGCCGTCGCCGGGCCGTGAGGCTGCGGTACAGCGCCGCCTGCCCGTCCGGGTCCGGCGGGATCGACGCCGCCGCGACGCCGAGCGCGCCGAGGAACCCGCGGACCACGCGCTCGGCGGGCACCGGTTCGTGGGCCGGGTCGAAGCCGCGCAGGTCGGCGTACAGCTGACCGTCGGGGAAGCGGCTCGCGTGGTCGGTCGCCCAGCGCACCGCCAGCCACGTCTTCCCCAGACCGCCCGCGCCGGAGATCACCGCGACCGCGCCGTCCGGGCCCAGCATCCGGTCGAGCGCCGCCCGTTCGGCGGCGCGTCCGCAGAACGACGACGTCGCGGCCGGCAGCTGCCGCGGCTCCGCGCCGCCGCCGGTCAGGATCCGCTCGTGCAGGCCGCGCAGCCGGGGGCCCGGGTCGGCGCCGAGCTCGTCCGCCAGCCGTGCCCGCACCTCTTCGTACTCCCGCAGCGCGTCGGCCGGGCGTCCGTCCAGGAACAGCGCCTCGATCCGCTGGGCGGCCGCCCGTTCGCCGACGTCCGGGGCGGGCTGGGCCAGGACGTCGGCGTGGGCGCCGGTGCGCAGCCGCAGGTCGTCGCGGTCGAGCACGGCCGTCTCGCGCTTGCGCTCCAGCTCGCCGCGGACGCCGTCCGCCCACGGCGAATCCAGCTCGCCGAGCGGGGTGCCGCGCCAGAGCGCCAGTGCTTCGTCGTACAGCGCGAGCGCGGCGTGGTCGTCTTCGGTCTCCTTCGCCTGCCGCAGGAGGCTTTCGAACCGGTGGACGTCCACCAGCAGCGGATCGGCCCGGAGGACGTAGCCGTCCCGTTCGCGTTCGATCGTCACGCCGTCCAGCGCACCCAGCACCGTCTTCAGCCGCGAGACGTACGCGTACAGCGAGTTCCTCGGCCGCCGGGGTGCCCGCTCGCCCCACACGCGGTCGACGAGCCGGTCGACCGGGACCGTCCGGCCGACGTCGAGGAGCAGCACCGCCAGCACGTCACGCTGCCGCGCGTGCCCGATATCGAGCCGGGTGCCACCGGCGGCGACCTCGACGGCACCCAGCACCCGCAGTTCCACCACAGCCTGCCCCCTTGCCTCAGGCGTAGCGGATCCGCGGCGTCCGGGCAAGGTCTGGGCAAGATTTTCCCAACGGCCCCCGCGCACCGTGACGGCACGTCACGACGAGGGGAGCCACGAATGATTTCCGACGACTACCTCCGCGCCCGCATCGCCGAGGTCCAGCACGAGTTCGCCGCCGCGCGGGCGTGGCTGCGCCGGCTGCGGGCCCGTGCCCGCAAGGCGCGGAAGCCGGCCGAGTTGTCAGATCGCTGATAATCCCGCTCGATGACCTTCCTCCCTCGGGGTGGTGTCGTTCAACGGCGCCACCCTGACCTGCATTTTACCGTCCGTTAGCCTGTTCGGTCGATTGCGAAGGAGTCGATCACGGTGTCGAATAATCGCCGACAAGGATTAATCGCCGTGAGGAGCTGGCTGTGCACTGGGGGACCGCGCTCGACGAGGGAGGGGCGGCTGGTCTCGTCCGTCCGTACTTCCGGACCCACGGCCGGACGCGCCCGACGCGCGATCTGCCCGTCGAGACGCTGGTCTCGACCACCGCCCGCGGGCGGGCCATGACGCGCGGGAGCACCCCGGAAGAGTCGGAAATCTGCGTGCTGTGCCGCACCTCGCAGTCCGTGGCCGAGGTGGCCGCGCGGCGCCGGCTGCCGCTCGGGGTGGCCCGGGTCCTGCTCTCCGACCTCGCCGACCGCGGGCTCGTCGCCGTGCACACCGCGAAGAAGGGCAACGGCAACCGGCCGAGCATGGACCTGATGAAGCGCATCCTGCACGGCCTCAGCCGGCTCTGAACCCCCGGAATCCCCGGCCTTCGGCACCGCCGAGCCGTCGGTAGCGTTGTCCACGAAGGACAGGTGGGCACGAGGGGGCTTCGATGCGGGTACTGGTGACCGGGGGCAACGCGGGGATCGGCTATTTCGCCGCCGAGCAGCTGGCTTCGGCGGGCGCGGCGGTGGTGATCGGCAGCCGCGACCCGGGCAAGGCCCAGGCCGCGACCGAGTCGATCCGCTCGCGCGTTTCCGGGGCGAAGGTGGGCCACATCCGGCTGGACCTCGCGGACCTCGGCTCGCTCGCGCCGGACGTCGGCGAGCTGGACGCCGTCATCTGCAACGCGGGGGTCGCGCTCGACGAGCCGCCGCGGCGCGAGACCGCGGACGGGAACGAGCTGATGTTCGGCACCAACCACCTCGGCCACTTCGCGCTGGTCGCGCGGCTGATGCCGGTGCTGTCGCCGTCCGCGCGGATCGTCACCACGGGCAGCTTCGCGGCGAAGTCGGCTCGCCTAGACTTCGCCGATCTCCAGAGCGAGCGTGACTACCGGCCGAAGCGGGCTTACGAGCGGTCGAAGCTCGCCCAGATGCTGTTCGCGGTCGAGCTCGACCGGCGCCTGCGGGCGGCGGGCTCCGCGCGGCGCAGCGTCCTCGCCCACCCCGGCGGGGCGCTCGATTCGCTGACGCCGTCACGGCCGCCGGTGCACACCCGCACGACCGGAGCGTGGCTGACGGCCCTCCCGGCCCGGATCGTGCTGCACGGCAAGGACGCCGGGGCGCGCCCCGCGGTGCGCGCGGTGCTCGGCGCGGACGTCGAGAGCGGTCAGCTGTGGGGCCCGCGCGTGTTCGGCCTGCGCGGCAAGCCGCGGCTCGAACGCCGGTGGGCCAACCTCACCGACGACGCGGCCGCCGCGCGGCTGTGGGCGGAAAGCACGGCGCTGACCGGGCTGGACCCGCTCGGCTAGCTCTCGTCGTCGTTCCCGCCGGTGACGTTGCCGATGCTGGCGGGCACACCCTTGATCATGTCGACGACGGTCTTGCCGGCCAGGCCCGACTTGCCGAACCACGGGTCGGTCATGACCTTGATGGCCGACTCGAACCGTTCGGCGCCCTCCTTGCCGAACAGCTTGCCGAGCTCGTGCACGGAGAAGTTGCTGATCTTGTCGAACTTCTGCATGATCTCGGGCGTCACACCGTCCATTTGGGACAGCTTGGTCTTGATGACATCGGTCATCTGGTCGGTGAACGGCTTGTGCGGCTTGGGATCCGGGGTGGGGGCCGGAGTGGTGTCCGGCTTCGGCTCGGGCGTGGTGTCCGGCTTCGGTTCCGGCGTGGCCGAGGAGGGCGCGGGCTCCGGCTTGGGTTCCGGGGTGCTGTCCGGCTTCGGTTCCGGCGTGGTGTCGGGCTTGGGCTCGGGCTTCGGCTCTGGGGTCGCCGATGAAGGCTTCGGTTCGGGCTTGGGCTCGGGGGTGGTGTCCGGCTTGGGCTCGGGTTTCGGTTCCGGGGTGGCCGAGGAGGACGAGGGTGCGGGTTCCGGCTTCGGCTCGGGCTTGGGCTCGGGTGTGGTGTCCGGCTTGGGCTCGGGCTTGGGTTCGGGGGTCGCCGACGATGGCGTGGTGTCGGGCTTGGGTTCCGGAGTCGCCGAGGAAGACGAAGGTGCAGGCTCGGGCTTGGGCTCGGGGGTTGCCGAGGAAGGCTTGGGCTCGGGTGTGGTGTCCGGCTTGGGCTCGGGCTTCGGCTCCGGGGTCGCCGAGGAAGGCTTGGGTTCCGGCGTGGTGTCCGGCTTCGGCGTCGGGTCCGGCTTCGGTGCCGGTGTTGCGTCCGGCTTCGGGGTGGGCGTCGGGGTGAGGCTGCTCGTCGGGGGCTTGGCCGCCGCCAGGTCGTCGCCCGCCTTGCCCAGCTTCGTCAGCGCCTGCAGCAGCTCGCCCAGCTTCTTGGCCAGCTGGGCCAGCTTGGCGCCGATCTTGCCCAGCGCCGTCGCCACCGTGCCGATCGTCGTGCCGATGAAGATCGCGATCGACGCGCCGAACGTCACCGGGGCCAGTGCCGCCGCGATCAGGGCACCCTTGACGATCGTCGCCAGGAGCATCGCGATCAGGTCGCGGAGGATGCCGCGGAACGCGCCGACGATGCCGCCGGCGATCTTCATGTTCTTGCCGGCCTCGTCGAGGTAGCCGCCGAGGGAGGCCAGCTGGGCGGTGACCGCGTCCATGTCCCGCTTGAACTGGTCCGCGGCCTGGCCGCTCCACTCGTTCATCAGCTTGTCGAGCGCCTGCTGGTGGCCGGTCGACCACTGCTCCAGCTTCTTCTTCTCCGCCGTGAGCGCTTCGCTCGCCGCCGCGATGCCGATCGGGTCGCCCATCAGGATGTCCAGCGGCCACCGCAGGATGGTGATGTGCTCGATGAGCCAGCCGATCCCGGCCGTCAGCAGGCTGCCGATCGGGTCCAGCACGAGACCGATGGTCTCCAGCGCCATGCCCGCCGAGCCGATGCCGATCGCGACCTTGTCGTGCTCCTTGACGGCCTTGTCCAGACCGACCGCCGCCTCGAAGAAACCGGCGCCGGCCGAGGCGTTGTCGCTGTTGAACAGTTCCGAACCGTGGAGGCTGACGTCCTTGCTCCGGTAGTCGTCGGCCACTATCCGAACCTCACGATCGAGTTCACGGCGTCTTCTTCACCCGACTGGTAGCGCTTGGCCGCCTCGTTGACCTTGTCGGCGAACTCGCCGACGGTCTTGGCGTAGTCCCCGAACTGGTGGTGCGCCTTGTCCGTCCAGGTGCTCGCGCCGGCGGCCATCAGCTGGCACGCCGGGTTGATGCCGAACATGCCCGGGTCGCAGACCATGCCGCCGACGAGGTCCGAGGTGCTCTGCAGGTTCTTCTGCAGCTCGTCGAGGTGCCTGCCGAACTCCGCCAGCGGCTCCGAAGAGACGCGGAACCCGCCGCCGGTCACCAGGGGTTCGATTCGTCGTCGGGGCGGTCGTCGGCCGCGGGACGGCGCCGCGGCGCGGACGGCGGCGCCGGGGGCGCGGGCCGAGCGGGCGGAGCGGGCGGCGGCGGGGTGGGCTCGGCGCCTTCGGGGTCCGCGAAGTTCCCGTCCGGCGGCGGGTCCGGCGGCAGGAAGGACCGGACCATTTCGGTCGATTCGCCGTCGCCGTTGATGGTGGCGAAGGAGTCCGCGACGGCGCGGGCGGTCTGGCGCTGCGCGTCGCGCACCGCGCCCATGATCGCCGCGGTCAGCCGCGCCGGGCCCAGCTCGCACGCCCGGTGCCCGAGCTCGAGGTTGGTGAGCGCGCCGTTCGGGGCGAGCGTCACGGTGACCGAACCGTCGCGGGTGCGGACCGTCGCCCCGGCCGAGGAAATGGCCTCGTTCAGTGCCGCGGCCTTCGACTGCATCTCCCGGACCTGCCGCTCGAGCAGCAGCTGGAAGTCTTCACCTGGCCCCAGGTTCGGTTGCACGAATTCGCTCCTCGACGCACCGGCGCACCCGGCCGGATACCATGATCGGCCAGGTTAGCGCATACCGGACATTCATCTTCTGGTAGCCGCAGGTCTGCCTGGCCGTCTCCTCGATGTTGCCCCCGAACACCCGGAGCGGGCGACGGTCAGCCGGCGGCTTTGGCTGCCCGTTCGACCTCGGTGCGGCGGGCCGTCCAGAATTCCGGGTCGTGGTGGCTGTCGCCGGCGAGCGAGCCGTCGAGTTGCTCCCGCAGGACGTCCGCGTGGCCTGCGTGTCTGTTCGTCTCCGTGAGGCGGTGGACCAGGACGTTGAAGAGCAGCACGTCCGGGCGGGGCCACCAGGGGACGTGGCCCGGTGCGTCGATGGCCAGCTCGGTGATCGTCGCGTCGGCGTGGGCCCAGACCCGCCGGTAGCGGTCGACGATTTCCGCGCGTGTCTCGGTTTCGGTCGCCCACATGTCCTGGCCACGCACCGACCGGTCGTCCCAGCGGGGCAGGGGTTCGGGGAACGGGCGGCCGAAGACCTCGCCCAGGTACCGGGCCTCCCACAGGGCCAGGTGCTTGACCAGGCCGAGGAGGTTGGTGCCGGTCGTCGTCAGGGGACGGCGGATGTCGTACTCGCTCAGGCCGTCGAGCTTCCCCACCATTTCTTCGCGGATTTCGCGCAGGTCGCTGTGCAGGTATTCCTTCGCGAACTCGTCGATCATGGCTCGACCCTGCCAGATCAGCCCACCGGCACGCCACGCACCGCGACCGGACCGCGGGTCGGGTCCAGCTCGAGCTTCTGGTCCACTCCGGACGGCGTCAGCACGTCGAACGCCTTCGGGGCGGTCGCCGGGTCCGCCGCGCAGATCGGCGCCGTCCCGCCGGGTGCGCAGAGGCCGAACGTGTACTGGCCCGCCGTCGGCGTGAACGGCCGGGCCTGGTCGGGGGAGTTGCCGTCCTGGCCGGTCAGCACCACGGCGAACGTCCACCCGGGGCCCGGCGTGCCGAAGGCCGCCTTCGCCACGCTGACCGTGATGTACCGCGTGGCCTGTGAGGCCTGCACGGACGGCGTTGCCGGCGAGGCGCCCGAAGCATCTACGAGTACCGGCTCGGCGAAGCCCTGGACCTCGATGCGCCGGCTCCACGCGTCCTGCGCCGCGATCGTGTACGCCCGGCTCGGGAACGGTGCCGCGGTCGACGTCGCCGTCGCGGCCGGGTCGTGGCCGTAGATCGTCAGCAGCTGGGCCCCCAGCGGCGAGCCGAACGTCGGCGACAGGTCGCGGAGCTGGGCCCGGAACACCAGGTTGGTGCCCGAATCGATGACCTGGAACCGCTGCAGGTCGAACGCGCCCGCGTGGAAGTCGCCCGCGGTCGGGTACGTGTAGGTGCCCGGGCCGTTGTCGTCGCCGTCCGGATCGGTGGTGTCCAGCAGGACCGTGCCGGTGACGAAGTCCGAGCTGATCGTCTTCTGCGCGTACCCCGTTCCCGCGCCCGTGGCCGTCGCGGTGACGACGTTCGCGCCCAGCGGGGTCGGCACGGATGCGGTGAACGTCCCCGCCGCCGAAGCCCGGGTCGACAGCACGGACGTCGTCCCGGCGTCGGTGGCCGAAACGGCGAGGTCGACCCGGCTGCCCGCGGGCGCGGTGCCGCTGACCTGCGCGGTCGCGGTGGACACCGACGCGGGTGCGTCCAGCGTGACGGCCAAAGCAGGCGGCGCGGCGCGGTAGCGCGCGCGGACCTCGGCGGGCTGCTCGGGCAGCCGTCCGTCCTCCACGGCCCTGGCCAGCCGCACCGACTGCGACTGCGCCCAGCTCAGCGGCGCCACCGAGCCGACGGACTGCCCCGGCGTGAAGCCGATCGACGCCGTCCGCGGGTCCGACCCGTAAGGCGACGCGGGCAGCGCCGGGTTCTCCCAGATCTGCTCGGGGATCAGGCCGGTCCCGTTCGTCTGGGCCCGCATCGCGCGCAGCAGCGCCGCCGCGCCTGCCCGGTCGCCGGTCTGCACGGCCTGCTCGCCGCGTTCACCGGCCAGCACCGGCCACAGGTGCCCGGACCCGGTGTTCGCCGACGGCCAAGGCGCGCCCGTCGGGCCGCAGTTCGTCGGGTCGGGCTCGTAGCAGTCGCCGTAGCCGTCCTCGCTGCCCGGCGCCGACGTCCCGTAGCGGTACCAGCCCGGCCCGGCCGGGGTGTCCCGCTTGATCACGCGGTCGACGACGCCGAGCGACGCGGCGACGTCCGGGTCGTCCGCGGGCAGCACGCCGAGGCGGGTCAGCTCGAGGAACCCGGCGTCGACGACCGCGCGCTGGTCGGCGTCGACCGAGCCGTTGCCCAGGTTGTAGATCCACTCCGAGTTCGGGTCGCCGTTCTTGGTCAGCCGCAGGAAGTACCGGCCGCCGTACGGTCCGGTGGAGGTCACCGTCCAGCCCTTGATGCTGCGCTGGAAGTGGTCGGCGGTGGCGCGGTAGACGTTCGCGCGGGCGCTGTCGCCGTTGCGCTCGGCGATCACGCCCGCGGCGACGAGCCCGGCGATCTCCGCGGCGATCGTCGAAGGGGAGTAGCCGCCCTGCTCTTCCCAGCGTTCCGAGCCGAACGCCGGCCCGTGCGCGACGACGAAGTCCGCGGCGGCGCGGATGTGGCCGGTGTAGAGGTCGCGGTCGCGGTCCAGCCCGGCCTGCAACGCCATCAGGATCGGGTACGCGCTCTCGTCGAGCTGGTCACCGCCGGAGTCGGGCGCCTTCTTGCCGTTGAGCATCGAGTTGCGCGGGAACCGGCCGTCCGGCTGCTGCTGGCGGGTGAACAGCCACCGGACGCTCGCCCGAGCTGTCTCGCGATCGCCGGCCGCCAAGAGGCCGGAGAAGCTTTCGTAGAGGTCGCGGGCGAAGATCTCGCGGTAGGAGCCGAAGTAGACGGGCTTGCCGCCGGGCGCGTCGCCGGCGGACACCGCCTGGCCCCACGGGCTGCCGAGGGACGCGACGACCGCACCCGGGAACGTCTTGTCCTCGCTGGCCTTGAGCACGTTGACCGACTGGTAATAGGCGGTGGAGTCTTCCGGGGCCTTGCCCCGCAACGGGATCAGCCCGTTGTCGTAGGCACGCCACTCGCGTTCGTACTGGCGGTAGCTCGCCTCGAACGGCGTGCGCAGGCTCGCGCCGGCCGTGGCGACCGCGGCGCGGGCGTCCGCGCCGAAGCCGAGCGCCAGCACGGCCGGGCGGCGCGGCTGCAGGTCCAGCTGCGCGGTCTGGACGACGTTGCCGTTCGCCGCGGTCGGTGTCGTGTCGGTGAGCCGGTGGTCGCGGTCCAGCTGGGCGAGCCCGTCGCCCGGCGTGCCGGCGAACCCGCTGCCGGTGGCCAGGAACCGGCGGTCGGCGCGCAGCGCCGCGGCCAGCGGGGTGCCGTAGTCGCGGGCCGGCGCGCTGGACACGGTGTTCGGATCGGCGCTGACCAGCGCGGACGTCGCCGCGTCGACGGTGGCGGTGTCCCCGCCGCCGTTGGCCGGGCCGCCACCGCCGTTGCCGTTGATGCTCGCGTCGAACCGCACGTAGACCTTCAGGTCCCGGCCGGAGTCCCGCAGCGGCTCCAGCCGCGTCCGGATCAGCACGCCGGTCCGGGCCGGGTCGGCCAGGTACTCGGTGATCAGGCGGTAGCGACCGCTGCGCGGGGTCGACGTCACCTCGCAGGCCATCCCGCCCGCGCTCGTGCGGACCGTGTAGGTCATGTCGCGGGCCTGCAGGTCGGTGAAGCTGCGCCCGTCGGTGACGGCGAACTGCAGCGTCTCGACGTTCGTGTTGTCGATCACCGGCGCGTAGACGTCGGAGAGCACGCCGCCCGCCACGGTGAACCACGCCTTGCTCGTGGTGTTCCGCGCGGTGCCGAGGCAGTCCTTGCGGGCCAGGCCGAAGTGCGAGACGGCGCCCGGTCCCGGCGCCGGCGCCGCGCTCACCCCGGGAGCGGGCAGGAGGGTCGCGGCGAGCACCGCGCACAGCACCACGGACGACGTCGACCGAATCATCCGCCCATCCGATCACGGCCGCCCGGGGCGCACCAGGGCCGAACGGTGCCTGGAGGGCTTTACCGGTGATTGAGAATCCGAACCCGTGGGTAGCAAACCAGATGTCCCCCGAGGAGGTGAACGTGGAAGAGCTGGGATCGGACGGATGGCGGTACCGCGGCACGATTTCGCCACGGACGCTGCCGAGCCTGCGCCGGCACCTGGTGTCGTGGCTGCGGCGGCGCGCCGGCGACGAGGTCGGGCGGCAGGCCGACGACGTCGTGCTGGCCTGCTGGGAAGCGATGGCCAACGTGCTCGACCACGCCTACCACGGGCGCCCCGGCCTGATCGACGTCCGCGCGAGAATCGACCAGGACGTGCTGATCGTCACGGTCGCCGACCAGGGCCGCTGGGCGACGCTGGCCGAGCGCGCCGACGGCGGCCGCGGGCTGCGCCTGATCCAGGCCTTGGTGGACGGGCTGGACCTCCGCTCGACCGACCGCGGCACGGTGATCACGCTGACCTGGCCGTTCCCGGCCCGGCACACCGCCTGAGCTTCAGCGCGGCTCGGCCGAGGACAGCTCTTCGACGAACCGGGTCGCGATGTCCCGCAGCTTCACGTTGGTCCGCTGCGACTCCGTGACCAGCCGCTTCATGGCGTCGTCCGCGCTGATCCGGTGCACCGCCATCAGGATGCCCTTGGCCTGTTCGATCACCGCCCGCGAGCGCATCGCCGCCTCGAGTTCGACGGCTCGCTGCCGGGCCCGGTGGTAGCGCCGCGTCGTGCGGAGCCCGAACGAGACGACCGTGGTGTACAGCTGCAGCAGCCGCGAGTCGGTTTCCGCGAAACCGTGGTCGCCGTAGCCGAAGAGGTTGAGCGCCCCGGACAGGTGCTCGTCGACGCGCAGCGGGGCGGCCAGGTAGCTGCCGACGCCGAGGTCCACGGCCCGCGCGGTGAACTCGGGCCACGCCGCTCCCGCCGTGGCCAGCGGCACCCGGACGATTTCGCCGGTCTCCGCGGCCTCCAGGCAGGGGCCGGCGCCGGCCGCGTACTGCGCTCGGTCGATCTCGATCGCGCGCTCGTCCGTGGCGGCCGCGGTCGTCGGCTCGCCGTCGCGGATCGCCGTGATGCTCGCCATGTCGGCGCCGGGGATGGCCCGGACGGCTTCGGCGCAGACGGCGTCGAGGATCTCCGCTTCGGCTGGTTCGGTTTCCAGAGCGCCCGTGAGGTCCGCCATCGCGGCGGTCAGTTCATCGAAGTGCTCGGGCAAGATCGGCTCACCTGTCACTGGCGTCATCTCCGTCCCGGACGGCTGCGGTTCGCGCCGAACCGCTGCTGCTTCAACGGAACGGCAGAACCTTACTCGCGTTCGACGCTCGTTCCGCAACACCGGGATGCCGGGGAGGGCGGTGACACCGGCCCGGCGCTCACTGCTGAACGTCGGGGGTTGGGCGCCGGAGTCACCTCGCGACGGACGGCAGCACAACCCACCCGACGCACCGTCGCTGCCGCCTGCTTACCCCGTGAACCGGCCGTCAACCGTTCAGCGGATCATGACCTTCGCTACCTGGGTGAGCCCGGACACGCGCAGTACCCGGTCGAGCAGCCGCGGCGCGACCAGCCGCAGGTCGTGCCCGCCGGCCCGGTCGAACAGCACGGCGACGCCGGCGCTGTCGAGGTAGGTCACCCCGGTGAGGTCCACGGTGACGCCCGTGCCCGCCAGCAGCTCGCGATCCAGTGCCGCGCCGAACTTCGCGGCGTTGCTCATGTCGATCTCACCGGTCACGGACAGGACCCGGTCCCCGTCGTCGCCCGGGCCGCTGACGAGAGTGAGTGCCGTCGTCACGAACCGATCCTCCATTCCAGCGTGACGGTGGTCCCGGCCGCGTCACGCCGGAAGGCGACCGCGTCGGCCAGCGCCTCCATCATCGGCACGCCGCGCCCGCGCAGCACGTGGTTGTCCGGCGGCGGCTGCTTCCAGCGGCCCTGGTCGGTCACCGTGACGACCAGGTGCGCGCCGGTGAGCCGGGCCGACAGGTGGGCGGTGGCCCCGGAGCCGTCGCCGTAGGCGTGCTCGACGGCGTTGGCGCAGGCCTCGCCCGCCGCGACGAGCACGTCCTGGGCGAGATCCGGATCGAGGGCCGCGTTCTCCAGCCAGGCGCGCAGCCAGTGCCGGGTCGAGGCGAGGTGGTCCGGGTGCGCCTCGAACGCGAAGTCCAGTGCGGGGACCGACCGGCGGTAGAGCAGCAGCGCGACGTCGTCCTCGTAGCCGTCGCCGGGGCGGAGCCGCTCCATCAGGGCGGTGGCCACGTCCCCGAGTTCGGTGTCCCGCGTGTCGTGGGCGACCGCGGTGGCGCGGTCGATGCCGTCGTCGAGCGACTCGCGGCGGCGCTCCACCAGCCCGTCGGTGTAGAGCATCAGCAGCGAACCGATCGGCACGACCGCCGTCGACTCCGGGCGCGGCGCCGCGATCTGCACGGCCAGCGGGACGCTGCCGCCCTCGTCGAGCAGCTCCGCCGTGCCGTCGCGGTGCACCAGGGTGGCCGGCAGGTGCCCGGCGCTGCTGTAGGTGAGCGTGCCGGTGGCGGGGTCGAGGATCCCGCAGAAGACCGTGGTGCACAGCGCACCGGGCAACCGCCCGGCGAAGCGGTCGAGGGCGGTGAGGGTGTGCGCCGGGCTGCTGGCCTCCAGCAGCAGCGCGCGGCAGGCGCTGCGCAGCTGGCCCATCACCGCGGCCGCGGCGAGCCCGCGGCCGACGCAGTCGCCGACGACGATGCCGATCCGGTCACCCGCCAGCGGGACGACGTCGTACCAGTCGCCGCCGACCTCCAGGGGCGGGTTCGCCGGCTCGTAGCGCACGGCGAAGCCGCCGGGGAGCTCGGCCGGGCCGAGGATGGAGCGCTGCAGCGCGAGGGCGACCTCCCGCTGGCGGTCGTCGCGGTGGGCGCGGCGCAGGGCGTGCGCGAGCGTCCCGGCCAGCAGCGCCAGCAGCGTGCGGTCCTCGGTGCCGAGCGGGCGGCCGGGCGCGGGGTCGACCCAGAGCGTCAGCCGGCCGCCGGGGTGGTCGACGGTGGCGCCCGCGCCGCTGTCGGCCGGGGCCGCGTGCAGCGCCGGGAGCGAGCGGAGGTGGTCGAGGGTCGCGCGCAGCGGCGCGGCGAGGCCGGCCCAGTCCCGGTCGGCGGGATCGGTGGACGCGAGCTCCGGTTCGCCGTCCCGCGGCCAGGTCACCGCGAGCGCGCGCCGGCCGTCCCACAGCTCGCGCAGCAGCTCCAGCCCGGCGCTCAGCACCGCCGGGACCCCGCTGATCCCGGCCAGGCGCTGGTTCATCGCGGCGAGCGCGCTTTCGCGCTGCACGGCGTAGCGCTCGGCCGTGACGTCGCGGACCGTGCCGACCACCCGGCGGCGGCCCTCGTCGTCGCGCAGCTGGTTGTAGGCGATCGCGGTCCACACCCGGTGCCCGTCCCGGTGCCGCATCGGCAGGACCAGGCTGCCGGCCGGCTCGCCCCACGCGTGGTCCGACGCCTCGGTGACCTGGCGGTGGGCGGCGGAGTCGGTGCCGGCGTCCGGCCACCACGGGAACGGCGGGTCGTAGGGCAGCCCGTCGGTGCCGAAGCCCAGCAGCTCGGTGAACGCCGCGTTGATCTCCACGACCCGGCCCTGGGCGTCGCAGACGAAGAAGCCTTCCTGCAGCGACTCGAGCATCGCCGCGCGCCACCGGGCGTGCTGCGTGCGCAGCCTCGCCAGCTGGACCGTCGTGCGGACCCGGGCGAGCAGTTCCCGCGCCGAGAACGGCTTCACGAGGTAGTCGTCGGCCCCGGCGGCCAGCCCGTCGACGGCGGCTTCCTGCCCGGCCCGCGCCGACAGCAGCAACACCGGCACGGCGGCGGTGCGCGGGTCGTCGCGCAGCTCGGCGAGCAGGCCGAGGCCGTCCAGCCGCGGCATCATGACGTCGCTGATGATCAGCTCGGGCGGCTCGGCGCAGGCGGCGGCGAACGCCTCCACGCCGTCGCGCACCGCGGTCACCGCGTAGTCGTCGCGCAGCAGCCGGACGAGGTAGTCGCGCATGTCGGCGTTGTCGTCGGCGACCAGCACGCGGGCGCCCGCGGCCACGGCACGGGCGGGCCGGGTGCCCTCGTCGCCGTCGGGCAGCCAGCGCAGCGCCTCCTGCACGTACGGTTCCGCGGACTCCGAAAACTCCGCAGGCTCCACCGCGAGCCCGCCCGCCGTGGGCTCGGCGACCTGCTCGGCGGGCAGGTGCCGGGTCCCCAGCGGCACCCGGACCCGGAACGTCGTCCCGGCACCCGGCGTGCTCTCCACGGCGATGCTGCCCCCGTGCATGCCCACCAGCTCGCGCACCAGCGCCAAGCCGATCCCGCTGCCTTCGTTGGACCGCGCCCGGGCCGACGGGATCCGGTGGAACCGCTCGAACAGGCGCGGCAGCTCGGCGGCGTCGATCCCGATCCCGGTGTCGGACACCGCGACCACGGCGTGCCCGGCCTCGACCGCGCTGGTCACCCGGATCGCGCCGGCGAAAGTGAACTTGACCGCGTTGGACAGCAGGTTGAAGACGACCTTCTCCCACATCCCGCGGTCGACGTGCACCGGCTCGGCCGACGGGGGACAGTCGACCTCGAAGGCCAGCCCGGCCCGCTCGACGGCGGCGCGGAAGACGCTCGCCAGCTCGGCGGTGAACGTCCCGAGGTCCACCGGTTCGAAGCGGGCCTGCATCCGGCCGGCTTCGATCCGCGAGAAGTCGAGCAGGTTGTTCACCAGCCGGCCCAGCCGCAGCGCGTTGCGCTGGATGACGTCGACCTCTTCCCGCACCCGCTCGCCGGCGCCGTCGAGCGCTTCCCGCAGTTCGGCGGCGGGGCCGAGGATCAGGGTGAGCGGGGTCCGGAACTCGTGGCTGACGTTGGCGAAGAACGTGGTCTTCGCCGCGTCCAGCGCGGTCAGCTCTTCGGCGCGCTGCTGCTGGGCCTGGTAGGCGATCGCGCCGTTGACCAGCGCCGTCGTCTGCTGGGCGACCAGCCCGAGGAAGGTCCGGTAGGACTCGTCGAGGGCGCGCCCGGCGCTCGCCGCCAGCACGATCACGCCGGTCGCGGCGTCCCCCGCGTCGCCGGGCAGCGGCAGCACCACCGCCTCGGCGGGCGGGGTGGACCAGCCACCCGACGGCAGCTCGCCGAACTCACCGCCCGACACCGTCCGCGGGACCCCGTCGGCGAGGACGTCCTCGAGCGGCCAGGCGGTGGCGTCGGCCGCGCCTTCCCCGCCCGGGGTGACGGCCGCGAGCGCGAGCGCGCCGTCGCCGTCCCGGATGTGGATCGCGGCGTAGGGCACGTCGGCGCCGGCCCGGCCCAGCACGTCCGCGACCAGCTCGCAGGCCGCGGCGACGCTGCGGGCGCGGCCGGCCTGGGCGCTCAGTTCGCGCAGCGTCGCCAGGCGCCGGGCGCCGATCACCCGCTCGGTCGTGTCCGAGACCGCGGTGAACACCGCCCGCACGGCGCCTTCGTCGTCGTGCACCGGGCTGTAGGAGTACGTCCAGTAGGTCTCTTCCCAGTAGCCGTGCCGGTTCATCGGCAGCAGCAGGTCCTCCGACCAGGTCGCCTCGCCGGTGGTCATCACGCTGTCCAGCATCGGGCCGATGATGTGCCAGATCTCGGCCCAGACCTCCGAGCCCGGTTTGTCGAGCGCCGGGTGCTTGGTGCCGAGCAGCGGCAGGTACGCGTCGTTGTAGAGGAACCGCAGCTCCGGTCCCCACCAGACGATCATCGGGAAGCGGGAGGTGAGGCAGATCCGGACCGCCGTGGTCAGGCTGGCCGGCCAGTCCCGCGGCTCGCCGAGCGGGGACGACGTCCAGTCGAACTCCCGCATCCGGGCGGCCATCCGGCTGTTCCCGGGAAACACGGCACGGTGGCCGGCCTCTTCCCCGACGCTCATCACACTCCAGGTTCACGCGGCCCCGGCCGAGCCTACTCGACCGGGCACCGCCCCGCCGGGTGCGCGAGCCGCCGCTCCCGGTGGCTCAGGCGGTCAGCCAGGTCATGGTGACCGTGGTGCCGTCGTCGCGGTGGACCTGCGCGCTGTGGTCGGCGAGGGTGCCGATGAGCAGCAGACCGCGGCCGCGCAGCCCGTTGGAGCCGGCCGGCGGCCGCCAGGTGCCGTAGTCGGTGACCGTGACGGTGAGCCGCCCGGACCGGACTTCGGCCCGGACGTCGACCGGGCCCGCCTGCCCGGTGGGATAGGCGTGTTCGGCCGAGTTGGCCATCGCCTCGTAGCCGGCGAGCACGATGTCTTCCCGCCGTTCGAGGCTCAGCTGCAGGCCGGCCAGCCAGCGGGCCAGTGCCTCGCGCAGTTCCGGCAGCCGTTCGGCGATCGCGGGGGTGCGCCGGTGGAACGAGGACGGGGGCGCGGACGCGCCCGGGTGGAGGGGGTCCGTCATGGGGTGTCCTCTCCGCGGTGGCGCACGTGGATCACGGCGATGTCGTCGTCGTGCCGCCCGCGCGTCAGTTCGTCGACGAGCTTGTCCCACGCCGTTTCCAGGTCGGCCGCGGTCAGCAGCCCCGGAATACCCGCCAGCAGCCATTCGACGCCCAGGGTGAGGTCGCGGGTCCGGCTCTCGACCAGCCCGTCGGTGTAGAGCACCAGGTCCGCGCCGACCGGGAAACCCGCGGTGCGCTGCGGGAACACCGAACCGACGCCCAGCGGCTGCGCCAGCGCCTCGCCGATCTGCTCGGGCGGCTCGCCCGGGCGGATCAGGATCGCGGGCAGGTGGCCGGCGTTCGCGTAGGCGAGCGTGTCGTCGGCAGGCCGGTGGACCGCGTAGAAGCAGGTCACGAAGCTTTCGCCGAGCAGCCCGACGATCAGCTCGGAGACGTTGCGCAGGACCTCCGACGGCGGCAGCTCCAGCAGGGCGTAGCTGCGGATGGCCGTCCGGACCTGGCCCATCACGGTCGCGGCGGTGACGCCGTGGCCGACGACGTCGCCGATCACGAACGCGGTGGCGCCCGACGGCAGCCGGAGCACGTCGAACCAGTCGCCGCCGACCTTGCTGCCGGTGGCCGCGGGCAGGTACCGCGTGAACACGTCGAGGCCCGGGGTGGGCGGGGCGACCGGCAGCATGCTGCGGGACAGCTCCGTGGCGAGGGTGCGCTCGCGTTCGTAGAGCCGGGCGTTGTCGAGCGCGATGGCGCTGTAGGCGGCGATGCCCTCGGCCAGGTACTCGTGCCGCGCGGTGAAGCGGTCCGGTTCGGGGTGGCCGAAGAAGAACCCGCCCAGCACCTCCCCGGAGGTCGGGCTGACCACGGAGACGGCCAGGTAGCTGCACACGGGCAGGTGCCCCTCCGGCATCCCGTGGTGGGGCGCGTTCTTCCCGAACCGCGGATCACGCGTGATGTCGGCGCTGCGCACGGTGCCGGCGCCGTCGAAGGTCGGCGCGAACACGTCGGTGTTGCGCGGCATGGGAAAGCGGGCGAACGCCTCCCGGGGGACGCCGGAGATCGTGTACAGCGTGTACGACTCGCCGAACTCGTCGATCAGGTTGTAGAAGAACGCCCCGAAGCCGGCTCCGGTCGCCTGCGTGGCCGCGTCGGTCGCGGCCTGCACGATCCGGTCGATGTCGAGCTGCGCGGTGAGCTCGCGGCCGGTGGTGTGCAACGCGTCCAGGACCGCGGCTTCGCCCCGCAGCTGCCGGACGGTGGCGGCCAGGCCGGCGGTGGCGGCCTCGATCGCGGCGGCGACCGCGGGCAGGCCGCCGCCGACGTCGTCAGTGGTATAGACCAGTGCGCCGCCCTCGCCGTCGCCGGCCGCGAGCGCGATCGCGTGGGTGACTTCCTCGTCCGGCACCAGCTCCGCGAGGGCGGCGCGGTCGGTCACCGCCCGCGCGACGCGGCCGCCGAGCACCGCGCGCACCTCGGCCGGGCCGAGGGTGCGGACCGCGGTCGCCGCCGGGGCGCCGTCGCGGCCGACGAAGGCCCCGCGCACGGCGTCGAGGACCGCGTCGAACTCCGGCGGGGACGTCATCGGGGCGCCAGTGCTTCGGACAGGGACGGGTAGATGGCGAGTTCGTCGACCAGCCGGGTGAGCTCCAGGGGACGCAGGGTGATCCGGCCGGCGGCCACCACCCGCAGCGGCACCGACGCGGCGGGGCCCCGGTGCGCCCGGACGAGTTCGGCCATGCCCGCCGAAGCCAGGAACGTGACGCCGGTGAGGTCGATCACGAGCACCGACGGCCGCAGGCGCGCCGCGCGTTCGGCCAATTGGCGCAGTTTCGGGGCGAGCGCCAGGTCGAGCGCGCCTTCGACGCGCAGCACCGCCGCGCCGTCGCGGCTTTCCAGTGCGATCGATCCCGCGGAACTGGCGGCGTCGTCGAGTGAGTCCCCCGTCACGTCCCGTTCACCCATGGCGCACATCCTGCCTGTTCGGAGCCCCGACCGGAAGCGGAGGGGACGCTGACACGGCGGCGTGTCCCCCGGGCAGGCATGATTGACAGCGGTTGAGCAGACAGCCTTCGAGAACACGCGCGCCCGCCGGCATCCCGGCGGTGCCGCCGAAGGCGAGGAGAAGTCACATGACCGAGCACACCCACTTTGACGGCTCGGCCACCGCTGTGCCGTTCGGGGAGTTCCGGATCGCCCGGACGGAGCAGCAGGAAGCGGTCGTCGTCGAGGTCGCCGGGGACGTGGACACGACCACCGCACCGGCGCTCGTGCAGGCCGCGGACGAAGCGCTGGCCGAGCAGCCGCCGGTGCTGGTGGTCGACCTGACCCGCGTCGAGTTCCTCGCCTCGCCGGGCCTGACCGCGTTGCTGACCATCCACCGCAACGCCGGCACCGGCACCGCGGTCCGGATCGTCGCGTCCGGCCGGGCGACCCTGCGCCCGATCCAGCTGACCGGGCTCGAGGAGAGCCTTTCGCTCTTCCCGACCCGGGAAGCGGCCCTCGCCGGGTCCTGACCCGGTTCGTCCCGGCCGCGTCAGCCGGCCGGGACGGCACGGCGCCGGATGGCCAGCACGGCGACGTCGTCCTGGGCCGCCCGGTTGCCGATCATCGCCGCCATCACCCGCGCGCAGACCCGTTCGGGGTCCCCGGCGCGCACGACCTCCGCCAGCTGCGCCATCCCGACGTCCACGGGCCGGTCCCGGCGCTCCACCAGGCCGTCGGTGTACAAGACCAGCACCGCTTCCTCCGGCAGGTCGAGCACTGTCGTCCGGCGTTCCGGCACGCCGATGGTCAGCCCGATCGGGGGATCCGGGGGCAAGTCCACCAGCCGGCCCGGCGCACCCGGCGCGGCGAACACCGGCGGCAGGTGGCCGGCGAGGGACAACGTCAGCGTCTCGCGGTCCGGGCCGATGATCCCGTAGGCCACCGTGGCCATCGCCCCGTGTTCGAAGTGGTTGGCCTTGCGGTCGAGCTTGGCGAGCACCTCGGCGGGGCTTTCGCTGTCGAGGGCGTAGGCGCGCAGGGCGCTGCGGAGCCGCCCCATGATCACGGCCGCGTCGAGGCCGTGGCCGGAGACGTCGCCCATCACGACGCCGAGCCGGTCACCCGGCAGCGTGAACAGGTCGTACCAGTCGCCGCCCAGCCCGGTTTCCGCGCCGGGCACGTACCGGGCGCCGAAGTCCAGGCCGGTCACCTCGGGCAGGCTGTTGGGCAGCAGGCTGCGCTGCAGCGCCATGGTGGCGGTGCGGTTCTCCTCCAGCGCCTCGACCTGGACCGCCATCGCGAGGCGGTCGGCGAGCAGCTGCATGGTGGCCACTTCGGACTCGCCGAACGCCCGGGGGGCCACGGAACCGATGTGCAGCACGCCGACGAGCTCGCTCCCGGCGAGCATCGGCACGCCGAGCATGGAGTGCAGCCCGCGTTCCCACAGCAGGGAGTTCACGACGGTGGTTTCGTCGACGTGGTCGAGGATGACGGGCGCCCGTTCGAGCGCGACCCGGCCGGCGAACCCGCTGCCCACCGGCACCCGCACACCCTGGTGGACCTCTTCCTCGATGCCCGCCGCCGCGAAGGCCACCAGCTGGCGGCCGCTGGGCTGGTACCGGAGCACGGTCGCGGTGTCGACCGCCATGACCTCGCGCAGGCGCTGGAGCGTGTCGGCGAGCATCTCGGCCAGCCCGAGGTGCGCGGCGGGCGCACCGATGATCGCCTCCAGCTGCTGCAGCCGGTTCTCGGCGTCGAGACTTCGCGACATGCGACGACCCTAGCCTCAACTCCTTTGCGCGCCTAACCATCCCGGGTTTCGGCGGCGGGTCTCCCGGGGTAACCAGACGGTCGTGAAGGTCGACTTGGACTGGGTGGGCGTGCTGCGGCACGGCCAGAGCACCGGGAACGTGGCGAGGGAAGAAGCGGAGTCGGCGGGCGCGGATGTGATCGACATCGCCGAACGCGACGCCGACGTGCCGCTGACGGACCTGGGGCGGGAACAGGCTTCGGCGGCGGGGGAGTTCTTCGCGCGGCACCCGCCGGACGTCGTGATCACCTCGACCTACCGCCGTGCCTGGGACACCGCGCGGCTGGCCGCGCCCGACGGCGTGCCGATCCTGCCCGACGAGCGGCTGCGCGACCGCGAGCTCGGCGTGCTGGACCTGCTGACTTCGCACGGCGTCCGCGAGCGGTGGCCCGACGAGCTGCGGCGCAAACGGCGGCTGGGCAAGTTCTACTACCGGCCGCCGGGCGGGGAGTCGTGGGCGGACGTCGTGCTGCGCCTGCGATCCCTGATCACCGAGCTGAGCGTGGAACACGCCGGAAAGCGCGTTCTGCTGGCCGCGCACGAGATGACCGTCTTCGCCCTGCGGTACCTGCTCGAGGGCCTGCCCGAACCCGACCTGCTGCGCGCCGCGAACGCCACCGAAGTCCCGAACGGCTCGGTGACGGCCTGGGAGCGCGATTCCGACGGCGGGTTCACGATGGTGCTGGCGCAGGAGGTCGGCCACCTGCACGCCACCGACACCCCGCCGACGGCGGACGACGATGCCGCGCAGCAGCTCTCCTGACCCGGCGCCGATCAGCCCGGCCCTGCTGCGGGACTGGCGGATCGGCACCGAGGACCGCGGCACCGTGCTCGTCGTCGGCGGCGCCCGGACCGTGCCGGGCGCACCGGCGCTGTCCGGGACGGCCGCCCTGCGCGCCGGAGCCGGCACGCTGCAGCTGGCGGTCGCCGAACGGCACGCGAGCGCGATCGGCGTCTCGGTGCCGGAATCGTCGGTGTTCGGGCTCCCGGAAACCGAGTCCGGTGCGGTCGCCGCCGGCGACCGGCTCGCCGAAGTCCTGTCCGGCGCGGGCACCGTCGTGGTCGGCCCGGGCCTGACCGGCGTCTCGGAGACCGAAGAGCTGCTGCGGCAGCTGGTGCCCGCGATCGCCCCGGACGCGCGGGTGGTGCTCGACGCGTTCGCGCTCGGCGCGCTGAGCCGGGACCCCGCGCTCGCGGAACCCCTGGCGGGCCGGCTCCTGCTCACCCCGAACCGGGTCGAAGCCGCCTTCCTCGACGGCTGCGCGGAAAAAGACGTCGACGACCTGGAGACGGCGGTGCGGATCGCCGGCCGCTACGGCGGCGTGGTGCTGCTGATGGGCGTGGTCGCCGCGCCGGACGGCCGGGTCTGGCGCGACGGCAGCGGCCACGTCGGCCTGGCGACGTCGGGCAGCGGCGACGTCCTGGCCGGCCTGACCGGCGGCTTCCTCGCCCGCGGCGCGGCGGCCGACCAGGCGGCCTGCTGGGCCACCCACGTCCACGCCGTGGCCGGCCAGCGGCTGATCCCGGACACCGGCAGCACCGGCCTGCTGGCCCGGGAACTGGTGGCGGAGATCCCCCGGGTCATCGCCGAGCTGGAGCGCTGAGCATCACCGCTGGGCGGTGGGCCGGACGATGATCTCGTTCACGTCGACCCCCTCCGGCTGCCCGATCGCGTAGGAGACGGCCCCGGCGATGGCGTCCGCCGGGAGGGTCACCGCGCGGTAGGCGCGCATCGCCTCGCGCGCGCCCGGCTCGGTGATGCTGTCGGCCAGCTCGGATTCGGTGACGCCGGGGGAGATCGTCGTCACGCGGATGCCGGGGCCGGCTTCCAGGCGCAGGCCCTCGGTGATGGCCCGGGCCGCGTACTTGGTGGCGCAGTAGACCGAGGCCGTCGGGACCACCTCGTGCGCGCCGGTGGAGGCGATCGTCACGAAGTGCCCGCCGCCCTGCCTGCCGAAGTGCGGCAGGACCGCCGCGATCCCGTGCAGCAGGCCGCGGACGTTGACGTCGATCATCCGGTCCCACTCCTCGACGTGTAGGGAGTCCAAACGCGACAACGGCATCACGCCCGCGTTGGCGACGAAGGCGTCGATCCGCCCGTTCGCCTCGGCGGCGGCGTCGGCGAACGCGGCGACGTCCGCGCGGTCGGTGACGTCGAGGCGGTGGACGTCGGCGGTGCCGCCCGCGTCGTGGATCTCCTTGGCCAGCGCGGTCAGCCGGTCTTCGCGCCGGGCGCCGAGCACGACGTGGCAGCCTTCGCCGGCCAGGCGCAGCGCGGTGGCGCGGCCGATACCGCTGCTGGCTCCGGTGATGAGGACGGTCTTCACTGGGTTCCTTCCGGGAAGTCGGCGGCGAGGGTGGTCTCGCGCCAGGTGTCGAAGGTGGCCTTCAGGGTGCCGAGCCGGGCGGTGGCGATGTCGTAGGCGGCCCGGCCGAGGAGCAGGCGCAACGGCGGTTCGCCGCTGGCGACGGCGGCGAGGATCGCTTCGGCCGCGCGGGCCGGGTCGCCTGGCTGCCTGCCGTAGGTGGCGAGCGTCGCTTCCCGGCGGGCGCCCGCGGTTTCGGCGTAGTCGTCGATGCGGATCGCCGACTGCCGCATCGAGGGGCCGGACCAGTTGGTGCGGAACGCAGCGGGCTCCACGATGGTCACCTTGATGCCCAGCGGCGCCACCTCCGCGGCCAGTGACTCCGACAACCCCTCCACGGCGAACTTCGTCGCGTGGTAGTAGCCGGTGGCCCCGAACGCCGCGAGGCCGCCGAGGGACGACACGGTGACGATGTGGCCGCTCCGGCGCGCCCGCATGCCCGGCAGCACCGCACGGGTGACGTCGGCGAGGCCGAAGACGTTGGTGTCGAACAGCTTCCGGATCTCCTCGTCCTCGCCTTCCTCGACCGCGGCGAGGTAGCCGTAGCCGGCGTTGCCGACCAGGACGTCGATCCGGCCGAACGCCGTTTCGGCCCGCTTCACGGCGTCGACGACCTGGGCGTGGTCGGTGACGTCGAGGGGCAGGGCGAGCGCGCGGTCACCGTGCGCTTCGGCGAGGTCGGCGACCCGCGCCGCGTCGCGGGCGGTGACGACCGCGCGCATTGACGGATTCTTGAGCACGGCTTCGGCCAGTGCGCGGCCGAGGCCGGTGGAGCAACCGGTGATGAAGAAGACCGGCTCCTCGGGAAGAGCGGTGTTTTCGGGCACGGCGAAGTACTCCGTCCATTGTGGATGGATTCGGAAAAGGTGGTTCAGGAAGCGGCGAGGCTGCCCAGCAGCGCCAGCGCGGCTTCCGACGGGCTGCCCGGCTCGGCTTGGTAGACGATCAGCTGCTGGCCCGGGGCGCTGTTGACGGTCAGCGCCTCGTAGCTCAGCTCCAGCTCGCCGACCAGCCGGTGCCGGAACCGCTTGGTTTCGTGGGTCTTCTGCCGGATGTCGTGGCGCGCCCACAGGCGGCGGAAGTCCGCGCTCTTGACCGACAGCTCGCCGACGGTGTCGATGAGCTGCGGGTCGTCCGGGTCGATCCCGGCGGCCGCCCGCAGCCCGCCGACCGTGTTCACGGCCACGCGCTCCCAGTCCGGGTAGAACTCGCGGGCGTCCGGGTCGAGGAACACCAGCCGGACGAGGTCACCGCTGTGGGTGTGCCCGGCGAACAGCGCCTGGCCCAGCGCGTTGTGCGCGAGCACGTCGAGACACCGGCCGAGGACGAGCGCGGGCGTGTCCGGCCAGCCGTCCATCAGGCGCAGCAGGTTCGGGCTGACCTGTTCCCGCCGCCGGCCGCGCCGGCGCCGGACCGGCTCGGGCCGGGCCAGCCGGTGCAGGTGGGCGACGGCGTCGTCGTCCAGCGCCAGCCCGCGGGCGAGCGCGTCGACGACCTGGGCCGAAGGGTTGCGCTCCCGGCCCTGCTCGAGCCGGGTGTAGTAGTCGGTGCTGACGCCGGCCAGCACCGCGACCTCCTCGCGGCGCAGGCCCGCCACCCGGCGCGACCCGCCCGCGGGCAGGCCGAGCTCTTCCGGCCCCACCTGTTCACGGCGGGCCCGGAGGAACTCCCCGAGGGCGTTTTCCTGAACCATGGTTCGAGGCTAACCCGGAACCGGCGCACGAGGGTGGCCGCGCCGCACCCACCCTCAGACCAGCCGGATCGGCCGCTCGTCGTCGGCCGGGTCGGCCCGCAGCAGGGTGGCCGTGGCCGTGCGCCCGTCGACGTCCAGGGTCATCACGGCGTTGCCGAAGTGCGGCCCGGACACACAGTGCCACGACAGCGGCGCGGGCGGGACGCCGGTGCGCCGGGCCAGCCAGTCGCTCACCCGGGTGAGTGACCGGGCCCAGCCGGCCCGGAACAGCCGGTTCATGTACCACGGCACGGTGTTGTGCACCGGCGAGCAGGTCAGCTGGTGGACCGGTGCCGCGGTGGCGCCGGGGAACTCGGCTTGGGCGACGTAGGCGTGGTGCACGTCGCCGGACAGCACGTTGACCGAGGCCGGCCCGTCGTCCGCGACGCGGGCGATGAGCTCCGCCAGCCGTTCGAACGACGCGCGGAACGCCGGCCAGTGCTCCAAGTCCACCAGCTGCCGGAACCACTCGTTGGCCCGCCCGACGAGCCCGGGCCGGGCGCAGAGCCGCTCGTTGACCGACTGCGCGGCCGACAGCGCGGTGGGCAGCAGCCAGGGCAGCGACGTGCCGATCAGCAGGTGGTCGAACGCACCGGACGCCTGCTCCTCGATCCAGCCGAACTCCTCCTCGCCGATCATCGACCGCTGCCCGCCCTCGAGGATCCGCCCGGCCCGCGAGTCGATCACCAGCAGCCGGACCGGGCCGAAGTCCCGCCGGTAGGACCACCGGGTGCCCTTGGCGCCGTCGGCCTCGCGGTCGGCCCGGTCGGCGAACTCGCGCAGCAGCTCGGCGTTGTCCTCGCCCGACTTGCGCACCCGCTGGTAGAGGTCGTCTTCGGCCAGTTCTCGCGGCCCGAGGTTGCCGAGGTGCTGGTAGACCCAGTACGAGACCAGCGCGCCGCGGATCCGCTCCCGCCACCAGGACGTCCGGGCCATCTTCTCCCGCCAGGCCTGCGAGGTGTTCCAGTCGTCGCGGACGTCGTGGTCGTCGAAGATCATCGACGTCGGCACGGTCGAGAGCAGCCAGCGGACCGCCGGGTCACACCAGGCTTCGAAGTACAGGTGGCAGTACTCCTCGAAGTCGGCGACCTCGTTGCCGGGCGGCTTCTCCGTGTCACGCCGGGTGGCGAGCCACTCCTGCGTCGCGTCGGTGGTCTCGTCGGCGTAGACCTGGTCGCCGAGCAGCAGCAGCGATTCCGGCCACTCGGCCTCGTCGAGGCCGGCGATCCGGTGGGCGTAGGCGGCGAGCGCGTCCGGGCCCAGCGCGTCCTGCTCCCGCGGCTTGCGGCAGGACCCGAACACCAGCCGGAACCGCGGGTCGCCGGGCCGCAGCGTCCGGATCCGGCTCGGCGGCAGCTCGCTGTCCGGCTCGGGCCAGACGACGTCGCCGTCGAGCCGCACCTCGTAGGGCGTGCTCCTCCCGGGCGCCAGCCCGGTGAGCACGACCAGCGCGTAGTGGTGGCCGGCGACCTCGAACGTCCGGGCGGACGCGTCGCCGACGCGCACTTCGCACGGGCCGCCGGTCTCCACCCAGATCGTCGCCGAGGTGGCGTCGACGTGCCGCAGCAGCGGGCCCAGCAGCAGCTCGGTCATCCCGGAATCCTGCCAGAACCGCGGCGGCGCGGCCGATCGGTGAACGGCTCGAAAGTTCCCGAAACATTTCGATAATCGTTGACCGGCCGGGTCCGGCGACGAACCATCGTCGCAGCTGCGCTCCCGTCCCCGGAAAGGATTCCCTCGAGTGCGAAGACTCCTCACCGCCCTTTCCGCCGCCGTGCTGGCGATCGCCGCGGCGGTCGTGCTGGTCGTGGCGGCGCAGCCGGCCTCCGCGGCCACGCTGACCCGGGTCACCGACTTCGGCAGCAATCCCAGCAACCTCAACATGTACACCTACGTCCCGGACCGCCTCGCCGCCCGCCCGGCGCTGCTGGTGGCCGTCCACTACTGCACCGGCTCGGCGTCGGCGGTCTTCAACGGCCCGGCTCACGACTACGTCACCGCGGCCGACCAGTACGGGTACGTCATCGTGTTCCCGGAAGCCACCCGCAGCGGGCAGTGCTTCGACGTCTCCTCGCCGCAGGCGCTGTCCCGCGGCGGCGGCAGCGACCCCGTCGGCATCCTCTCGATGGTCAACTGGGCCAAGCAGCGCTACAACGTCGACTCCTCCCGCGTGTACGTCACCGGGTTCTCCTCGGGCGCGATGATGACGAACGTGCTCGCGGCGGAGTACCCGGACGTGTTCGCCGCCGGCTCGGCGTTCATGGGCGTGCCCGCCGGCTGCTTCGCCACCACCGACGGGTCCAGCTGGAACAGCCAGTGCGCCAACGGCCAGATCAGCAAGACCCCGCAGCAGTGGGGCGACCAGGCCCGCCAGATGAGCGGCGGCCGCACCGGCCCGTTCCCGCGGATGCAGCTGTGGCACGGCACGGCCGACGACACCCTGCGCTACCCGAACTTCGGGGAGGAGATCAAGCAGTGGACGAACCTGCAGGGGCTCTCGCAGACGCCGTCGTCGAGTGATTCCCCGCAGTCCGGCTGGACACGCACCCGCTACGGCGCCACCGGCTCGCAGGCGCCGGTCGAGGGCATCAGCGTCCAGGGCGCCGGGCACGCGCTGCCGCAGAACGGGATGGTCCAGTACGCGATCGCGTTCCTGGGGCTGAACAGCAGTGGCTCCACCACGACGCCCACCACTCCGACCACGACGACGTCTTCGACGCCGCCTGCCGGCACGACGCTGGCCGGCGCGGCGGCGCGGACCGGGCGGTACTTCGGCACGGCCGTCTCGGCGAGCAGGCTGTCGGACAGCGTGTACACCGGCATCCTGAGCCGCGAGTTCTCCATGATCACGCCGGAGAACGAGATGAAGATCGACGCGACCGAGCCGTCGCAGAACCAGTTCTCCTACGCAGGCGCGGACCGGATCGTGAGTCAGGCGAGCAGCCAGGGCGCCCGGATGCGCGGGCACACGCTGGCCTGGCACGGGCAGCAGCCGGGCTGGATGCAGGGCATGGAGGGGTCGGCGCTGCGGCAGGCGATGCTCAACCACATCACCCAGGTCGCCGGCCACTACCGCGGCAAGATCTACGCGTGGGACGTGGTGAACGAAGCGTTCGCCGACGGCGGTTCCGGCGGCCGGCGCGATTCGAACCTGCAGCGCACGGGCGACGACTGGATCGAGGCGGCGTTCCGCGCGGCGCGGGCGGCCGACCCGGATGCGAAGCTGTGCTACAACGACTACAACACCGACGACTGGAGCCAGGCGAAGACCCAGGGCGTCTACCGCATGGTCCAGGACTTCAAGTCCCGCGGCGTGCCGATCGACTGCGTCGGCTTCCAGGCGCACTTCAACGCCAACAGCCCGGTGCCGTCGAACTACCAGACGACGTTGCAGAACTTCGCGAACCTCGGCGTGGACGTCCAGCTGACCGAGCTGGACATCGAGGGCTCGGGGACCACGCAGGCGAGCAACTTCCGCACGGTGACCTCGGCGTGCATGGCGGTCGCGCGGTGCACGGGGATCACGGTGTGGGGCATCCGCGACACGGACTCGTGGCGGGCGTCGGGAACGCCGTTGCTGTTCGACGGCAACGGCCAGAAGAAGGCGGCCTACACGGCGGTGCTCGAGACGTTGAACGGCGGCGCCCCGCCGGACGGCGGCACGACGACACCCACGACGACGACCCCCACGACCACCACCACGCCGCCTGCCGGCTGCTCGGCGGCCTACGTCAAGACGGCGGAGTGGAACGTGGGCTTCAACGGGCAGGTGACGGTGTCGGGAACGAACAACTGGACGCTGACGATCACGTTCCACGCACCGCAGAAGGTGATCGGCAGCTGGAACTACACGGGAACGTGGGACAGCACGGGGTACGTCCTGACGGCCAGGCCCAACGGCAGCGGAAACGTCATCGGCTTCACGGTCCAGCACGGCGGCAACCTGACCGACCCCACGGTGACCTGCACGAGTCCGTAGTGGTCGTGATCACAGGTTTCAGGTGCCGCGGAAACTGTCGGTGGTGACGGATAGCCTCAGCACATGAAAACGGACGACGCGACAGTCCCGGCGCACCAGCTCACCAAGGGCCAGTGGTTCTGGCACGAGCCGGCGCCGGGGCTGCCCGCGTGGCAGCTGCAGGTGAATTCGGCGGAGTTGCTGGAGGACTCCGTCGAGATCTTCACGACGGATGGGGAGCGGGAGCTGGTTTCGTACCCGAGGAACCGGTTGGTCCGGCTGGCCGAGGTGGCTTGAGGGTTTTGGAGGGGGTGGTGGGGGGCGGGGCCGGCCGCGATCTGAGTTCAGCCGGGGCAACCCCCGCCTCCGGCGGGTGTTCCGCGCGGCCGAGTGCCGCATCGTATTTCTTCAGGTGCGCCTGGCGCGCGTGAAGCCGCCGGCTCGCTGGTGGGCGAGTCGGCGGCTGAGGTGAGCTGCTGCATTCGTGGTTCGCCGTCGGGTGCCGGGGTGAGCCGGTCTCGCAGGCGCGCCGCCCTTTGCGGCCTCGAGCAGGCCGGTCCGTGTCGCGGCCTCGGGTTGGCCGGTCCGTGTTGCGGCCTCGGGCAGGCCGGTCCGTGTCGCGGCCTCGGGTTGGCCGGTCCGTGTTGCGGCCTCGGGCAGGCCGGTCCGTGTCGCGGCCTCGGGTTGGCCGTGCCTCGTCCGGTGCTCAGCCTGCGTCGCGGAGCGACGGTGGGCGCCAGGTCATGCGGACCGTTGTTCCCCTGGTGCCCGAGTCTATGTCGGACTGGTCCGTCACCTGGTCGATCAGCAGCAGGCCGCGGCCACCCGAGGTGCGCAGGCCCGCCGTCTTCGGGCGGGTTGCCGGGATGCCGCAGCCCGTGTCCGTTACCGTTACCGTGATCGCGTCGCCTTCGCGGCGGGCCTGCAAGCGGGCCCAGCCGTGGCCGTCCGGGTAGGCGTGGGCCGCGACGTTGGCCAGGGCTTCGTACGTGGCCAACGTGATGTCGTGCGTGCTGTCCGAGTCGAGCGGGAACTCGCCCAGCCAGCTGATCAGCTTGCGGCGCAGGCCGGCCATCTCGTTCGGCAGGGCAGGCGCCAGCTCTTCGAAGGTCGAGACGACCACGGCTCCGGCGGCAAAGCGCTCCGGGGCCGTGGTCCCGGCTTGGTCGGCGTCGGTGCTTTCGCCCGTATCGACGCCAGTTTCCGGGGTATGTCGATACACGATCCGCTCCCATCGTTCAGCCGCGATTCCCCCGTTTCAGCGGGCTTCTCAGGTGGACTACCCACCGCCACGCGGTCTTACCCGTTGTGCTTCGTGAGATGTGTCGCTACAGTGAAGGTGCTCCTCGCGGATGCCGGCCCCTCGGCCGCCCGGAGGCAGCTCCCCGGATCCAGGCCACTCGGCCTCCTTCCTTGTTCCCGGCCTCGCCGTCTTTGCGCAGGCCCAGTACCACCCCTCAGGAGACACCCATGTCCTTTCACGGAATCCTCGACACCTCCGGCAAGACCCCGTTCGTCCGGCCCGGCTACCGGCCCGCCCCCGACGACGTCGCCCTGCCGCTTTCCCTCGTCCGCAAGCACAACCTGCGGCCCGGCGACGAAATCACCGGGACCACCGAGCAGATCACCAGCGTCAACGGCCGCGACCCGCACGAGCCGCGCCCCCGCTTCGCCGACCTCGTGCCGGTGCACCCGGATCGGCGGCTGCTGCTCGAAACCACGCCGGCGCGGCTGCTGCCGCGCGTCATCGACCTCGTCACCCCGCTCGGCCGGGGGCAGCGCGCGCTCGTCGTTTCACCACCCAAAGCCGGGAAGACCACGGTGCTGCAAGAGATCGGGCACGGGCTGTCGGTCAACCACCCCGACTGCCGGCTGCTGGTCCTGCTCGCCGACGAACGCCCGGAGGAGGTCACCGAGCTGAGCCGGACCGTGCGCGGCGAGGTCATCGCGTCCACTTTCGACCGTCCGCCCGCCGAACACGTGGCGGTGGCCGAACTCGCCGTCGAGCGGGCGAAACGCTTGGTGGAGCACGGCGAAGACGTCGTCCTGCTGCTCGACTCGCTCACCCGGCTCGGCCGCGCGTACAACCTTTCGGCGCGCCCCTCCGGCCGCACGCTGTCCGGCGGCGTCGACGCGGCCGCGTTGCAGCCGATGAAGCGGATCCTCGGCGCCGCACGGAACATCGAAGGCGGCGGCTCGCTCACGATCATCGCCTCGGCGCTGGTGGAGACCGGTTCGCTGGCCGACACGGTGTTCTTCGAGGAACTGAAGAGCACCGGCAACGCCGAGCTCAAGCTCGACCGCAAGGCGGCCGAGCGGCGCGTCTTCCCGGCCGTCGACGTGGCGGCCTCCGGCACCCGGCGCGAGGAACTGCTGGTCACCCCCGGCGAACTCGCGGCGATGCGCGAAGTCCGGCGCGCGTTGCCGGGGCCGAACGCGATCGAGCAGCTGCTGGAGCAGCTCCGCAAGACCGGTTCCAACGCCGAGTTCCTGCTCCGCGTGACGGGCGCGGCGCTGCCGGAAGCGGCCTGAGCGCTCGGCTGCGACGCCGCCCGACCGTCATCGAGGCGGCTGGTACGGCGTCGGGCGCGGGTAGGACGGCCGCTCGGGCCCCCGGTTCAAGGCGGCGACGAGAAAACCGAACCCGACGACGACAACGACGAGCGCGGCGGCCCCCGGAGCGGCGACCCACCACCCGAACCCACCGGCGGCCACCAGCCAGGCGGCGACGAGGGTCCGTTTCGCGGTGAGGGGATACGCCTTCGGCAGCTCCCGCACGGCCACCCCGCCGAGCACGACCAGTCCGGCGAGGACGACGAGCAGCACGGTCAGGTACACGGGATGTCCTCCTTCGGCAGTAGGGCATCTCCCGCACGACTACCCGCACCGCAGAGCGCCAAGCCGTGGCGTCGCACACACCGCCGCGCTGCGACCCGGCTCTCACCCACCCACTCCGCGACGCAACCCGGCTCACACCGCCCACCGCCGCGCCGCGACCCGGCTCTCACCAGCCCACGGTCACGATGCCACTCGCCTCCCCGGCCCGAACCCCCGGCGCCCGCCACGCCCCGCCGCGAACCGGCGCAGTCTCACGTGCCGCGGCCGGTCGCCTTCTGCAGGGCGTCGATCCGCTCCGACGCCTCCGCCTTCGTCAGGTCCTCCGGCACCTCTTCGCCGGCTTCCTGCGCCAACGTCTGCAGGTACGACTTCTGCGGCCCGGTCATCGGCTCGTCGCCGGTGGTCCAGTCGCTCGGGTCCTTCTCGGGGTTCGGCTCCACCTGGTCGGTCATGTCAGCTCCAATCGAACGTTTGTTCGTCTGCGCTCGACTGTAGCGCAGGGGTCCGACAACCGCCGCTCACGAGCCGGCCGGGGCCGTGCTCGGGGCGCCCGCCTCGTGGCCCTGTCGGCCGTGCGTGCGGCGATCGTCCTTCATCTGCTGTTCGTGCAGGTGGCGGCGCCCTCCGGTGAGCGAAGTGAGCAGCTCACGCTCAAGGTCGCGGCACGCCTTGTAGTAGCCGTCGTCGTACTCCTCGACGACCTGGAAAGTCCACCGATCGGGTAATACGTTGAGCCCGATGAGCTCTTCGGAGATCCGCCGCGCCCAGTCGCCGTGCCCGGCCTTCTCGAGCTGCTCCACGGCCTCGCCGAGGGCCAGGTCCGCGCTCCCGGTGAGCTGGTGGAAGGAGTAGAGGTGCCCGCGGGCGCGCTCGATCGTCTCGAGCGCCTCGGTCACCTTGCCGACGGCTTCGACCGTGGCGGCGTCAGGGTTCTCGTCCATGCGCGCAAAGTGCCCCGTTCCGCGATTTCTACACCTCGCGGAACGGGGCACGTGGCCCGGGGGATCAGGCCGTGGGGCGCGTGGCCCCCGCGTACTGGCTCAGCAGCGGCGAAATCTTGACGACGTCGCCGCTCGTCGGCGCGTGCACCATCTTGCCGTCGCCGATGTACATCCCGATGTGGGACACGGGGGAGTAGTAGGCGACGAGGTCGCCGGGCTGCAGCTGGTCGCGCGACACCGAAGCGCCGAAGGTCGCCTGTGCCGCGGAGTTCCGCGGCAGGGTGATCCCGGCCTGCTTGTACGCCCACTGCATCAGGCCGGAGCAGTCGAACGTGCTCGGTCCGGTCGCGCCCCAGACGTAGGCGCTGCCGAGCTTGCTCAGCGCGGCGTTGACCGCGGTCTGGGCCGCCGCGGTGGGCGCCTTGACGTTCGGCGCCGCCCCGCCGGTGTCCTTCTGGGCGGCCTTGTCCGCGCTGCTGAGGTTGCGGCTCTGGGCCTCGATCTGGTCGATCTGGCCCTGCAGGTCCTTCTTCTTGGCCTCGATGTCCGAAGCCAGCTTCGCCGCCGCGTCCCGGGCGTCCTGCGCCCGCTTCGCCGCGTCGGCGGCCGACTTCTCGGCGGCCGTGGCCTTGGCCGCCGCGCCGTTGAGGTTGTCCAGTGCGGCGTTCTTGTCGGTCGCGATGACCTCGAGCGCCGCCGAGCGGTCCAGGAAGTCCTGAGTGGACGTGCCGGCCAGCAGCGCCGACAGCTTGTTCATCTGGACGCCGCTGGTGAACGACGCGCCGGCGAACTTGTCCACTTGGGACTGGTACTGCTGCTTCGCCTGGATCGCCTGCGCACCGGCGTTCTTCGCGGCCTCGACGTCGGCGTTGGCCTTGTCGAGCTGGCCTTGCTTGGCGGTCAGGTCGTCCTGGGCGCGAAGCAGGTCCTCGTTGAGCTTTTCCGCCTGCGCCGCGAGATCGCGGTACTTGGCGAGGGCGTCCGAGCCGGCGGGGGGCGCCTGGAGGACGGGAACGGGGGCGGCGGTGGCCGGCTGGGCCATGGTGACGACGGTGATCACCGAGGCCGCGGCGAGGGCACCTGACACCACGCGCTTGACGGGATGCGAACGCATTCTCGCGCGGGTCTCCTTTGCTGATCGGCCGCCGACGGGTACCGGGGCGGCGAGTCGGGGGTCTCGTCCGTGCCCGGGGCGCGCTCGACCGCAACAGGAAGAGCCCGCGGTGGGGTCCGGTACCCGGCAGGGGGTATCGGCGGCGATCTCGCGTCGCCGTCTGGGGACGACCGGGGGCCGCGAGATCTCGAACAGGTTACGAAACGAGCACGGGAGAGTCCAGGGCGGGGTCTCGGAAACTCTGCGTGACGCCGCTCAACACGGCTGGACCAGTGGGAACGGGTGCGAATGTGGCCAGGATTACATGCTGTCACCGGGTCGGTTACCCTACCCCGCCAGGGTATCCCGGTGTCCGTCGTGGCCGGGAACGGCCCGCGCCGGGTGAATCCGGTTTGTACGTCCCTTGTATCCGGTTGCGTGATTCTCCTCGCCGTAGAGATTCCGACCCATGGAGGACAAGGATGTTCACGAAGGCCGCCGTGCTCACGGCGCTCACCGCCGCGGCGTTCGCCGTCGCCGCACCGGCCCAGGCCGAGACCGCGGCCACGACGGTGCTGCCCGGCGCGAACATGGAGGCCGTGCTGAAGGCGGCCCAGATCGACCCGCGCCGCGCGGACGACACGCAGACCCCGGGCGCGCACGACAGCGTCCTGCTCGTCGAGCAGGCGCTGCAGGCGAAGGGGCTGCTGGCGAGCCAGTTCGTCGACGGCTACTTCGGCACCAGCACCATCGAGGCGTATTCGCAGTACCAGAAGTCGCTGGGCTACACCGGTCTCGACGCTTCCGGCCTGCCGGGCAAGACCTCGCTGGAGAAGCTGGGCGAAGGCCGCTACACGGTCACGAACCCGGTGTCCGCCGGCAGCCAGGTGACCTACCACGGCAAGACCCTCAACACCCGCACGAAGGCGATGCTCGTTGCGGCGGAAGGGAAGGCGGGCTTCCAGGTCACGCTGACGCAGGGCTCGTACAACCCGGGTGGCGTCGACGCCTCGGCCGGCACGCACGACGGCGGCGGCGCGATGGACATCTCGGTGTCCGGCATGTCGTCGACCACCCGCACCAACCTGCTGAAGGCGCTGCGCAACGTCGGCTTCGCGGCCTGGTACCGCACGCCGGCGCAGGGCTTCGACTACCACATCCACGCGATGGCCATCTCCGACCCGGACCTGTCGTCGGGTGCCCAGCACCAGACCGGCGACTACTACCTGGGCATGAACGGCCTGGCCGGCCACGGCGCCGACGACGGCCCGCAGGTCCCGAAGGTCACCTGGGAGGAGTACCAGCGCGGCTGATGCCGGTGGTGCGCCCGGCCGTGGTGGCACGGCCGGGCGCACCGGTGGTTTGATCGAAGGACCAACGACGTGGGGGTGTTCCGATGCCGCACAAGGCGTTCCGGTTCGGTGTGGTCGCGGGCGCGACCGAGGGGGGCGCGAAGTGGCTCGCCACCGCTCGCCGCGCCGAAGAGCTCGGCTACTCGACGCTGCTGTGCCCGGACAACCTGAACATGCCGACGCCGACCGCGGCCCTCGCCGCGGCCGCCGCGGCGACGACCGAGCTGCGCGTCGGCTCGTTCGTGCTGGCCAGTCCGCTGCGCACCGCCCGGGCGGCGGCCTGGGAGGCGCACAGCCTGACCGTCGTCACGGACGGCCGGTTCGAGCTCGGCCTCGGCACCGGGCGGCCGGAAATGCGGCAGCAGGCCGAAGAGCTCGGGCTGCCCTACGGTTCGGGACAGGACCGGCTCGACTCGGTTTCCGAGACGATCGACCACGTCCGCCGGCTCGACGGTGACGCGCACACGCCGGTGATGATCGCGGCCGGCGGCCCCAAGGTGCGCCGCCTCGCCGGGCTGAAGGCCGACATCGTCACGATGGCCGGCGGCGTGCTGACCACCCGGGAGGAAATGACCGGGTACGTCGGAGAAGTCCGTTCGGCGGCCGGGGATCGCGACATCGAGTTCGCGATGAACATCTGGGCCGTCGGCGACGAGGTGCCGCCGTGGATCCGCGGCTTCATCGGCGTCGACGCCGAAACGCTGATCGAGCACGACTCCCTCGGCCTGCTCCGCGGCGGCGTCGACGACATGGTGGCCGAGCTCGAACGCCGCCGCGAGGAACAGGGCGTGAACTACTTCAGCGTCAACGGCGCGTTCCTGGAGCAGTTCGCCCCGGTGGTGGAGCGGCTGGCGGGGAAGTGAGCGTCGCGGGGTCGGTGTTGGCCCCGCAGAGCAGGACGGCGACCCGCTCACCCGGCGCGGGCCGGTAGGCCCCGGAGAGCAGGGCGGCGAACGCGGTCGCCCCGCCGGGTTCGACGCCCAGGCGGTAGCGGTCCCACAGCGCCGCCCGCGCCTCGACGATCGCGGCGTCGTCGACCAGCACCGAGCCCGCGTTCGTGCGGGTGGCGACCGCGAAGGCGATGTCGCCGAGCCGGGACGCGCCCAGCGAGTCGGCGGCGATCCCGGAGACGTCGATCGCGACCGGCTCGCCGGCGGCCAGCGCCGCGTGCAGCGTCGGGATCGTGCGCGGCTCGACGCCGACCACGCGCGCCCGGCCTTCGACCGCCGCGGCGACGCCGGCCAGCAGCCCGCCACCGCCGACCGCGACGAGGACCGTGTCCAGGCCGCCGGTCTGGTCGAGCAGTTCGAGACCGAGGGTGCCCTGCCCGGCGCAGATGTCCGGCTGGTCGTAGGCGTGGCAGAAGAGCTCGCCGGAGTCGGCCGCGTACTTGACGGCCGCGTCGTAGGCGTCGGCGTACTTCTCGCCGACCAGCTCGACCGCCGCGCCGAGCTGCCGCAGCTTCGCGACCTTCACCGCGGGCGCGGTCGCCGGGACGTAGACCCGCGCCGGGAGGCCGAACTCGCGGGCGGCGTAAGCGACGGCCAGTCCGGCGTTGCCGCCGGAAGCGGTCACGACCCCGGCGACCGCGCCCGCGGCGATGATCCGGTTGAACGCCCCGCGGGCCTTGAAGGACCCGGTGTGCTGCAGCTGCTCCAGCTTGAACCACGCGCCTTCGTCCGCGGCGAGCACCGGCGTCCGGCGGACCCGGCCTTCGATGCGCGCGGCCGCCCGTTCGACATCCTCAGTGCTGATCACGCCTCCAGGATGCGCGCGGGAAGTCGTAAGCACCAGCGACGCCTCCTATCCTGGGTTAAGCAGCACTTACGGCTGGAGGCTCCCGTGCTCGACGCCCACCGCTTGGCCGTGCTGGCGGAGGTGGCGCACGCCGGCTCGATCGCCGCGGCCGCGCGCCGGCTTTCCTTCACCCCGTCCGCCGTTTCGCAGCAGCTGGCCAAGCTGGAGCACGACGTCGGCGCCCGCCTGCTGGACCGGCACGCCCGCGGCGTCACGCTCACGCCGGCCGGGGAGGCGCTGCTCGTCCACGCCGAGGCGATCGTCGGGGAGCTGCGCACGGCCGAGCGGACGGTCCGCGCGCTGCTCGAGGAGGAGCTCACCGTCGGCACGTTCGCGAGCGCGGGCATGACCCTGGTGCCGGCCGCGCTCGCGGAGTTCCGCCGCGAACACCCCGGCGTGGCGCTGCGGCTGCTGGACCTCGAGCCGCCCGACGGCTACGGCCTGGTCAGCTCCCGCGAGCTCGACCTGCTGATCACCCACCGCTACCCGGGCGCGCCGCTGCCCGACCCGCGCGGCCTGCAGCGGTCGCTGCTGCGCACGGAGCGGTTCCGGCTGATCCTGCCGGAGGGCCACCCGAAAGCGCGCGTCCGCCGGCTCACGCTGCCCGCACTGGCCGCCGAGGACTGGATTTCCGGCAGCCCGGGCGTGCCCAACCGGGCGTGCCTGGAGCAGCTCGCCGACGCGGCAGGCGTCCGGTTGCGGGTGGCCTACGAGACGCGGGACTACCAGGTGATCGTGGCGCTGGTGGAGGCCGGGCTGGGCATCGCGTTCGTGCCGGAGAGCGTGCTCGAGCGGGTGGGGACGGCCCGCGTCGAGGTGCGCGACGCGGCGGACGCCCGGCCGGCGCGGGAGATCTTCCTGGTCCACCACCGGCGCCCCGGCCGGCTGGTCACCGAGATGGTGGCGCGGCTCAGCCGGTGATCCGGCCCTCGAACCGCGCCGAGGCCGCCCGCAGCGCGTCGAAGCACGCCCGCACCGCGCCGCGGTCCTCCTCGCCCGCGCGGCAGATCGCGTGGATCGTGCGCGTCAGCGCCGGGCGCGTGGTCAGGATCCGGACGCCGTCGGGCAGCCGGTCGCGGGCCAGGCGGGGGACCAGCGCCGCGCCGACGCCGCCCGCCACCAGGGCCAGCTGGGTCGGGTAGCCGCCGACCGTGCAGCTGATCCGCGGCTCCAGCCGCTGCTTGCGCAGCACCTGCACCAGCCACTCGTAACACCCCGACCCCAAGCTCCAGCCGATCCACGGCAGATCGTCCACTTCGGACAGATCGACCGCCTTGCGGTGGGCCAGCCGGTGCCCGGCGGGCAGGGCGAGGTCGGCGACGTCGGAGAACAGCTCGATCCGGGTCGTCGACGGCGGAATCACCGTCGGCCGGTCGTTCCAGCTCTCCAGCACCGCGACGTCGAGGTCGCCGGCCAGCACGCGGGGCATCGTCTGCTCCGCCTCGCCCTCGTGCAGCGTCACCGCCAGCCGCGGGTGCTGCGCGGCGAGCGTGGCCAGCGCGGGCGGCAGCAGCGCGTGCACCGTCGTCGGGATCGCGCCGATCCGCAGCGGCCCGATGACGTCCTCGCGCAGCGACTCCAGGTCGGCCTTCGCCGCGGCGACCTGCGCGAGGATCCGCTCCGCGTGCCCGGCCAGCACCTGCCCCGCCGTCGTCAGCCGGACCCCGCGGCCGCGGGGCTCCAGCAGCCGCTGGCCGGCTTCCCGCTCCAGCTTCGCCAGCTGCTGCGACACCCCGGACGGCGTGACGTGCAGCGATTCGGCCGCCGCGGCGACCGAGCCGTGGGTGGCGACCGCGTGCAGCGCGCGCATCCGCTCCAGTCCGAACACGGTAGGGATGCTACCGAATTTCCGGCAGGAACATTCGCTTGTTCTTGACAGTCGGCGCCCGCACGCTGGAGGCGTGCTCACGACCGTGCCCACCCTGAGGTCCACCCGCCGCCTCGACCCGCGGCTGCTCGCCGCGCTCGGCGGCTTCTGCATCTCCCTGTCGTCGGTCTTCATCAAGGTCTCGCACGTCAGCGGCAGCACGAGCGCGTTCTGGCGCTGCCTGCTCGCGCTGCCGGTGCTGCTCCTGCTGGCCGGGCGCGAACGGCGGAAGCCCGGCCGGCGCCGCGTGCTCCTGCCGCTGCTGGCCGGCGCCGGGCTCGGCCTGGACTTCGTGCTCTGGGGCGAAGCGATCCCGCGGGTCGGCGCCGGCATCGCGACCGTGCTGCTGGCCGTGCAGGTGGTGATCGTGCCGCTGCTGGCGTTCGCGTTCCTGGCGGAGCGGCCGTCGAAGCGGTTCTACGCCGCGGTGCCCGTGCTGCTCGGCGGCATCGTGCTGGCCGGCGGGTTCGCCGGCACCGGCTCGTTCGGCCCGGACCCGGTCACCGGCGCGGTCGCGGCCCTGCTGGCCGGCGCCGGGTACGCCGGCTACCTCTTCCTGATCCGGCTCAGCGGCGGCGCCGGCACGCAGGCGCACTCGCTGGTCCTGGCCACGGTCTCGGCCGGCGTGGTCGCCGTCGCGCTCGGCGTCCCCACCGGCACGCTCGACCTGACGCCGGGCTGGCCCGCGTTCGGCTGGCTGGTCGCGCTCGCCGTCGTCGGCCAGCTGGTGGGCTGGCTGCTCATCTCCGCCGCGCTGCCCCGGATGTCGGCCACCACCGGCGCGACGCTGATGCTGCTCCAGCCGGTGGGCGCGGTGCTGCTCGGCATCGGCCTGCTCGGGGAGACGCCGGGGTGGGCGCAGCTGGTCGGCTGCGCGGGGGTCGTCGCCGCGGTCTGCTTCGCCGGGAGCGGACGTTCTGCGCGGGAAGGCCGTCCCGGCTAACGTCGCGACCATGCGAGTGCTGGTGGCCGGGGCGTCGGGGTTCGTCGGCAGCCGGCTGTGCCCGGAACTGGAAGCGGCCGGGCACGAGGTGCTCGCGATGACCCGCCACCCCGCGAAGTACCGCGGCGCCGGAAAAGCCGTCCGCGGTGACGTCGCCGACGTCGGCTCGCTGCGGGACGCGCTCAAGGGCGTCGAGGCCGCCTACTACCTCGTGCATTCACTCGACAGTGCGGACTTCAAGCGCCGCGACGCCGACGCCGCGCGCGCGTTCGCCCGGGCCGCGGAAGGCGCGGGCCTGCGCCGGATCGTCTACCTCGGCGGCCTCGGCGACGACGACGATGTGCTGTCGGACCACCTGGCCAGCCGGCGCGAGGTCGAGCGGCTGCTGGGGGAGACCGGCGTGCCGGTGACGGTGCTGCGCGCCGGGATCGTGATCGGCCACGGCGGCACGTCGTGGGAGCTGACGCGGCAGCTGGTCGAGCACCTGCCGGCGATGGTGACCCCGCGCTGGGTGAGCACGCGGACGCAGCCCATCGCGATCGCCGACGTCGTCCGCTACCTGGTCGGCGTCCTCGACCACCCGGAGGCCGCGGACCGGACGTTCGACATCGGCGGCCCGGAAGTGCTGGCCTACCGCGACATGCTGCAGCGGGTGGCGGCGATCGAGGGCCGCCCGCTGGTGATCCTGCCGGTCCCGCTGCTGTCCCCGCGGCTGTCGTCGTACTGGCTTTCGCTGGTCACGGACATCGACGTCACGACCGGCCGGGCACTGATCGACTCGATGACCAACGAGGTCGTCGTCCGCGACGACGCGATCCGCCGGATCGTCGAGTTCGAGCCGATGGGCTACGACGAAGCGGTCCTGCAGGCGTTGGGCGAGCGCGCGAAGAGCCGGCGGTGAAGCGGTTCCTCGCCGCGGTGACGGCCGCCGGATCCGGCCTGCTCGGCGCGTCACTGGCCAGCCGGCCCGGATCCCGCCGCTTCCAGGTGCTGACGGCGTCGGTCGCGGCGACCTGGCTCGCCGGCGCCCGGGCGGCCGGGCCGGTCCGCCGGGGCCGCGGGGACCTCGTCGAGCCGGTGGCCGCCGGCGTGGGCGCGTTCGGCGTGTTCTACGGCTGCGCGCTGGTGGCCCGCCGCATCCCGCTCCTGCGCAGCGCGATCACCGGCGTGCTGGCCCACGCCCACCGCGGCTCGACGGCTTCGGTGGCGGCCACGGCGTTGCTGACGGGAGCGGCGGAAGAGGTCTTCTTCCGCGGCGCCCTGTACGACGCGGAGGGGCCACGGGTGTCCACCGCGGTGTACGTCCTGTCGACGACGGCGACCCGGAACCCGGCGCTGGTGCTGGCGTCGGCGGTGATGGGGACGGTGTTCGCCTGGCAGCGCGGCCGGTCGGGCGGGGTGCAGGCGCCGCTGCTGACGCACGTCGTGTGGTCGGCGCTGATGCTCGCCTTCATGCCGCGCCTGTTCCTGCCCGGAACGCTCGACTCGTCCGGTGCGCGCACGCCAAGATGACTCCTTGTGCGGAGCCTCCTCGCGATCGTTGCCGTCCTCGCCGCGGTCACCGGCTGCCAGGCCGAAGTACCCGGACGTGCCCAAACCTCCGGCGACGGCCTGGTCGTCGCGGACGGGACGCGGCTGCGGTTCCGGCCGGTCCTGGGTGAGCTGCCCCCCGGACCGGCGGTCGGCGCACCGGGACCGCGGCAGAGCACGGACCCCGCCACCCAGGCGGCCGCGGCGCGAGCGCTCGACTGCGAGCCGGGCGCGCCGGACTCCCTGGACGGCCGCGACGACCCGGCGCTCCCGCTGGTCGGCTGCGACCCCGTGCAGGGCAGCCGCTACCTGCTCGGCCCGGCCTTCCTCAGCGGTGCGGACGTGGGCTGGGTGCAGGCGCGGATCGACCCGGTGACCGGAAGCTCCGTGGTCAACCTGAGCTTCACCGCCGCCGGGGCGCGCACCTGGGCGGAGTGGACCGGGCGCAACGTCGGCAACCAGGTCGCGATGGTGGTGAAGAGCCGGGTGCTGACCGCGCCGCAGATCCAGTCCGCGATCACCGACGGCGCGACGCAGATCACCGGGAAGTACACGCTGCCGGAAGCGCAGCAGCTCGCGCGCGACATCGCCGGCGCCTGAGGCTTCAGCAGGGCGGCTGGGGCTCCCGGCACGCTTCCACGCCCGTCTTCCTGGTCGCCTGCTGCAACAGCGTGTAGAGCGTCTCGCGCTGGTCGTCGCTGAGCTCGCTGAACACCTCGTCCTCGACCGCCGCCAGCGCGAACTCGGCGCGCGCCAGCAGCTTCGCGCCGACGTCGGTGAGCTCGACCAGGTGACGGCGGCGGTCCGCCGGTGACCGGCGCCGCTCGACCAGGTTCTCCGTCTCCAGCTCGTTGAGCAGGGTGACCACGTTCGTGCTGTCCATTTCGAGGATCTTCGCCAGGTCCTGCTGCGAGCTGCCGCCCCCGTCGCGCAGCACGGTGAGGGCGATCAGGTGGCGCGGCCGGAGGCCGAGCGGGGCCAGCACCGACTCGCTGCGCAGCCGCAGCCGGCGCGCGAGGTGGTCGACCAGCGCGCCGCAGCGGTGCGGGGGCTGGTTGACGACCGGGAGCGAAGTCATGTGCCCAGTATATGGGCAGTCCAATGGTCGATGTGCTATCAATAGCTTGTCTTACACCAACGATCTATGGACGGCTAACGACATGGCTCATCTCCTGCACATCGACTCGAGCATCCAGGGCGACGCCTCGGTGAGCCGGCGGCTCAGCGCCCGCGCCGCGGCGGCGTGGCGCTCCGCGCACCCGGACGGCACGGTCACCTACCGCGACCTGGGCGCCGACCCGGTCCCGCACGTCGACGCGGCCGGCGGGCTGGCCGGGCACGTGCCACCCGCGCAGCACACGCCCGAGCAGGCGGCGGCCTGGGCGCGGACGGTCGAACTCGTCGAAGAGGTCAAGGCGGCCGACACCGTGCTGCTGGGCCTGCCGCTGTACAACTTCGGGCCGCCGAGCAGCGTCAAGGCCTGGGTCGACCACCTCATCGCGCCGGGCCTGTCGGTCGACCCCGAAACCAACGCCGGCCTGCTCGGCGGCCGCGAGTTCGTCGTGCTGGCCAGCCGCGGCGGCGGCTACGGCGAAGGCACGCCCCGCGAGGGCTGGGACCACGCCCAGCAGTGGCTGCCCCACGGCGTCGCCCTGACCGGCCTGGAGCCGCGCTTCATCACGGCGGAGCTGACGCTGGCGCCGGTCCGCCCGGCGCTGGCGGAACTCATCCCGCTCGCCGAGGAGAGCCTCGCGGCCGCGGAACGCGCCATCGACGAGCTGTGGGTGCCGGCCCGCGTCTGATCGGCGACGGTGGCCTCGCACCCACCCGACGGCGGTACCGCCCGGGCCGGGCGGTACCGTGCCGCGGCGGGCGGACTGACGTGGTGCGGCACGGGCCGCACCGGGGCGAGGAAGGTCGGGTTTGAGCGCGCACACCTCCCAAATGGACGACATCCGGCTCGTCGCGCAGCCCAGCGCGCTGCCGGTCACCGGGCTGTTCGTCCGCCTGATTCTCACCGACTGGTCCCTCCTGCCGATGCTGGAGCAGGCGACAGCCACCGCGAAACGCCTGGTCGAAGCCGTGATCGACGCCAGCGACCCGAAGGCGCCCGCCTTCGTCACGCTGCGGCTGCGGCTGCGCGCCGAGGTGCTCTCGATCGAGGTCGACGACGACGTGCCCGGACGGCCGGACACCCCGGCCCGGCCCGGCGAGCGGCTCGGCGTCTCGCCCGCCGACGGCGGCGGCCGCACAACCTGGTGCGAACTCCCCCTGCCGGGTGGGATGTCCGCGCGGCAGGTGCGCCTGCCGCGGCGCCAGGACCGCCGCACCCTCGTCGACGAGCCCGTCTCGGGCGACCCGGTGGCCGCCGACCCCGAGGTCCTCGAACGCCTGCTGACCCGGTTGAGCGGCTGGTCCGGCCAGAGCTGAACGTTTTGCCCCGTACGTCCGTGCACCCAGGCAGGGGATGACGCGGACGCGAGGAGGCAGCCGTCGTGCGGATCGTGATCGCGGAAGACGACGCCCTGCTGCGCGAAGGGCTGGTGCTGCTCCTGCGCAGCGAAGGGTTCGAGGTCGTCGCCGCCGTGGACCACCCCGGTGACCTGGTGACGTCGGTCGAGGCCGCGGACCCGGACCTGGCCGTCGTCGACGTCCGGATGCCGCCGACGTACACCGACGAAGGGCTGCGGGCCGCCGTCGAAGCCCGGCGCCGGGCGCCCGGCCTGGCGATCCTCGCGCTTTCGGCGTTCGTCGAAGACGGCTACGCGGGCGATCTCCTGGCCGCGGGCGGCGGGGGAGCCGGGTACCTGCTCAAGGAGCGCGTCGGCAAGCCCGAAGAGTTCCTCGACGCCCTCCGGCGCGTCGCGGCCGGCGGCACGGTCCTGGACCGGGACGTGGTGGCGGTGCAGCTGGCCCGGCCCCGGCCCGGCGACCCGGTGGCGACGCTGAACGCCCGCGAGCGGGAGGTGGTGGCGCTGCTGGCCGAGGGGCATTCGGTGCCCACGATCGGGCGGCTGCTCGGCATCGGCACCGCCGCGGCCCGGCAGCACGCCGGGGACGTCAGCACGAAGCTGCGCGTCCCCGACGGCGCCCAGGCGATGCTCAGCTACCTGCGGGCGTGAGCACCTCGGCCTGCCGCTCGCGGTAACGGGCCACGTTGGCCAGCTTGACGTCTTCGTAGCCGCGGATGACGTCGGGGAGCTCGGCCAGCGCCAGCACCCGCGCTCGATCGTGGGTCCGGAACGCCTGCAGGACCACGGCCCGGTAGTCGTCGACCAGCTCACGCTCGACCCGCCGCACCTCGGCGCGGCCGAACGGGTCGAAGCGGGTCCCGCGCAGCCGCCGCAGCGCGTGGAGCAGCCGGAACACCGGCCGGAACCAGGGGCCGAGGCTGATCTTGCGCTGCATGCCGAGCGCCCGCAGCACCGGCGGGTGCAGCCGGTAGGCGTACTTCGTGCCCGCGCCGAACTGCTCCTCGAGCCCGTCGGTGAACGCCGGGTCCAGCGACAGCCGGGCGACCTCGTACTCGTCCTTGTAGGCCATCAGCTTGTACAGGTGCTTCGCGACGGCCTCGGTGATCTCCGTCGGCCCGTCCTCCAGCACCCGCACCCGCTCGACGAACTCCGCGTACGCGCGGGCGTAGGCCTTGTCCTGGTAGGCGACCAGGTCGGGGACGCGGACGTCGAGCAGCCGCGCGAGTTCGGAGCCGGGCTCGGCGTGCACCAGCTTCCGGGCCGCGGTGGGCTTCGCGGTGGTGGTCGTCGCCTTCGGGGCTTCCGCCGGGGGCTCGGCCACGAGCAGGCGGCCGCGCCGGAACGCCTGCAGGTTCGCGGCGACCTGGGTGCCGTTCAGCTCGATGGCGCGTTCGATGACCGAAGCGGGCAGCGGGATCGCGCCGGTCTGGTAGGCCGCGCCGAGCTGCAGCACGTTGGCGAACTGGTCGTCGTCGAAGAACTCTTCGGCCAGGCCGCGCGCGTCGAGCGAGACTGTGCGCGACACGGCGGCCTCGATGGGCGCGAGGACGCTGCCCTGGTCCGGGAAGGACACCGTCGTGTCGACGACCATCCGGCCGGTCGGGACCTCGGTCGTGGAGACGACGGCGGTCGTGCGGGTCGGATCGGCGACCTTGAGGTTCGCCGCGTCCGCGCCGACCAGCGCGTCGCAGGCCAGGTAGAGGTCGCATTCGCCGGCGGCGAGCTTCGGGGCCTGCTCGAGGGGTTCCGCCGTCACCTTGAGGTCGGAGACGACCGCGCCGCCCTTCTGCGCGAGCCCGGTCTGGTCGAGGGTGCGGACGTGCCGCCCGTCGAGCACCGCGGCGGTGGCGAGGATCTGCGTCACGGTGACCACGCCGGTGCCGCCGATGCCGGTGATCCGCACGGTGAAGTCCCCGGTGCGGGTTTCCGGTGCGGGGACGGCGCCGGCGGCCAGTTCGGCGGTCTTCCGGCGGCGTTTCTTCCCGGACGGCACCACCGTGACGAACGACGGGCAGTCCCCGGCCAGGCACGAGTAGTCGACGTTGCACGACGACTGGTGGATCGCGGTCTTGCGGCCGAACTCGGTCGCCACCGGCTGCACGGACAGGCAGTTCGACTTGGTGCCGCAGTCGCCGCAGCCTTCGCAGACGCGCTCGTTGATCACCACGCGCGTCGCGGGCGCGGTCTGCTTGCCACGACGGCGCTTCCGGCGCTTTTCGGCCGCGCACTCCTGCTCGTGGATCAGCACGGTGACGCCCTTGACCGCAGCCAGCTCCTCCTGCGTGCGCAGGAGTTCGGAGCGGTCCCGGACCTCGACGCCCGCGGGCGGCTTCCGGTGCTTCGCCGGCGCGTCGCTGGTGATCACGACCCGCTTCGCGCCTTCGACGAGCAGCAGCTGGGCGACCTTCTCGACGGGCAGCCCGCCGACGGCGTCCTGGCCGCCGGTCATCGCCACGGCGGAGTTGTAGAGCAGCTTGTAGGTGATGTTCACCCCGGCCGCGACCGCGGCACGCACGGCGAGGCTGCCGGAGTGGGTGAACGTGCCGTCGCCGATGTTCTGGACGAAGTGCTGCGCGTCGACGAACGGCGCCATGCCGATCCACTGGGTGCCTTCGCCGCCCATCTGCGTCACGCCGAGGACGGTGCCGACCTGGTCGGGCTCCATGAACAGCGCCATGGTGTGGCAGCCGATGCCGCCGCCGACGAGCGTGCCTTCCGGCACCTTCGTCGAGGAGTTGTGCGGGCAGCCCGAGCAGAAGTACGGCGTGCGGGCGAGCAGCGGGACGGCGATGCGCTCGCGGCCGCGGCGTCCCCGGTAAGCGTCGACCGACGGGATGCCCGCCGGCAGGATCCTGGCCAGGCCGGCGGCGATGCCGTCCGGGTCCAGCTCGCCGAGTTCGGTGAAGAGCGTGCGGCCGTCGCGGTCCTTCTTGCCGAGGATCCGCGGTGCGTTCGGGACGCCGTAGAGGATCTCCTTGAGCGCGGTTTCGACGAAGGCGCGCTTCTCCTCGACGACGACGATCTCGTCGAGGCCGTCGGCGAACTCGCGGACGATCGTGGGCTCGAGCGGGTGGATCGCGCCGAGCTTGAGGACCCGGATGCCGTGCTCATCCCCGTCCAGGCCGAGGGTGCGCAACGCCTGCTGGAGGTCCAGATAGGACTTCCCGGCGGACACGATGCCGATCCGGTCACCCGGGCCACGCCGGGTGATCCGGTTGACGGTGCTCGCGCGGAGGTAGTCGAGGACGAGGGGGAGCCGGACGGTGAAGAGGCTGCGTTCCAGCTCGGCCAGGCCGGCGCCGAGCAGCCGCGAGGTCGGCGTGTGCCGGTAGCCTCCCCGGATTTCCGGCGCGTTCCACTGTGGACTCAATACGGCGGTGCCGGAGGCGTCGGCGACGTTGGCGACGACCTTCAGCGACGTCCACAGCCCGCTGGCCCGCGACAGCTCGACGGCGTGCATGCCGAGGTCGAGGACGTCCTGGGCGTCGGCCGGGTAGAGCACCGGGATGGCCAGGTCGGCGAGGGCGAGCTCGGACGCGCAGGGGACGGTGGAGGACTTCGCGTTGGGATCGTCGCCGACCAGCGCGACCGCCCCGCCGCGCGGATCGGTGCCGGCCAGGTTGGCGTGGCGGAGTGCGTCGCTGGCGCGGTCGAGACCGGGTGCCTTGCCGTACCAGAAGCCGGTGACACCGCGCCGCCCGCCGGCCCCCGCGACGAGCTGGCTGCCCATGACCGACGTCGCGGCCAGCTCTTCGTTGAGCCCGGGCCGGTGCACGACGTCGTGCTTCTCCAGCAGCGTCGCGCGGCGGCCGAGTTCGAGGTCGTAGCCGGCCAGTGGCGAGCCCTCGTAGCCGGAGACGAAGACGGCGGGGTCACCGCCGCGGGCGCGGTCGTGGCGGACGCGGTCGAACAACAGCCGGACCAGGGCCTGCACCCCGGTCAGGTGCACGGTCCCCGCCTCCCGCAGATAGCGGTCCTCCAGCGTGAACGTCTCCACGGCGCGCTCCCTTCGTTGGGGGCACGATGCGACGTGGGCCACAGTGACGCAACAGCCATGGCCGGTATCGGCCTCTTGACGCAAACTTCGGTGGCCTTTGGCGTGATCTGGCGCCGATTTTTGCGCCTGGCTACGCTGTGGCGCATGCCCGAAGAGCTGCTCGACGCCACCGACCACGAGATCCTCGGCCTGCTGCGCGAGGACGCCCGCCGCACGCTGTCCGACATCGCCGGCCGCGTCACGCTGTCCACGGCGGCGGTCAAGCGCCGCATCGACCGGCTGCGGGAGAGCGGCGTGATCACGGGGTTCACGATCCAGGTCGACCACGCGAAACTGGGCTGGGGGATCGAAGCGTTCACCGAGCTGAGGTTCGTGGGCAACACGAAGGTGGCCGAGATCCTCCGGACGACCACGCGGATGCCGGAGGCCCAGGCGGTGTTCACCATCGCGGGCGACCCGGACGCGCTGGTGTGGCTGCGGGTCCGCGACATGGCCCACCTGCAGAAGACGATCGACGAGATCCGGCGGCACCACCAGGTGACCGGGACGAAGACGTTGATCGCGCTCGAGTCGTGGTCGCGGTAGCCGTGGAGATCGTGTCCCTGGCGCAGCGGCCGGATCTTTTCGAGGCCGTGTACGGCATTCCGTATCCGCCGGGGTCGCCGCGGTTCATGGAGGGGAGCTTGACGAGCTTGCTCGTGCGGGGGCGGCGGGTGGCTCGGCTTTGGCCTCATCTGGTGGTGGCGTTGCTGGAGGACGGGGTGCCGGTTGCGCGGGGGATCATGGTTCCTTTCCGGGGGCGTTCGCCCTATCCGGAGCGCGGCTGGGACGAGGTTGCCGTTTGGGCTGCCGAGGACGCTCTTGACGGGGTTGCCCCGGACACCGCCTGCGGGCTGGAGATCGCCGTGCATCCTTCTTGGCAGGGGCGGGGGCTGTCGTCCGTTGTGCTCGGTGCCATGCGGGATGCTGTTGCTTCGGCCGGGCTCTCGTCGCTCGTCATTCCCGTTCGGCCGCCTGACAAGGCTTCGGCTCCCGGGGTGTCCATGGCGGAGTACGCCGCCTCCGTTCGTCCGGACGGGTTGCCGGTCGATCGGTGGCTGCGGACTCATGTTCGTGCTGGGGGTGTGGTTGCGGGGGTCGCTTCTTGCTCGGCCACCGTTCAGGGCTCGCTGGCTTCTTGGCGGCGGTGGACGGGGTTGCCCTTCGATCGTGCTGGGCAGGTTGTTGTTCCCGGCGGTCTTGCTCCGGTGTTTGTGTCCACTGTGGATGATTATGCGGTGTACGTCGAAGCCAACGTTTGGGTGGTCCATCCTTCGCCGGGGAGGCTGGGCGCAGGCAGGTCGCTGCTCTCGGGGCCCACACCCACGCCCCCTGCCGGCTAACCGCGCAGCAGGACTCCCGAAGTCCGCTCCCGCTCGAAGAACGTCTCCGGCCACTCGATCGAGTCCGGCGGCGCGTCGATCGCCGTGGCTCGGCGGCGGAGCTCCGCCAGGTACTCCGTGTCCAGGACCGCCCGAGCCGACAGCGGCTCCCGCAGCAAGAGATCCGCCGGGCCCTCGTACAGGTACGCGTCCACGCCCGGATAGCCCCGCGTGTCCGGCGGGTAGTCGCGGTTCACCGGGAAGTACGTCGCCGGCAGGGAACCCAGCCACGAGCCCTGCATCGGTACCAAAGCCGGCCAAGAACCGAGCCTCTGCTCCAAACGCGCGTTGTCCGTCGTGAACCCGCGGTGGTCCGCCACCACGTACGCCGCGCCCGGGTGCTCGCGTTCCAGCTGGGCCACCGCGGCGCTGCCTCCGTCGTGGGTCAGGTGCCCCAGGCCGAACAACATCAGCACCTTGCGGTTCTTCTTCAGCACCTGCGTCTTCACCACTGACACGATCGAGGCGTCCCGGTCCAGGAACGGCTCCAGGTCCGCCGGTGAGTGGACCCGGCTCCAGTCGACCGGGGGATCGGTGGCCAGTACCCGGATCTTCCGCGTGGTCGGCAACGTCGTGTTGACCTGACGGACCAGCGCGAACAGCTGCTCGTAGAACGTCGAGAACCCGCAGCTCGGCTGCGTCGTGTCGCGCCAGACGTGGCTGATGTCCCCGGCGGTGGCCCCGGCGATGTACTGGTCCAGCAACGGCTGCAGACGCGCGTTGCCGCACTCCACCGCTATGTCGTTCACCCGGCCGGGGAATCTCGGGTCGCGGATCAGGTCGAACACGAACGTCCCCACGTCCGGGCTGGACTTCGCCACGATCGGGTGGCTGTCGAACGCCGCGAGCAGCGCCGACGCCGGGTCTGGGCGTTGCGGGCCCGCGTCCGCCGGTGCGGCGAACAGGACCGCGGCCGCGAGTGCCGCCAGGAAGAGTCGCACGAAAGAGCTCCTCGGGTAGTTCACCCACTGTCCTACGACTGTAAGACAACTCGGTCAGGATTCAAGGCGGCGAGAGGCTTGTCAAGGCCGCGTCAGTGGCGGAACGCCTCCGCCAGCCACCACGATCCGCCGTCGTCGGCGATCTTGGCGTCGATCACCAAGGGGGCCGACCGGGGGCCGGCGAGCCAGTCGCGCACCGCCGCCAGGTCCGAGGCCGAGCGCACCGTGACACCCGTGCAGCCGAAGCCGCGGGCGATCGACGCCAGGTCGGTGTCGGGGAACCGGACCGTGGTCATGTCCGCGTCGCCGAAGTGGTGGATCTCCGCCCCGTACGCCGCGTCGTTGTAGACGATCACCACCAGGGGCAGGCCCAGCCGGACCGCTGTGTCCAGTTCGGACAGTGCCATGTGGAACCCGCCGTCGCCCGTGCCCAGCACCGGCAGGCGGTCCGGGCGGGCCAGTGCCGCCCCGATCGCCGTGCCCAGGCCCAGGCCGATGCTCTGGAACGCCTGCGTGAAGCAGAACCCCCGCTCGTCGGGCACCGACAGGTACGCGCTCGGGTAGCCCATGAAATTGCCCGAGTCGATCGAGACGATCCGCTCGGACGGCAGCATTTCGTCCAGGAGCCCGCTCAGCGTCCGCGGGTCGATCCGGCCGTTGCCGGACAGGTCCTCGTGCGAGACGTCGTTCCAGCGGCCCGTCGCGATCCGGGCCGCCGTCTCGTCCGTGCGGTAGCCCCGGTGCGACGGCGTCAGCGCGAGCACGTCCGATGCCGTGCACGTGACGTCGCCGACCACGCCCAGGTCGATCGGGCGGTGGGCGCCGAGTGCCGCCTGCTCGACGTCGACCTGGACCAGCTTCGCGTGCGGGCTCAGCAGCCTGCCGTGGCGGGTGGTCCACCTGTTCAGCGCGCAGCCCCAGCCGACGACCAGGTCGGCGCCCACGATGAGCTCGGCCGCCGCCGGCGACGCGAAGCCGCCCGAGATGCCCAGTGCGAACGGGTCGTCGTGGAACAGGCCGTGCGCCACCGCGGACGTCGCCAGCAGCGCGCCGCACCGGGCAGCCAGCTCCCGCAACGGCTCGCGGCTCGAACGGGCGCCGCGGCCGGCGATGAACACCGGCCGCTCGGCCGCCGCCAGGAGGTCCGCCAACGCGGCCACCGAGGCGGCGTCCGGCCGCACCGGTGCGGGTCCGGCGAGCACGGGCAGCGAAGGCGCCTCGGGCGCCGGCTGGGCCTGGACGTCGAGCGGCAGGTTCAGCACCACGGTCCGGCGCTGCTGCAGTGCCGTCCGGAACGCCCGGACCGTGTCGGCGACCGCGCTTCCTGGTGAGTGCACGCGCTCGGGCACCGCGCCGACCGCCGCGGCCAGGCCGTCCTGGTCGATGCGGAAGTTCGACAGCACCGACGCGCCCGCCGAATCGGCCGTCAGCACCAGCATCGGCGTCCGGCTCTTGGCCGCCTCGGTGATCCCGGTGACGGCGTTGGTCAGCCCGCAGCCTTGGTGCAGCGACAGCACCGACACCCGGCCGCTCATCCGGGCGTACGCGTCGGCCATGCTCGCCGCGCCGCCCTCGTGGCGGGCGGCGACGAACCGGACGCCGCCCGCGCGCAGCGCGTTCGTCACCTCGAAGTTGCCGCTGCCCACCACGCCGAACGCGGTGCCCACGCCGAGGCCGGCCAGCGTCCGGCCGACCAGTTCGGCGACGTTCACCGCTCCACCAGGGCCAGCACCCGGGCCGGGCTGCCCGAGCCGCCGACGATCGGCAACGGCGAGACCAGCAGCAGCACGCCGGTGGCCGGCAGCGTCGCGAGGTTCTGCAGCTGCGTCAGGCCGTGCTTGCCGGCACCCAGCAGCAGTTCGTGGCAGGGGAACATCGGCTCGAGGCCGGGTGCCTGGCCCGCGTCGGTGCCGACCGTCTCGACGCCGAGCCCGGTGATCGGCGTTTCCTCGGCGAGCCACCGCGCGCACTCGGGTGAGACGCCCGGGGTGTGCGAGCCGGCTTCGTCGGCGTTGAGGAACTCCTCCTGGTCACCGCTGCGCGTGTCCCAGCCGGTGCGGTAGAGCAGCCAGCCGCCGTCGGGCAGCGGTCCGTGCTCGGCCGTCCAGGCGCGGACGTCGTCGATCGAGAGCAGGAAGTCCGGGTCCTCGGCCGCCCGCGCGGAGAAGTCGAGCACGACCGCGGGCGCCACCAGCGTCTTCAACGGCACCTGCGAAACGTCGTGACCGTCCTTCCCGGACACCCAGTGCACCGGGACGTCCAGGTGGGTGCCGGTGTGCTCGCCGGTGTGGATGTCGTTCCAGTACCACCGCGGGCCACGCTCGTCGTAGCGGCTGATCTCCTCCAGCCGGAACGGGATCGTGTTGGCGAACGGCTCGGGCAGCCGCAGGATCGGCGTGCTCGAGCTCAGGGGAGCGGTCAGGTCGACGATCTCGACCGCCCCGCCCGCGATCGCCTTGCCGAGCTCGTCCAACAACGACATGCCTGCCTCCCGGTGCCGGTGTGCGCGTCCGATCAAGACCCTAAGCCTTGACAGCCGCGCGCCGGGAGGTGTTGTCTTAATGTCGTAAGACAATAGGAGGGGTGGGCAGGGTGATCGAGTTCGTGCTCGACGGCCGTTCCCGGGTCGCCACGTACATGCAGCTCGTCGTCCAGGTGAAGCAGGCGCTGCGGGTCGGCCTGCTGCGGCCCGGCGACCAGCTGCCGAAGGTGCGGGACGTGGCCGAGGCGCTGGCGATCAACCCGAACACCGTGCTCAAGGCCTATCGCGAACTGGTGCTCGAGGGGCTGGCCGAAGGCCGCCCGGGGGTGGGCACGTTCGTCACCGGCAGCCTGGCCGGGCCCTCGCTGGGCCACCAGGCGCAGCTGCGCGACGAGCTGGTGGCCTGGCTGGAGCGCGCCGAAACCGCGGGGATGTCGCCCGACGACATCGCCGCCCTCATCGAAACCACGATCCGCGGCACCCGGGTGCCGCACGACCTGTCGTAGGGAGCCCGGAATGGAACTGGCGGTGGAAGCCGAGGCGCTGGGCAAGCGCTACGGCCGCACCTGGGCGTTGCGCGACTGCGCGCTGGAGGTGCCTGCCGGGCGGATCGCCGCGCTGGTCGGCCCGAACGGCGCGGGCAAGACGACGCTGCTGCACCTGGTCGTCGGCCTGCTGAAACCCGACGCGGGGGAGGTGCGCGTCTTCGGGCGGGCACCGCGCGCCGCACTGGCGGACGTCGGGTTCGTCGCGCAGGACACCCCGCTCTACCGCGACTTCACCGCGGCGGAGCTGGTCACCATGGGCGGCAAGCTCAACCGCCACCACTGGGACGCCGCGCTGGCCCGCGACCGGCTCGCGATGCTCGGCATCCCGCCGGACAGGGCGGTGGGCAAGCTCTCCGGCGGCCAGCGCGCCCAGGTCGCGCTGGCACTGGCGCTGGCGAAGCGGCCTCGCCTGCTGTTGCTCGACGAGCCCATCGCCAGCCTCGACCCGCTCGCGCGCCGCGAGTTCATGCAGACGCTGATGGGTGCGGTGGCCGAGAGCGAGACGACCGTGCTGCTGTCCTCGCACCTGCTCGCCGACCTCGAACGCAGCTGCGACCACCTGATCGTCCTGCAGCGGTCCCAGGTCCGGCTGGCGGGCTCGGTCGACGAGCTGATCGGCACCCACCGCACGCTCACCGGGCCGCGGGCAGGCAGCGAATCCATCGCCGGGGTGGCGGAGGTCGTCCGCGCGAGCCACACCGAACGCCAGTCGACGCTGCTGGTCCGCCGCGGCGACGGCCCGATCGATCCACTGTGGACGGAGCACGGCGTGACCCTGGAAGACGTGGTGCTGGCGCACCTCGCCGAAGCCGAGACCCGCGTCCCGGCGTCCGCGTGGGAGGCGCCGGCATGATCTGGCTGACCTGGCGCCAGCACCGCAAGCAGGCGGTGTTCACGCTCGTGGCCCTCGGCGTGCTGGCCGCGATCATGGTCCCGACTGGCCTGGCGATGCACGCGAAGTACGACAGCCTCGGCCTCGGCGCCTGCAGGGCCTCGCTCGGCAGCGCGTCGATGATCGCGCAAACCGCGGCGGTGGCGCGGTGCGACAGCCTGGGCCACCAGTTCCAGCAGCAGTTCAGCGGCATGGTGTTCGTCGCCGTGCTGTTCGTGGTCCTGCCGGTGCTCGTGGGGGTGTTCTTCGGCGCGCCGCTGGTCGCCCGCGAGGTCGAGCAGGGCACCCACCGGCTGGTGTGGACCCAGGGCGTGAGCCGGCTGCACTGGGCGCTGGTCAAGTTCGGCCTGGTCGGGGCGATCACCGCGGTGCTGGCGGTCGGTTATGCGCTGGGCGTGTCGTGGTGGTTCCGGCCGCTGGTCTCGGCGAGCACCGGCCGGCTGACGTACCTCTCGTTCGACGTCCAGGGCGTCGTCCCGGTCGCGTACACGCTGTTCGCGCTCGCGCTCGGCGTCTTCGCGGGAACGTACTGGCGCAAGGTGTTGCCCGCCATGGGGATCGCCCTCGTCGGGTACGCGGCGGTCCGCGCCGCGATCGAGGTTTTCGCCCGGCCGCGGTACCTGCCGGCGCAGAGCCTCACCTTCGCACCGACGAGCAGCATGACGCCGAACCCGGCCTCGGGCGACTGGGTGATGGCGCAAGGGGTCCGCAACGCGGCGGGGGAGCTGGTGCTGCCCGACGCCCAGATCGGGCCGTGCCCGCCCGGCGGCTGCGGCGACGCCGTGGCCGGCCCCGGCGCGACCAACTGGCTGCAGTACCAGCCGGGGGATCGCTTCTGGCTCTTCCAGTGCATCGAAACCGGCGTTTTCGCGCTGCTGACGGCCGCGCTCGTGTTCTTCGCGATCCGGCGGCTGCGCACGATCGCCTGACCCCGCCCGCCGTTTTCGTGAATTCCCCACGGTGGCGCGGGGTGCAGCGGCCGATCGGGTGATCTGCGGGGGTAAGCGGGCGAACCCGCCCCGGACTGTCGTGGTGGGGTCGTAAGGTCGCACCCGGTGAGGGAGCACAACGGTTCTGCCGAGGGGCGCGCGGGGGATCCGGAACCGTGGCGAGTGTGCTTGGTGCACTCGTCGGGCCGGGCACTGGGCGCCGGGATGCTGCTGGGCGAGTCCACGGTGCTCACCTGTGCGCACGTGGTGCAGGCCGCGGGGGAGGAAGCGCTTTCGGGGGCGCACGTGCTGGTGCGCTTCGTCGGCCTGGACGGCATGCCGGAGACGCTCGCCACCGTGCGGCCCGGCTGCTGGGTGCCGCCGACGGAAGACGGCCGGGGCGACATCGCGCTGCTCGACCTCGCCGAAGCGTTCCCGCACGTGCGCGGCGCCCCCTTGGTGCGGCTCGGCGCGGTCCGCGACCGGGTGGTCCACACCTACGGCTTCCCGGCGCCGCACCGCTACGGCGTCTGGGTGAACAACGCCGAGCTGGCCGGCCCGGCCGGGGCGGCGGGGGAATGGATCCAGCTCAACTCGCCGCTGCCCGGCGAGCGGGTGCGGCGCGGGTTCAGCGGCGCCGGCGTGATCGACAAGGCGACCGGCGCGGTGCTCGGCATGGTGGTCACCGAGTACACCGACGAACGCGCCGGGCTCGCCTACCTGATCCCGGTCGAGGTGATCGTCCGGCACGTGCCGGACGTCGCCCGGTGGGTCGGCGAGCCGCCGCGGCCGTCGGCCGGCCCGCTGATCGTCGTGATCGGCGACCGCGACTCGGCCGTCCGGGACGGTTTCCTGGCGCAGGTGCGGCGCGAACGCCGGGGATCCCGGGTCACCGGCGAGCGGCTCGCCGCGATCGTGGACGCGACCGGCAAGACCACCGGCGAGGTGGCCGAGCACGTCAGCGCCGGCATCAGCACCGGCGAGGTGCTCACCGTGCTGGAGACCAACCCCGAAGACGTCGCCGTGGCGGTGACCGGCGTCGAAGACGCCCGCGCGCCGGAAGAAGTGCTCACCGACGTGGTGCGGCCGCTGGTGGACAAGGGCGCCACCGTGCTGGTCCAGTTCAGCGGGCCCGACTCGCCCGGCGTGCGCCTGGCCCGGCGCTGGGAGAACGAGCGGAACGCGCGGCGCCTGGATCGGCTGGCACTGCTGGTCGAGATGGTGGAGCACGAGGAGGACCGCACGCGGGAGCGGGCCGCGCGGCTCGGTGCGCGCCCGGCCGTGCCCGGCAGCTCCGCGGATCTGCGCCTGCGGCTGGCCGCGCTGCGCTCGGCGGGCGAGCGGATCGAGCCGGGCCGCGTGCGGCGCGCTCTGGCGGCGACCGAGCGGGACGCGGAAGCGGCCCGGTGGGAGCTGGTCCGGCGGTACGCCGAGCTCGACGCGCTGGCCGCCCGCCACGACGAACTGCACGGGCGGCTGCGCGGCTACAACGCGAAAGCCACCGACGCGGGCTTGATGGAGGACGAGGAGCTGGCCGAGCTGTACCGCCCGGCCATGGCGGCGCTGAGCACGCGGCCGGACGAACCGGAGGCCGCGGCCGGGCTGGTCGAACGGTACGTGCGGGCGGTCCGCCGCCGGCTGGAGGGCGCGTGACGACGCAACCGGTGTGGTGCCACGGACAACCGGTCGGGCCGATCGGGTTCTGCCTGGTGTGCGGCCGCCGCCGGACGCCGGCCGAGTCGGCGACCGCGGCCGGGCCCGCCCCCGAAAGCACCCGGCGCAGCGCCGAACTCGGGCGCAGTGTCGAGCTCTGGAGCGGCGAGGCAGATTTCCAGTCGCTGCCCGCGATCGAGGTGCCGGACCCGGAGAAGCTCGTCCTCGCCGACCCCGACTACCCCGAGCAGCACCGGTTCTGCGGCCACTGCGGGGAACCCGTCGGCCGCGCCTACGCCGGCGAACCGGCGTTCGCCGAGGGGTTCTGCGAATACTGCGGTGAGCGCTTTTCCTTCCTGCCCAAGCTGAACCGCGGCGAACGGGTCGGCGACCGCTACGACGTCCTCGGCTGCTTCGCCCGGGGTGGCCTCGGCTGGGTGTACCTGGCCACTGACACCGCGCTCGCCGGCCAGCACGTCGCGCTCAAGGGCGTGATCAACAGCGGCAACGCCGTGCTGCGCGCGATGGCGCGGGTCGAACGGGACGTGCTGGTCCGGCTCGACCACCCGAACATCGTGCGCATCAGCGACTTCGTCGAGCACCCGGCGCCCGGCGGCGGCGAGCCGGACACCTACCTGGTGATGGAGTACGTCGGCGGGCGGTCGCTGCGGGACCTGCTCAAGCAGGGGCCGCCGCCGCGGGTGGAGCACGTGATCGTCTACGGCCGGGCGATCCTGGGCGCGCTGGACTACCTCCACGGCGAAGGCCTGCTCTACTGCGACATGAAGCCGGAGAACGTGATCCACGGCGACAAGCGGGTCAAGGTCATCGACCTCGGCGCGGCCCGCTCGCGCGAGGACCCGGCCGGGCCGAGCGTCGGCACCGAAGGGTTCCAGGCACCGGCGCACGAGCTGGCCCGGTACGGCCTGACCGTGCGCTCGGACCTGCACACCGTCGGCCGGACGCTGCAGGTGCTGCTCGAAGCCGCGGGGGAAGACGCCGACCCCGATCGGGTCGCCGGTGGCCTCGAGTCGCTGCACCGGGTGCTCGAGCGCGCCGTCGCGCCGTTCGAGCGGCGGTTCGCCACGGCGTCCGAAATGGCCGAGCAGCTCGACGGCGTGCGCCGCGAAATCCTTTCCCTGCGCGACGAACGGCCGCGGCCGGTGCCCTCGGCGCTGTTCGAGGACACCGCGGAACTGCTCGACGACGGTCTCGGCGCGGTCCCCGGCCTCGGCCACTGGACCGGCGGCGAACCCACCGGGCCGCTGGACCTCGGGCTGCCGGGTGCCGCCGACGGCGCCGGCCGGCTGCCGATCCCGCGCGTCGCCCCCGAAGACGCCGCGGCCGGGTTCATCGCCGCCGCGGGCGCGCCCGGGCCGCACCGCTGGCTGGGCAAGCTGGCGATGTTCGGCGAGCCCTCGGTCGAGATCGAGTTCGCCCGGACGCGGGCGCGGGTCGCGCTGGGCGAGGCCGAGGCCGCGGCCGCGGCACTGGCGAAGGCCGAAGAACAGCTCGGGACCGAGGCGGCCCGCGACTGGCGGGCGGCGTGGCACCACGGGCTGCTGGCGCTGGCCCGCGACGACGCCGAGCAGGCCGCGGCCGCGTTCGACCGGGTGCACCGCAGCTGGCCCGGCGAGATCGCACCGAAGCTGGCGCTCGGGTTCTGCGCCGAACTGCGCGGGCGGACCGAGCTGGCCGAACGCTGCTACCGCTCGGTGTGGCACCGCGACCACGGCCAGGTCAGCGCCGCCTTCGGCCTGGCCCGCTGCGCGCTGCGGGCAACCGGCCGCGACAGCGCGGTCGCCCTGCTCGACGCCGTGCCGCCCATTTCCCGCCACTACGACGCCGCGCGGATCGCCGCCGTGCGGATCCGGGCCGGGCGGCTGCCGTCCGGGCCGCCGGGCCGGGACGACTTCGCCGACGCCGCCCGGCGGCTGCCCGAGCTGTACCTCGACCCGGAAGCCCGGGACCGGCTGGAGGCGTTGGTCCGCGGGGCCGCGCTGACCGGGCTCGACGGCGGCGAAGGCTGGGACGGCGGCGCGCTCCTCGGCGAGCGCGTCACCGAACGGGGCCTGCGGTCGCTGCTGGAGCAGTCCCTGCGCCGCCTCGCCGAGCGGGCGCGCGACCGGAACGAACACGGCGTGCTGGTCGACCTCGCGAACTCCGTCCGGCCGAAGACGAGAAGGTGATCGGATGCCCGACCCGTCGTTCACCCTCCAGCTGAGCCAGAACAAGTACCTGGCGCCGAGCGACGACCGGATGGACGTCGTTCTCACCGTGCGGGTGGGCGAAGCCGGTGCTCCCGCGGCCGGGCCGCCGCCGACCGCCGAGCTGTTGCTGGTGGACTGCTCCAGCTCGATGGACTGGCCGCCGACGAAGATCGAGGCCGCACGGCACGCCTGCCGGGCGGCCATCGGCTCGCTGCGGGACGGCGTGCTGTTCGGGGTGGTCGAATGCACGAGCCGGGCCCGGCTCGTGTACCCGGCCGAACCGCCGCTGGCGGTGGCCGGCGAGCGCACCCGCCACGAGGCGAAGGCCGCGGCCGCCGGGCTGATCGCCGGGGGCGGGACGGCGATGAGCACGTGGCTGGAGCTGGCCCGCGACCTGTTCGGGAAGACCCCCGCGGCCATCCGGCACGCGGTGCTGCTCACCGACGGCAAGAACGAGTCCGATCGCACGGGGGCGCTGGAAGCCGCGCTCGACCGCTGCCGGGGCCGGTTCGCCTGTGACGCCCGGGGCATCGGCGACGACTGGGAGCCGCGGGACCTGCAGCGCATCGCCTCGGTTCTGCGCGGCAGCGCCGACGCCGTCCTGGAGGACGCCGAGCTCGCCGGGGACTTCCGGCGCCTGGTCGAGCGGGCGATGGGCCGGACCGTGCCGGACGTCCGGCTGCGGATGACCACGATGCCCTACAGCCGGCTGCGGTTCGTCAAGCAGGTCTTCCCGACCGAGGTCGAACTCACCGCACAGTGTCGTGCGCACGAGGGCAACGCGATCGAGCTGCCGACGGGCGCGTGGGGTGACGAACTGCGCGAGTACCACCTCTGCCTCGACGTCGACACCGAGGAGCTGACCCGGTACGAGGACCGGTTGCTGGGCACGGTCACGCTGGTCGCCGGCGAGCCGGTCGCCGAGCCACGGGCCGTGGTCGGCTACCTGACCGACGACCTGGCGCTCTCCAGCGTCCCGGACGACAACGTCGCCCGCGTCACCGGGCAGGCCGAGCTGGGCCGCGCGGTCCGGGCGGGCTGGGACGCCTTCGAGCGCGACGACCGGGTGGCCGCGGCGCGGGACTGGGGCACCGCGGTCCGGCTGGCGACCGAGCTGGGCAACGCGGAGATCCTCAAGCGCCTGGGCCGGTTGATCGACGTCCGCGAAGACGGCTCCGTCACGATCAAGGACGGCGTGCGCCCGCGCGACGGCTTCTCCCTGGTGCTCGGTTCGACCATCTCCGCCTACACCGGTGCGGCGGAACCCGCTCCGGCCGCCGTCCCGCCCGAAGCCGACGGCGCCCCGCGCGAGTGCGTCCACTGTGGACACAAGGCCCGGCCGTCGGCGAAGCGGTGCGGGCGCTGCGGCGAGCCCTTCGAGGCGGGAGCGCCGTCGTGACCGCGACCAGCACCACCCGGCAGACCCTCTGGTGGCTGCGGCTCGGGCTGGTGGCAGGCAGCGTGCTGGTGCTGGGGACCGCGCTGGCGACGTTCCTCGGCGTGCGGGTCAGCATCGCCGAGGTGCGGGAGCGGACCGCGCCCGCGGTGCTCGAGGTGTCGCTGGCCAAGGAGGCGATCGTGGCCGCGCACCGCGCCGCGGTGGCCGCCTTCGAAGGCGGTCAGGCGCGCCTGACCGGCCCCAGCGAGCAGTACGAGGACCAGATCGCCCGGACGAGCCAGCAGCTCGCCGAGGTCGCCGAACACAACGCCGCGGGCGAGGCGGGCAGCCAGACGCTGCGGCTGATCGAAGGGCTGCTGCCGTCGTACAACGGCTTCATCGGGAAGGCCGACGCCCACTTCCGGCAGGACGGGGGCGGGCCGCTCGCCGCGAGCGACCTGCAGTCCGCGTCGGACCTGCTGTCCGCGCCGGTGAACGGGATCCTCGCGCAGCTCGACGCGCTCGAAGCCGCCCAGCGCGCCGCCCTCGACCGGCAGCTGGCGGCGAACTGGCTGGATCCCGCGATCACGGCGCTGTGGGCGGTGCCGCTGGTCCTGCTGGTCGCCACGCTCGTGTGGGCCCAGCGGTTCCTCGCCCGGCGGTTCCGCCGCACGGTGAACACCGCGCTGCTGGCCGCCACGGTGGCCTGCGTGCTGCTGGGCGCGGGAACGGCGTTGCTGCTCGGCATCCAGTCCGACGCGCGGGACGGCGGTGCCGCGCTGGAACGCACCGTCGACGCGCGGTCGGCCGCGACCTCGGCCGCCACCGCCCAGGCCCGGTGGACGCTCGCCCACGTGCTGACCGCCCAGTGCGGGATCGAAGGAGCGGCCGCGTGCGGCCACACGGTGACCGCGTTCGCCGCCGGGACGCCCGTCCCGCCCGCCGTCGCGGACGCACCGCCGGGCGCCGTCGACGAATCGGTGCTGCTGGGCCCGGGCCTCACCGAACCGGGCTGGAACGGTGCCCTCGGGTACGGGATCCCGGTGCTGGCCGCGGGGATCGGCGTCCTCGCGGCCGGTGGCCTGCAACCCCGTCTCGACGAATACCGGTTCCGCGCGAGGAGGGAGCCGTGATGAAGCGCTGTGCCGGTTCGCTGCTGGCCCTCGTGCTCCTGGTCGCCGGGTGTTCCGCCGTGACCGGCGCGGAGCCGGTGACCGTGCTGGGTTCGTGGACCGGCGACGAGCAGACGGCTTTCCTGCGCGTCCTCGACGGGTTCACCCGGGAGACCGGGATTCCCACGCGCTACCAGGGCACGCGCGCGCAGAACCAGGTGCTGCGCGGTGACCTGCAGCAGGGCACGCCGCCCGACGTGGCGGTGCTGTCCAACCCGGCCGAGCTGGCGGGCTACGCGCGTTCCGGGCAGCTGAAACCCCTCGACGACGTCCTCGGCGCGGACGCGACCGCCGCGTACAGCTCGAAGTGGCGGAAACTGCAGCAGCTCGGCGGGAAGACGACTTACACGGTCGTGGTGAAGGCGGATCTGAAGAGCATCGTCTGGTACAACCCGAAGAGCTTCCGGGAGGCCCCGCCGGCCACCTGGGAAGAGCTCGTGGCGACTTCGGGGCGGCTTTCCGCCGCCGGGCAGCAGCCGTGGTGCCTCGGCATGGGGGCGCCGCCGAACTCCGGGTTCCCGGGCACCGACTGGCTCGAGGACATCCTGCTGCACCAGGCTCCGGACGAATACGGCAAGTGGGCGGCGGGCAAGCTGGCCTGGACCGACGAAGTCGTGCGCACCGCGTGGCAGAGCTGGGGCGCGCTGGTCCTCGCGCCGGGCGCGGTCCGCGGCGGCAGCACGGCGGCCCTGCTCACCTCGTTCGCCGACGCCGGCCGGGGCCTGTTCGCCGACCCACCCGGCTGCCTGCTGGAGCACCTCGGCTCCTTCGCGATCGGCGGCTACCTGGCGATCCCGCGGCCGGCCGGGCCGCCCGTGCCCGAGCGGGACTTCCGGTTCTTCCCGTTCCCGGGCACCGGGAAGCCCGCACGCGCGGAAGTCTCGGCCGACCTCGCCGGCATGTTCCACGACACCCCGGCCGCGCGCCGGCTCATGGTCTACCTGGCCGGGGAGCAGGGGCAGCGGATCTGGCCGTCCGGCGGGACGACCTTCTCGGTGCACCAGCGGCTCGTCGACCAGGACGTCTACCGCAGCGACGTGACCCGGCGGATCGCGACGACCCTGGCCAGGGGCACCGAGCTGTGCTTCGACGCGTCCGACCTGATGCCCTCGGCGATGACCAGCGCGTTCTACCAGGCGGTGCTGGAGTACCTGGCCCACCCCGACCGGCTGGACACCGTGCTCGGGCAGCTGGAGCAGGTGCGCCGGGGCATCGGCGGGGAGCAGTGGCTCGACCTGCCGTGCTAGCCCCGACGCAGAAGGCCCTACCGAGGAGGAGATCCGGTGCAGGAGTTCGTGCGTTTCCCGCTGGCCGACGGCGGTTCGGTGGTCGTCGAGGTCGAGGGGGAACCGGGCCTGGAACAGGCGTCGGCGCCGTCGGGGGTGCTCCGCAAGGCGACCACGACCTTCGAGCACGCCCTGAGCGAGGTCCGCGCGGCCGCGTCCGCCGCACTGGCGCAGTTCCGCGACCTCGGGCCGGACGAGGTCGAGCTCAAGTTCGGCGTCAAGCTCGACGCCCAGGCCGGGGCGGTGATCGCGCGCACCGGGCTGCAGGGCCAGTTCGAGGTCAAGCTGAAGTGGCTGCGCGACGGGGTGACCCCGGCCGCCGAGGAAGCGGCCGAAGAGCCCGAGGCGTGAGGCCTTACGGCTTGTAGCCGACGATCCCGGCGACGCACTTGGCCGAGCCGCTCAGCGGGGTGAGCCGGGGGCCGTCCGGCCACCACTCGTCGCAGACCGCCATGCCCGGCTCCGAGGTCGCGTTCGGCTGGATGATCTCGAGGCCGGTCATCATCGCTTCGATCTCCGCACGGGTCCGGAAGCGGCCCGCGCCCAGCGGTCCCTGGACGAGGATCTGCTCGATCCGCTTGGCGATCTCGGTCAGCTCCGGCACCTCGGGGTCGAAGAAGTGCGAAAGCACGACGTACGAGCCGGACGGCAGCGCGTCGATGTACTCGCGCATGATGTCGAAGACTCCGTCGCCCTCGTAGTGGTGCATCGTGCCCACCTGCAGCAACGCGACCGGCTGGGAGAAGTCCACGTGCGCCAGGACTTCCTTGTGGTCCAGGACCTCCCGCGGCCGGAAGATGTCCGCCTCGACCATGTGCGTGAAGTCGTTCTCGACGAGCAGTGCGCGGCCGTGGGCCAGCACCACCGGGTCGTTGTCGACGTAGACGACCGTGTTGTCCTTGTCGATGCGCTGCACGATCTGGTGGGTGTTCTCGGCCGTCGGCAGCCCGGACCCGCAGTCGAGGTACTGGTGGATCTTCGTCTGGCCGGCCAGCATCCGCAGCGCGCGGTTGTGGAAGCCGCGGTTGCCGCGGGCGATGTCGACCGCTTCCGGGACCGCCGTGCGGATCTTCTCCATCACCACGCGGTCGACTTCGTAGAAGTTGTTGCCGCCGAGGAACCCGTCGTAGATCCGCGCGATGCTCGGCCGGGCGGGGTCGACCCCCACCGGCGTCTGGCTCGGGGACAGCGCGGACGGGGTGTCGGACATGGCGACCTCGCAGGACTTCGGCGGGCGGCGTTGGGCCACCGAGCGTAGTAGGTCGCGTCCGCGCGGTGAAGGCGAGGTCGGCTGATCAGCCGCTGGGCCGCAGCCGCTGGTCGGGGATGTCGGCGGCGCGCCGGTCGCGTTCCCGGCGCAACCGGGCGAGGTGCTGGTCGATCCGCCGGTCGAGGTCGCGCGCGGCCTCGGACAGGTCCGTCGGGTCGCGACGGGTCGCCGGGCGCCCGGCGGCGGCCGCGGTGTCCCTTTCGTCTCCTGCCCTGTCCACTTGCCGGCACCTCCCGGATCGGCTCTGGCCCCCTGCTCTTGGCGTTACTGCCCCATCGGGCGCTTGCCAAAACCCCGGCCGGCGTGAGCCGGGGCACGCGGGCCGCCTGCCGCCGTCCGGTTGACCTTCCGGAAAAGCTCTTGGTGACAATTTTGACCAGGTGGTAGAAATTGGGGGAGCCGCGGCGGACGGCCGCCACGGGGAAGTGGAGGAGCCGGTGATGAGCGTGCCTTCCGTTCAGCTGTATTCGGTCCGCGAAGCGTTCGCGGCCGACCCCGCCGACACGCTGCGGCGGCTCGCCGCGATCGGCTTCACCCAGGTCGAGCCGTACGGCGTGCTCGAGAACGCCGAGGCACTGCGGGCCGGGCTGCCCGCCAACGGCCTGACCGCCCCGACCGCGCACGCGCAGCTGCTCGGCGCCGACCAGCACGCCGTCTTGGCCGCCGCGGCCGAGCTGGGCATCGGGCTGGTGATCGACCCGTACGTCCCGCCCGAGCGCTGGCAGGAGCCCGCCGACATCGCGGCCACCGCGGAGGGGCTCAACGCCGCCGCGAAGCTCGCGGCCGAGCACGGCGTCGCCGTCGGCTACCACAACCACTGGTGGGAACTGCAGTCCCGGATCGACGGCCGCAGCGCCTTCGAGGTGTTCGCCGGGCAGCTCGACCCGGCGGTCGCCCTGGAGGTCGACACCTACTGGGCCACCGCGGGCGGCGAAGACGCGCCGGCCCTGCTGCGCCGGCTCGGCGACCGGGTGCGGGCCATCCACGTCAAGGACGGCGGGCTCGCCACCGACGCCACCGGCCAGGTCCCGGCCGGCCAGGGCCGGGTGCCGGTCGCCGAAGTGCTCGCCGCCGCGCCGGACGCGCTGCGCGTGGTCGAGTTCGACGCCTTCGACGGCGACCTCTTCGAGGCCCTCGCCGCCAGCCACGCCTTCCTGACCGGCGCGGACCGGTGACCGGCGGGCCGGTCGGGGTCGGCATCATCGGCACCGGCGTCATCAGCGGCACCTACCTCGAAAACCTCACCGCCTTCCCGGACGTCCGCGTGGTGCGGGTGGCCGACCTCGACACCGCCCGCGCGGCGGCGCGCGCGGCCGAGTACGGCGTGCCCCGCTCGGGCACCGTGGCCGAGCTGCTGGCCGACCCGGACGTCGAGCTGGTGGTCAACCTGACCATCCCGGTCGCGCACGTCGAAGTCGGGCTCGCCGCGCTCGAAGCGGGCAAGCACGTGTGGACGGAGAAGCCGCTGGCGCTGGACCGCCAGACCGGCCGCAAGCTCCTCGACCGCGCGCGGGAGAAGAACCTGCGCGTGGCGAGCGCGCCCGACACCGTGCTCGGCGCCGCGCTGCAGACCGCGCGCCGGGCCGTCGACGCGGGCCGGATCGGCCGTCCCATGACCGCGCTGGCCCTGTTCCAGGTGCCGGGGCCGGAACTGTGGCACCCGGCACCGGAGTTCTACTTCCAGCCCGGCGGCGGCCCGCTGCTCGACATGGGGCCGTACTACCTGACGGCGCTGGTGCACCTGCTCGGCCCGATCCGGCGCGTCACCGGGGCCGGCGGGCGGGCCCGCGACACCCGGGTCGTCGGCTCCGGGCCGCGGGCGGGCACCGAGTTCCCGGTGTCGGTGACGACGACGGTCACCGCGCTCGTCGAGTTCGAGAGCGCTTCCGCGCAGCTGGTCCTGAGCTTCGACTCGGCGCTCAAGCGCCCCGCGCTGGCCGAGCTGACCGGCACGCTCGGCACCGCCGTGCTGCCGGACCCCAACCGCTTCGACGAGCCGACCCGGCTGCACCTGCTCGGCCACGACGAGCCGGAAGTGCTGGCGCCACAGGGACATGCGGCCTCCCGCGGCACCGGTGCGCTGGAGCTGGCGCGGGCGATCCGGGCCGGGGTGCCGGAACGCGCGTCCGGCGAGCTGGCCTACCACGTGCTCGACGCGATGCTGGCCATCGACGAATCCATGACCCGCGGGCAGAGCGTGGAGGTCACGAGCACCATCGACGTCCCCCCGCTGCTCCCGGCGGGCTGGGACCCGTACGCGAAGACCCTCTAGAGCGGGACGGTGAGCAGGTTCTGCAGGTAGAAGCGCAGCGAGCCGACCAGGTCGACGTCGCCGGGAACGGTCAGCCACTGCACCTGCAGGCCGTCCATCAGCGCGATGAACGTCCACGCCGCGAGTGCCGGTTCGACGCCCTCGCGCAGCTCGCCGCGGGCCGCGAGGGCGCGGAACGACTCGTGCACGCCGTCGCGCGCGGCCCGGTAGTGGCGCACGAAGTACTCGTGCGCCGGGTGGTCCGGGGCGACCGCTTCGGCGGCGAGCCGGGAGTAGAGGTCGACGATCCCGGGGTGGCGGACGTTGTGCTCGGCGAGCGCGACGAAGTGGCGGAGGACTTCGAGCCCGGGTGGCACGGTGAGCCGCTCGCGTTCGGAGTCCTCGGCGTCCCGGCGTTCGAGCACCGCGGCGAGCAGGGCTTCCTTGGTGGGGAAGTAGTAGAGGAGGCCGGCGTGGGAAATCCCGACGCGCTTGGCGATCTCGCGCAGCGACGAGCCGTGATAGCCGAGTTCGCCGTACGCCGCGGCCGCCGCCGTGATGATGTCTTCGCGGCGGATCCGGCCCTTCAGGTAGCCCCCGGTCACGGGGCTGCGGTGGTCTCGGCGGCGTGCACGGGCCCATCATGCCGCAATGGTGGTTCGCACATCGAACGTGAGCGAACGAACAAATCGATTGTGCGAGCGTGTCCGGATTGCGAAGCTCACGGGGTGAAGAGCGCGGAGCGGCAACGGGTGATCGTGGAACGGCTGCGCGACGCCGACCAGGTGGGCGTCGCCGAGCTGGCCGAAGCGACCGGCGCGTCGGAGATGACCGTCCGCCGCGACCTCGACCACCTGGCGGCCCGGGGCGTCCTGCGGCGGGTGCACGGTGGCGCGGTCCCGGCCACGCCGTCCGGCGTCGAACCGCCGTTCGAGGCCCGGGCGACGGCCGGGATCACGGCGAAGCGGGCCATCGCCGCCGCGGCGGCCGAACTGATCCGCGACGGCGAGACGGTCGTCCTCGACAGCGGCACCACGGCGCTCGAGCTGGCGCGGCTGCTGCGCGGACGCGCGATCACCGTGATGCCGCTGTCGCTGCACGCGGCCCGTGAGCTGGCCGAGGTGCCCGGCGTCCGGCTGCTGCTGCCCGGCGGCGAAGCGCGGCCGGGGGAGCAGGCCCTGGTCGGCCCGCTGACGCTGGCTTCGCTGCGCGCCCTGCGGTTCGACGTCGCCGTGCTGAGCCCCTGCGCGCTCGGCGTCGATTCCGGGCTCACCGCCTTCGACCTGGCCGACGCCGAGGTCAAGCGGACCGCCCTCGACGTCGCGGCCCGGACGGTCGTGCTGGCCGACGGCGCCAAGTGGGGCCGGTCCGCGCTCGCCTGCATCTGTCCCGCCGACCGCGCCGACGTGGTGATCACCGATCCCGGCGCCCCCGAAGACCAGCGTGCCGCGCTGACCGAGCGCGGCGTGCTCGTGCACGTCGCCGTCCCCGCACTGGAGAGCCGATGACCGTCTCGCCCCGCCCGCGTGCCGCCCGGTTCGCGACCTTCATGTTCTTCGGCCTCAACGGGTTCGCGATGGGGATGTGGGTGGTGCACATCCCGAACGTCGAGCGCGCGACCGGCATCTCGCACAGCACGCTGGGCGCGCTGCTGCTGGTGCTCGGCGGCGCCGCGTTCGCCGGCATGCAGGTGGCCGGGCCACTCGTCGACCGGCTCGGGCACCGGCGGCTGGTGCCGGCCGCCGGGATCCTGATGGGCCTCGCGGTGTGCGCGCCCGGGTTCGCGAACTCGTGGTGGACACTGGGCCTGTCGCTGATCTTCTTCGGCTTCGGCAACGGCGCGATCGACGTCGGGATGAACTCGCACGCGGTCGTCGTGGAGCGGGCCTACCCGCGCCCGATCATGGCGGCCTTCCACGCCATGTGGTCGATCGGCGGCGCGATCGCCGCGGTCATCGGCGCGGCCACGCTCGGCGCGGGCGTGCCCACCGGCGGCACGCTCACCGCCACCGGCCTGTTCTGCGTGCTGCTTTCCCTGGTGTCGGCGCGGTTCCTGATGGAGCCGGCCGACGCACCCGCCGCCTCTGCCGAGGCTCCCGAGCCGGTCGTCGCGCGCCGTCCGCCGGGGCGCACGGTCTGGCTGCTCGGCCTGCTGGCGCTCGCGCTGATGCTGTCGGAGGGCGTCGCGAACGACTGGGCCGCGCTGCACATGGAGAAGGTGCTGGGCACCACGGCGTCGACGGCAGCGCTGGCGTACGGCGCGTTCGCGGTGGCGATGACGACCGGCCGCTTCCTGACCGACCGCGTCGCGGCCTGGGCCGGTCCGGTGGCGATCGTCCGGTACGGCGCGACGCTGGCAGCGGTGGGCCTGACCACGGCCGCGGCGGCGCCGTGGGTGCCGGTGTCACTGGTGGGCTGGGCGCTGTTCGGCCTGGGCCTCTCGGGCGGCGTCCCGCAGCTGTTCACGGCGGCGGGCAACCTGGACACCCGGGCATCGGGTGCGCTGATGGCGCGCGTGGTCGGTCTCGGGTACGTCGGCCTGCTGGCCGGCCCGGCGCTGATCGGCGGGCTGACGCGCTGGATGCCGCTGAACGTCACGTTCGCGGTGCCGGCGCTGCTGTGCGTGCTGGCGGCGGTGTTCGCCGGGGTGCTGAGCCCCGACCCCGAACCGGTGGAGCAGCAGTCCGTCGGCTGACCTGGCCGGCGGCGCTCAGCCGATCGGCTCCTGCAGCTCGGTCACCCAGCCCGCCGGGTCTTCCGGGCAGTCCAGGTAAACCTCCCGCTGCGGCCCGGCCGACCGGTGGCCGTGGTCGTCGATCCAGCGCACCACCGCCTGCCAGCCGGGCAGGACGCCGTCGATCGGGCCGCGGTGGACGAGCGTGGCCGCGCGGGTGGCCGGGAGGTCCGCCACCGTCAGGCCGCCGAGGTCGCCGGTGCCGACCGACGCCGGCAGTGCGGCGTGCACGACGACCTCGTCCTCCGCGCGCTGCTCGTAGTAGCAGGTCAGCCGTCCGGCCGGCGTCACGTCCGCCTGCGGGAGGCGGCGGCCGAGCTCCGCGCACAACGGGTGGACGACCGGTCCGATCGCCTCCGGCGCGAACCCCGCCGCGACGCCGGTCAGCTCCACCACGCGCAGGGCGGGCAGCTCCTTGACGACGACGTCGTGCGCGGGCGACCGGCCTTCCGCTTCGATCGTCCGCAGCCGCGCCTCGACCTGCGCCAGCCGGGCCGCGCCTTCGGCCAGTGCCGCCTCCAGCTCCGCGCGCCGCAGCGCCAGCATGCCGCGCACCTGCTCGACCGTGACCTCGTCCGCCAGCAGCGTGGCCACCTGGTCCAGGGTGAACCCGAGGTCCTTCAGCGCGACGATCCGGTTGAGCCGGGCCAGCTGGCCCGCGGTGTAGCTGCGGTAGCCGGTCGCGGGGTCGACGCGCGCCGGGCGCAGCAGCCCGAGCGCGTCGTAGTGCCGCAGCATCCGCACCGAAACCCGGCCGTGGCGGGCGAAGTCACCGATCGAGAACACGGCCCGATCCTGCCCCAGGCGGGACGAACCCGCCGATGACGTCCGCGGCGAGGTCCGCGAACGTGATCGCCGTGTCGTCCTCGTGCGCGGGCCCGACGACCTGCAGCCCGGCCGGCCCCGCCGGGGCGGTGACCGCCGGCAGCCCGGGCAGCGACGCCTGCGCGATCCAGAACACCTGGTCGTCGTAGCGGTGCCGGTCGTCGTGGGCCGGCGCGGTGGTGAACACCGTGGGGCAGAGGAAGACGTCGGCGTCGGCGAAGTACCGGGCCCAGGCCGATCCCAATGCCGCGCGCCGCCGTTCCTGGCTCGCGGTTCCGGCCGGCTCGCGGCCTTCTCGGCGCGCGAAGAACAGCTCCACCTGGAAGCCGAACGCCTCGGCCTGGGCGACCGGGTCGACGTCCGCCGGCCAGCCCTCGCGGATCCGCACCCCGGCGCGGGCCAGCGCGTCGACGGCGTCCGACAGCGCCGCGCCGACTTCGCCGGTCACCGGGCAGGCCGGATCGTCGAGCACGACGCCGACGCGGAAGTCCTCGAGCCGGGAGCGCCGTGAGGGCCGCAGCGATCCGCTGGTGACCTCCAGCGCGACGCGCAGATCGGCCGCCGACCGGGCCAGCGGACCGGCCGCCGAGGGGAATTCCCGGGCGAGCGGTGCGGGCGGCCCCGGCGGCTGGAACCCGCGCAGCGGCACGGTGCCCGGGGTGGGCTTGAGGCCGTGGACACCGCAGTAGGCGGCCGGGATCCGGATCGACCCGGCCAGGTCGGAGCCGTATTCGAGGTACGTCAGGCCGTCGGCGAGCGCGGCCGCCGCACCGCCGCTCGAGCCACCCGGCGTCCGGCGGTGGTCTCTCGGGTTGAGCGTCCGCCCGTGGAGCGGGTTGTCGGTCCGGCCGAAGTCCGCGAGCAGGTGGTGGACGTTCGACTTGCCCACGACGATCGCCCCCGCGGCCCGCAGCCGTTCGACGACCGCCGCGTCCTCGCCGGCGACGCAGCCGGCGAACGCCGGCTCGCCCCAGGTCGTGGGCAGGCCCCGCACGGCGAAGGCGTCCTTGATCGTCATCGGGACGCCGTGCAGCGGCCCGACGTCCTCGCCGCGGGCCACCGCTCGGTCGGCCTCCGCGGCGGCTTCCAGGGCGGCGTCGGGGCAGGTCGCGATGACGGCGTTGACGGTGGAAGCGCCGATGCGGGCGAAGAGCTCTTCGGTCAGGTCGCGCGCCGAGAGCGTGCCGCGGCGGATCCCGGCGGCCACCTCGGTCGCGGTGCGGAAAGGCGTCATGGGTCCGGGATAGGACCTGACACGGTGTCAGAGTCAACCGCGGCGGGTAACCCGCGAGTGATCGCCACCCGAACCGCGGGTGGCGCAAGCGGTGGAGGGAAGCCCGATGTCGACCGCACCCCCGTTACCGCCCGAACCCGTCGTCCCGGAAGCGGACCCGCCGCCGGACCGGCCGCTCCCGGAGCCCGGCGGGGTCCCCGTGCCGGACCCGGTGCCGCCGGAGCCGGAGCCCGGGCCCGAACGCAAGTAGATACGAAACTCAGAATATATGAGTTTCGTATGACTTCGTGTACCTTCGGGATATGACAACAGCGCAGAGCTACCGCCGGATGGTCAACGCCGGCAACAAGATCGTCGTGGGGCTGCAGCGGCTCGGTGTCGCGTTCGGCCCGATGCAGCTGCTCACCGTGCCCGGGCGGCGCACCGGCGTCCCGCGCACGTTCCCCATCGCCGTCAACCCCATCGACGGGCAGCACTACATCGTCCAGGCCTATCCGACGGCGGCCTGGGTGGCGAACGTGCGGGCCGCGGGCGAGGTGACGCTCACCCGCGGCCGCCGCGCGTCGGCCGCGCGGCTGGCCGAGCTGCCGGTGGAGGCGCGGCGGCCGGTGCTGCGCCGGCTCGTCGAAACGAGCCCGCCGAGCGTGGGCAAGCGGTTCGTGACGACCGGCCTGGCGGACGCGCCGACCCCGGACGCCGTCGCGGCGGCCGCCGAGCGGATCGCGGTCTTCCGCGTCGAACGGTCCTGAGCCGGCGGCGGGGTTTCTCCAGTGCGCAGCACCCGCCGGGCCGCGCGGCCGAGGCCAGTCCGTGGTGAAGCCGGGGTGGTGTGCCGGCAGGCCGCTCAGCGTCGGCGACGGCCGGCGGTCGTCGGCGTCGTCGACTCTGGTGGCAACACGCGGAGGTGTTCTAGCATGTCGTCAAAACGATGACAAGATGAGAGTCGTCGAAAGGATGACGTGATGGACGGAACCGATCCCGCCGGCGCGCTGCGCCGGATCCAGGAGGTGGTCGCGGCCGCCCGGGCCGGGGCGGGCGACCGGGCCGGGGTGCTCGACGCGCTGTCCGGGCTGCGGCTGCTGCGGGAGGAGCTCGCGAGCTGGGAGCCGGAGCTGATCGCCGCGGCCAGGGCGGCCGGCGCGAGCTGGGTGGCGCTCGCCCCCGCGCTGGGCGTCGCGAGCCGCCAGGCCGCGGAACGGCGCTACCTGCGGCTGCAGCCGTCGCTCACCGGCGAAAAGACCGGCGAGGCGCGGGTCGACGCGGAACGCGACCGGCGCGCGGGCGACCGGGCCGTCGCCGACTGGGCCCGTCGCAACTCCGCGATCCTGCGCCAGCTCGCCGGCCGCGTCAGCGCCCTCGACGGGCTCGGGCCCGCGGCGCAGGAGAGCGCCGACCGCCTCGGCGCGGCCCTGGGTGACGACGACCCGGCGACGCTGCTTCCACCGCTGGACGCCGCGCGCCGGCACGTGACCGGCGCGCTGGCCGAGCAGCTCGGCGAGATCTCCGCGCACACCGACCGGCTCCGCCGCGACGCGGCGGGCAACCGCCGCTCCCGCGACTGAAGGCGTTTGCCCGGTCGCGCGCCGGGCACCCGCCACGGGAGCGACGGAAGGACGGTGCCGCCATGACCGCCGAACCCCCGGATCCGGATCCCCGCCGGACCCCGGACCTGGAGCCAGGGGGCGGCGTGCCCCCGGGCAGCACGCCGCCCGACTCCGCCCAGACGTCGGGCCTCTCGCACCCCCAGCCGATGCCGTCCAAGGCGATGCCGGTGCTGTGGCTGGTCTTCACCGGCGTGCTGGTGCTGATGGTGGCCGCGCTGATCCTCTCGCTGGCCGTCGGCTGGTTGCGGGTGTGAGCCACCGGGTACCCGCAAGCCATGGACGACACCCCTGACCGGACCGAAACCCGCGCCGAACTGCTGCCCGAAGAGCAGGCCGTCGACAGCGCGGACCCCGAGGGCCAGGCCCGCGAGGTCCTGCGCGAATCCGACCGCCGCACCGAGCACCCCGAGGCGACCCTGGGGCGCCGCAAGCCCGAGGACACGGTCTAGCGGGGCGGACACCGTCGCCGCGCCTACTCGGCGCGCTGTTCTCGACCTCGACGTTCGACTCCGGCCATCCGTCCAAGGGATGGGATTGCGCCGTAGTTGAACCCAAAGTTCGTCATTCCTAAAATCTGGTTTAGGATATCCGCACGTGCGGCGGCGACGGATGACAGAGGACCCCGATGGTGGACTGGAGCCAGTTCCTTGTGCCGGTGACGAGCGGCATGATCGTCACTGTCATCGTGGCGTTCGTCGGGTTCCTGTGGCGGCGCACCAGGTTGCCGACCGGGCTCTCCCAGCGGATGACCCGGCGGAAATACCTCGCGGAGATGCTCGTCATCTCCAAGAAGGACCACGTCGAGCGCCTCGAGGCGCTGGTCCCGAACCTGACGCCGGCGGAAGGCTCTCCCGTGGTGGCCCAGATTCAGGAATCGTGGTCGCAGATCAACGGCCGCCGCGGGGTCCGGGTGATCACCCGTGCCGAGCGGTCCTCCCTCATCGCCGGAGCGGAGCTGCTCGGGATGGGGATCGAGGTTCGGGTGTCCCGGGCGCTGACCTCGGATCACCTGTCGTACCACGTGTTCTCCGGCGCGGAGCACCACACGGTGCTCAACCAGCGCACCGGCGGGAAGGACCGGCCCGAACGACTGGACGACATCTCGGCCGCCAAGGTGTTCCGCAGCCACTTCGACCAGGTCTGGAGTGAGTCCGAACCCATCGAATCGGTGCTGGCCGGGGAAATCCTGGCCGGGGAAGTCCTGCCCGGTGGCAAGCCGGGCGACGTGGTGTCCCGCCTTGCCGACCCGATCCGGGAACAGCGTGCGGCGTACCAGCTGCCCGCCAAGGCGGAAGACGCGGTCCTGCGGCACCTGGCGTTCCGCCACCGTGCGCCGGTCATCTTCGTCACCGGTCTGCCGGGTGCCGGCAAGTCACTGGTCCGGCGGGCACTCGCCGAGGAGCTCCGGCGGTGGCGGCTGCAGGTCGAGGAACTGAACGACTACGTCTACGCCTTCGAAGAATTCCTCCACGCCTTGATGCTCTTCGGCGATGGCCGAGGTGCGGGCTTCAGCGCCCAGCAGGGCGGCGCGTTCCAGGTGGAGCGGGAGGAGGACCTCAGCCCGGCGCTGCAGCGGCTCGGCCGCCGCGTGTGGGAGAACCGCCGGAGCAACCCGATCACGATCGTCGAGTTCGCCAGGGCCGACACGGTCGGAGCACTCCAGGTGTTCGGCGAAGAGGTCCTGGCGGCGTCGCAGATCGTCCACGTCCGCGCTTCCGACGCGGTGCGTGCCGCCCGGCTGGCCAGGCGGGGCGAGCCACCGAAGATCTCGGTGGCGGGTCAGTCGATCAGCCTCGAGGTCTCCGACGAACACCGGCTGCCCAGCAACGCCGCCGACACCCTCTACAGCAGGGAAGACTTCGCGCTGCTGAAGAACCAGAAGAGCCTCGTCGGCCGGCTGCACCTCGTCGAGAACGACTCCGAGGGGACGGCGCACGTCGACGAGCAAGTCGCGGCGTTCGTCGAAACCGTCGTGCGCCCTTATCGCGCACTCGCGTCGTAGCCGGCGGACACCGGCGCCAACCGCTCCTCGGAGCCGGTCCCGCCGCGCAGCAGCAGGACCGCGACCAGCCCCAGCGCGGCCACGACGGCGAAGAACCAGAAGCCCCACGGGTAGGCGACCCCGGCGGTGACCAGCGCCCCGGTGACGAACGGCCCGAGGATCGAGCCCAGCCGTCCGACCGCCGACGTCAGCCCGAGCGCGGTGCCCCGGGCCGATGCCGGGAACGCCTGGGCGACGTAGCCGTAGATCAGCACCTGCGCCGAGAACACGAAGACGCCGGTCAGCAGCACGACCGCGTTGAGCAGGAACGCATTGCCGATCTTGACGCTCAGCGCCGCCAGCAGCACCGCGCCGGTGCCGAACCAGATCCGCACGATCGGCCGGATGCCGAACCGGTCGGCGATCGTGCCGGCCAGCACCAGCCCGAGCACCGCGCCGATGTTGAGCACCAGCAGCAGCGTGATCGACGTCGAGATCGGGTAGCCCGCCGTGCGCATCAGCTGCGGCAGCCAGGTGTTGAGCCCGTAGACCAGCAGCAGGCCCATGAACGAACCGGTCCACACGGCGATGCTGATCCGCCGGAACCGGGCGCCCAGCAGGTCTTTGAGGCCGACGCGTTCGGACGTTTCGCGCGCCGCGAGGTAGGCCGCGGACTCCGGCAGCTTCCCCCACATCAGCGGCACGACCAGCAGGCCGGCGATCCCGCCGCCGTAGAACAGCACGTGCCAGTCCTCCTTGGCGTACAGCGCGAGGACCGACGTCAGCACCGCGCCGACGTGGTAGCCGGTCATGGTGAACGTGCTCGCGCTGGCGCGCCGCCGGGCGGGCAGGTTCTCCGACATCACCGTCAGCGCCACCGGCATGCACGCGCCGAGGCCCAGCCCGGCGGCGAACCGGAACACCCCGAACGTCGCGACGTTCGGCGCGAGCGGCGTCAGCAGGGTGAACAGCGAGAACAGCAGGACCGAGCCGATGAGCAGCACCCGGCGGCCGAACCGGTCGGTGAGCGGGCCGAGACCGGCGGCGCCGACGGCCACGCCGATCAATGACACCGTCGCGACCGCCGTCGCGCCGGCCGCGGTGAAGCCGAGGTAGCCGCTCTTGAGCAGGGTCGGGATGGTGGCGCCGAGCGCGACCAGGTCGTAGCCCTCGAGCAGGACGGTCAGCCAGCAGAGGACCGCCGTCCACGTGCCACGAGACGTCGTTGTCATCGTCGTCCTCCTCAGAACGGGTACTGCGCGATGTCCGCGCGGACGGTGAGCCACTGGGTCTCGGTGAAGGCCTCGATGTTGGCCTTCGCCCCGCCGAAGCGGGAGCCGTTGCCGGAGTCGCCGACGCCGCCGAAGGGCGCGGTCGGCTCGTCGCCGACGGTCTGCTCGTTGATGTGCACCTTGCCCGAGCGGACCTCCTCGGCCAGCTTCATCGCGGTGCCGACGTCGCCGAGGATGCCGACCGACAGGCCGTACTCGGAGTCGTTGACCAGCCGTGCGGCCTCGTCGAGGTCGCGGTAGGCGCGCACCGGCGCCACCGGGCCGAAGATCTCCTCGCGCCAGGCCGGGCTCGCGTCGTCGAGTCCGAAGAGGACGGTCGGCGGGTAGTACGGCGCGTCCGGCTTGCCGCCGGCGAGCACCCGCGCGCCCGCCGCTACGCTCCGGTCGACGACGTCGGTGACGTGCGCGAGCTGGCGGTCGTCGATGATCGGGCCGAGCGCGACGTCGCCCTCGGCCGGGTTCCCCACCGGAAGCCGCCGTGCCTTCTCGGCGAGGGCTTCGACGTATTCGTCCACCTGGGACTCGTGCACCAGGTGACGGCCGGTGGTCATGCAGATCTGGCCCTGGTGCAGGAACGAGCCGAACGCGCCTGCCGAGGCCGCCTTGGCGACGTCGGCGCCCGGCAGCACCACGAGCGCGTTGTTCCCGCCCAGCTCCAGGTGCACGCGCTTGAGCGAGCGCGCGGCGGCTTCGCCGACCTTCCGCCCGGCCGCGGTCGAGCCGGTGAACGACACCACCGACACCTCGGGCGCGTCGACCACCGCGGCGCCGACTCCCGCGTCCCCGGGCAGCAGGTGCAGCAGGCCTTCGGGCAGCCCGGCTTCCTCGAAGACGCGCAGGATGCTCACCCCGCCGCACACCGCCGTCCGCAGGTCCGGCTTGAGCAGCACGGCGTTGCCGAGCGCGAGCGCCGGCGCGACCGAGCGGATGGCCAGGATCAGCGGGAAGTTGAACGGCGCGATCACTGAAACCACGCCGGCCGGCACCCGCCGGGCCAGCGACCAGCGGGGTTCGCCGGTGCTCAGCACCTCGCCGAGCGGGTGGGTGGGCAGTGCCGCGGCTTCGAAGCAGATCCCCGCCGCCATTTCGGTCTCGATCCCGGCCTTGGGCCGCGTCGACCCGGCCTCGCGGACGATCCACTCCTGCACGTCGGCGGCGTGCGTCTCCCACAGCTCACCGGCGCGGCGCAGCACCGCGGCGCGTTCGGCGGGCGTGCGCCGGGCCCAGTCCCGCTGCGCCTTCGCGGCGGCCGCGGCAGCTTCCGCGACGTCGTCCGGCGTCGCGATGCCCACGCGGCCCAGCACATCCCCGGTCGCCGGCTCGACGACCTGGTGGGTCCCGCCGCTGCCGCCGTCGAATTCCGTTCCGAGCAGGGTCATGATCACTCCGGTGTGGTCGGTTCGGTGTCGACCTGGATCAGCCGCGGGCCGTCCGGGGTCGCCTTGAGCTGGGCGCGCAAGTCGTCTTCGTCGCGGGCGGTGGTGGCTTCGACGCCGTAGCCCGCCGCGATGGCCGTGAAATCGAGCCCGGGGATCTGCGTGCCGGGCACGTCCGGCGTGCCGAGCAGCTCGCCGAACCACCGCAGGGCGCCGTAGACGCCGTTGCGCAGGATCACGAAGGTGACCGGCACGCGGTAGTGCGCGGCGGACCACAACGCCGTGATGCCGTAGTTGGCCGAGCCGTCGCCGATGACGCCGACGACCGGGCGGTCCGGGCTGCCCATCGCGACGCCGACCGCGGCGGGCAGGCCGAACCCGAGCCCGCCGGCGGCCGGGAAGAAGTACGAGCCCTCGTGGCGCAGGTCCATCTGGCGCCACCAGGCCGAGTTCGTCGACGTCGACTCGACGACGTAGCGCGTGCCGCCGGGCTGGGTGTCGCGCAGGGCGGCGAACACCTGCTCCGGGTGCAGCGCCTTCTCGCCGGTCCGGGGCTCCGGGCTTTCGACGTATGCGCTTGCCGTTGGCTTCGCGGGCACCTTGGCCAGCAGCGCTTCGATCACCGGCGCGGGGTCGGCGACGAGCGCCTCGCCCATCGGGGCGCGGGCGGCGGCGCCGAAGTCGTCGGTGACCTGGATCAGCCGGGTGCCCTCGGGCAGGTACGCGCCCGGAACGTGCTGGTGGTAGCGGAAAACCGGCGCGCCGAGCACCAGCACGAGGTCGTGTCCGGTCAGCGCGGCCGAAACCGGCGCGATGCCCGCGGGCAGCACGCCGCGGAAGAGCCGGTGCCGGTTCGGGAAGGGCAGCCGGTGCGGTGACGGCGCCACCCAGGTCGGCAGGCCGAGGTGCTCGGCCAGGGCGACGGCCCGGTCGAAGAGCCCGGTGGCGTCGATGTCCCCGCCGAGGACCAGCGCCGGGTTTTCCGCCGCGGCGAGGCTCGTGGCGAGGGCGTCGAGCTGGGCTTCGCTCGGTGCCATGCCCCGCTGGACCTGCCGGTCGAGCGTCGCGTCCTCGGGCAGCTCGGCGGCCCAGTCGTCGTAGGGCACCGAGAGGTAGGTCGGACGCCGGTGCAGCTCGGCCTCGAACACCGCCTGCGCGAGCGACCGCGGGACGTCCGCGGCGCAGCTCGGCTCGCCGGCCCAGCCGACCAGGGGCCGCATCAGCTGGGTCGCGTCGACGTTGGCGAGCATGGCCTCCAGCCCGATCGCCGTCCGGACCTGCTGGCCCGCGGTGAGCACGAGCGGAGAGCGCGAGTAGACGGCGTTGGTGAGCGCGCCCATCGCGTTGCCCGAGCCGGCGGCGGCGTGCAGGTTGACCAGCACCGGGCGGCCGGTCACCTGGGCGTAGCCGTCGGCCATCCCGACGACGGCGCCTTCGTGCAGGCCGAGGACGTAGCGGAAGTGGGCCGGCAGCTCGGCGAGGAACGGCAGCTCGTTGGACCCGGGGTTGCCGAAGACGGTCGTCAGGCCACGGCGGTCCAGGAACTCGTGGGCGAGCCGGCGGGCGGTGGGCATCGGTGCCTCCTTGAAGTCGGACCGACCCTATGGAGCCGCGCGGATGTGTTCCAATAAATGTTGGCTCGCCGTCTCATCGATGGGATCGATATGCCGGATTTCGACCTGAACCTGGTGCGCACGTTCGTGCTGCTGTACGAGACCCGCAGCGTGACCGCCACGGCCGAGTCGCTGCACGTCACGCAGCCGACGATCAGCTACAGCCTGCAGAAGCTGCGGCGCCGGTTCGCCGACGAGCTGTTCCGCCGCACCGGCGCCGGCCTGGTCCCGACGACGACGGCCCGCGCGCTGTACGAACCCCTGCACAGCGCGCTGTCGGAGATCGAGACGGCGGTGAGCGGGGCGAAGTCGTTCTCGCCGTCGACAGCCCGGGCGGCGTTCACGCTGTCCCTGTCGGACCTGGGGGAGATGTCGCTGCTGCCCCGCCTGATGGCCGCGCTGCCGGCACGGGCGCCGGGGGTGACGCTGACCGTCCGGCCGCTGGACGTCGACCGCGCGGCCGACCAGCTCGGCCGCGGCGAGGTCGACGCGTTCATCGCGTCCTCGCTGATCAGCTCGCAGCGCGTCGCCCGGATCCCGCTGTTCTCCGAGGGCTACCTGGGCATGGTGGCTGCGGACCACCCGCGTCTTCCGGAGGCCGTCTCGGTCGAGCAGCTGGCGGCGGAGCGCCACGTGACGGTGGTCGGCCCGACCGGCCACGACGGCCCGCGCCGCGCGCTGGAGGCGTGCGGCCTGCTCGACCGGGTGGTGCTCGAGGTGACCCGCTTCGCGGCGCTGCCGTACCTGGTGCAGGACGGCGAGCTGGTGGCGATGGTCCCGCGGCTGGTGGCGGAGATGTTCAAGGCCGAGCACCGGGTCCGGCTGTTCGAGCTGCCGCTCGAGGTCGAGCCGGCCCAGGTGTCGGTGTACGCGCGGCACACGCACGCCCGCAGCCCGGCCCAGCACTGGCTGGTGGGCTTCATGCGCGAGGTGCTCGGTTAGCGGGTGTTGCAGGAGGATCCGTTGAGGGTGAACTGGCCGGGCGAGGGGTTCGCCCAGTCGAAGGCGCCGTTGAAGCCGATGTCGACGCTGGCGCCGGGGTTCAGGGTCAGGTTGTAGGAAACCGCTTTCATGGTGACCCGCGAGCCGCTCTGGGAGTAGTCGCCGTTCCAGCTCTGGGTGACCCGCTGCCCACCGCTGAAGGTCCAGCCGGCGGTCCACGGCGAGAGCGTCCGGTTGCTGGTATTGGTGACGGTGACACTGGCGGTGAAGCCGTTGTTCCACTGGTTGGTGACGACGTAGTGCACCGAGCAGGCCGGAGGAGGAGGCGGCGGGGCAGCGGCCGGGGAGGACCGGGTGACGGACGGAGCGGCCGAAGAGACAGGCGCCGACGCGGATCCCGTGCCCGGCGCCGTGCCGGTCCCGGGCGCCGATCCAGGCCCACCCCCCTGCCCGGCCTTGGCGGCCGCCGAGGTCGAGGCCGCCGTAGAGGTCTGCTGCAGAACGGTGGGCATCGGAGCGGCGGCGGTAACGCCGGCGAGCCCGGACGTACGGGTGGCGGGAGCAAGCGGATCGGACCCCAAGGATTCCGTCCGGACGGGCGGGCTTTCCGAGGTCACGGCAATGACGACAAGGCTCCCGAGAACGACAACGCCCCCGCAGAAGGCGGAAACCCACCGAAGCCGCTTCCCGGCCCGCTGCTGAGCGGTGGCGGCGTCCCGGGCGCGTTGTTCGAGCCGTTCCCGGTACCCGTCACCGGTGCCGTCATCCCGCACCCGGGCGGCAGGAGCGGAGGCGTGGAGTGACCGAGGCATGGCCCCGGTTTCCCGCAGGAGCTGATCAACGGAAATCTCATCATCAGGCCGCCAGGCGCGCGCCATGACGGAACCTCCAGATCCTGAGGGCGCTAGATCGCGCTGGCTTGCCCGGCGAATCCTAGGAAGCCCAGACGGTCTTGTAAACCGCCACGAGCAAGCAACTTCCCCAGGTCGGTGACCACTTCACGGCCCCACGCACGGAGAGGTTTCCCGGTGACGTTCCTGCTGCTTGCGGGCACCTGGATCGATGCAGCGGCGGCGAAGCTCTCGATCATGTCAGAGGGGGCGGGGGAGCGGATCGGCACCCCCCTGAACGAGGGGGCCGGGTGGCCGTATACTCTTTCTTCAGCAGGTCCGAGTGGCGGAATGGCAGACGCGCTAGCTTGAGGTGCTAGTGCCCTTAACGGGCGTGGGGGTTCAAGTCCCCCCTCGGACACACGCACTATCTACACCCGGGCTGGTCGTCGCATAGACGGCCAGCTCTTTTGGTTCGTAGCGTAGCTCCAGGTTCAGGGCGCGGTACAGGCGGCTCATGCCTGCCGCGGTCGCGTCAGCCAGCGTCCCGCAGACGTCGCCGAGTGCATCCATCCTCGCGTAGATCTCGGCTCGGCTTACCGTCGAGTCGGCTGGAACGCTCTCGATCTGGGCTTTCGCGGCGGCTCGTTCCGCCTGTGCTTGATTGATCGGGTCGACGAGTGCTTCGGGCTCGACGCCGGCCGCGATGGCGGCCTGATACCGCTGAAGCCTCGCCTCCGCGTCCGCCAGCCGGTTTCTCACCGCGTCCAACGCGCCGCCGCCGGCCTTGTTCCCGTCCGATCCGAGAAGCACGGCCGCCGTCTGGTCGCGGTTGTCCGGGTGGAACAGCTCGTGAAGCCATCCGTTGATCGCCTCGACGACCACGCCTTCGCGCAGGTTGACCGTCTTCGGATGATCCGCCAGCGTCAGTGAGCCGGGCGCCATGGTCCGCGAAGTACAGCGGTAGTAGGCGCCCTTCCGGATCGTGGCGCCTTGCATCTTCCGGCCGCAGATTCCACATCGGACCAGTCCACGGAGGAGGTAGGACCGGGCGGTCTTCCGCGCGCCCCGTTCGGCCTTGCGCGCCGTCTTCAGCCCGCCCGCCGACTTCGACCGGCGCAGTAGTTGAGCCTGAGTGAACGTTTCCACCGACACGATCGCCGGGTGTGCCTGTTCGCGTGACCTGACGATCCGGTCGGGCGCAGCGCGCTTGAATCGCACCACGTGGCCTGCGGCGACATCCTCGGGGTCCAGCAACGTCTCGTGCTTCGTCCAGCGCCCGAAGATGGCGTAGCCGGTGTACCGCGGGTTATCGAGGATCGCTCGTACGGAGCTTCCTTGCCAGCCGTCGGCAAGCCGGTGCCGATTCTGGTCCGGCCGATGCGCGGACGGGCAGGGAATGCCGTCCCGGTTGAGCAGGTTGGCGATCGCTCGATCGCCGTTGCCGTCCAGGTACTCGGCGAAAATCCGGCGCACAACGTCCACCGTCGTCTCGTCGAGCGCCAGCACCCGCAGCTTGAACCCTTCCGCAGCTTTCCGCGGGTTCGGATGCGGACCGCTATCGACGACGACGTACCCGTAGGGCGCCCGGCCGCCCTGATGTCGTCCTTCGTTGATCACCTGCGCGTCCATCGCGGCCCGGACGCGCGCCTGAACGTGCTGCCGCTCGGACTCGCTCATTCCGCCGAGCACGCTCATAAGCATCTTGTGCGACGGGTTCCGCGGGTCGTACTTCCCGCCCAACTCCGGCACCCACAGATCAACCCCGTAGGCGGCGAACTTCGGCGCGATGAGCGAGAACTGGTTACCGAACCAGCACCGCGTGCCCTCACCGACGACGATCGCGTCCCATCCGCGACGCGGATCCTTGAGGGCCGCGAGTAGCCGCGCTCCCTCCGTCCTGCGCTCCCAAGGGACGGACCGTGACTGCCCGACGTCGAAGAACTCCGCCACGATCTGTCCGCCGAGCGGCTCGACGAACTTGCGCGCGTTGCCGAACTGCCAGCCGCGGGAGGTCTCCGGGTCCTGGTTGTCCTCGGTCGAGCACCGGCCGTAGGCCGCCAACGTCCCGATCCCGTCGTCCGCGATGTCGGCGACCTCAAGCCCTAGAAGGTCATCCAGCGTTGCCCACGGGTCTCTGATGATTTCAGCTGTCACCGTTCACCTCCTCCACCGGCACGTCCAGCACCGGCACCTCAGTAACCTCGATCAGAACGGCCAGCAGTGCACGCGCGACCGCAGGCGTCAGCTCAGGCAATCCCGCAGGTAGGATAACCCGGATCTGCGGCTCTTCGGAACGGGCGGCGCTCATGGTCGGCCGTCCTCGTCCGCGATGCTGGCGCCAGCGGTCGCCTGGCTGATCGCGCTTCTGATTTCAGCCGTTCGGTACCCGCGGACCTGCCGCGTCTCGCCGTCCTCGCCGATCACGCGGTCGCGCGTCGGCCGGCACCCCACCTCGGCCATCTGCTGCGCGAACGTCCGGGAGTCGATTTCCAGAACGTCCAGCAGCTCGGCTGTTGGCACGAAGTCCCTACCGTCCGGTCCGAGATCGTCTCTCAAGTACTCAACGAGCGATGCGAGCACCTCGGGCACTTCGCCGGTCGACTGAGCCGCGTGACCTGCACCGATTGCCCTAACCGCGGCGGCGTGGTCGAGCACCGGCATGGTGTCCTGTCCGGCCGCGTGCCCGGTGAGCGTCCCGGCCGCCTCGCGGAGCGTCCGGCCCTGCTCGCAGATGGTCCGCCAGTCCTCGTTCGGCATGTAGTAGGTCCGAACCGTCATAGCCAGCACATCGGCGCCGGCTGACGTGTCGCCGTCCGGTCGGAGGATGCCCACGCCCTTGTGCGAGGGCAGCAGCCGGCTGGAGTCGAACCCACGCGTGTTCATTTGCTCGCCGAGCACGATGTTCGAGTCGCGCCAATCCATCACCCGCAGCGCGAACCGCGACCCAAGCACCGCCCGCAGCCCGGACGGGATCGTCTTCGAGTCCGGTCGCTGAGTGGCGAGCACGAGCACGATCCCGGCGGCCGGTCCCTTCTTCGCCAGCCACGTCAGCAGCTCGCCGACGTACTCGCCCGAGGTGAGCTTCTTCCCTTGCACGTCAACGGGCGTGCGGTCCTCCAGTGGAACCTGTACCTCATCGATGAAAATGGCTGTGATCGGCATGTTCAGCGCCTTGTCGCGAGACATCTCCGGCGTGACCTTCGATTCGGGACACGTCAGGTCGTCCAGGTCACGCATCCGCCGGAACCGCGTCTGAACCTCGCCGACCAGCTCGATCAGCCAGTCCACGAGCGCCAGAACGTGTTCGGGCTCGTCGCCGGACATAAACCGGTGTGCCACCAGGCCGGCCGCGTCCCAGTCCTTCCCGGCCTTGAAGTCCGCGACGTACAGCCGCACCCACGCGTCCAGGATGAGCCCGGCCGCCGCGAGCCGGGCGGCGAAGGTCTTGCCCTGGCGGGGGATGGCGCCGACGAGCAGGGACGTCCACACCAGCGGCAGGTCAATCCGTCGGTCCCGCGCATCCCGTCCGAACGGGATCGGCCGCCACGCATCCCACTGCGCCACGCCGAGCAGAGGCGTCCGCAACGGCGGCGAAGCGTACGGGTCCTCGTCCGCCACCCACATCGACACCCGCCCGGCGTGCCCACCGTTCCCGCGGACCCGTTCGACGATCAGCTGGACCTCATCGACGGCCAGCGCCGACGCGAGCGCGTCCCGGTTCTTAACCACGTCGGCCGCCTTGCGGGTTGCCGGGAGGTCGACGGTGACCGCCCAGCCGTCGCCGACACGCGTCGCGCGCTCGACGAGCCGCAACGCCTCGTCCTTGCCGATCAGCTTCGCGTCCCGGAACGCGTCCACCAGGACCTGCGGATCCATGGTCCAGGTCAGTGTCCGCGGCCCGGCAAGCGCCGGCTTTCGGCCGGGACTGCCGTCCTTCTTGCGCCCGAGGATCGCGAGCGCCAAGGAGACGGCGGCCCCGCCGATCCACAGAGGATCGGTGCCGTACACCAGGTCAACGACGGCCACCCCGACGATCGCGACGACCAGGACGGCACCGGTCACCTTCCAGCGGAACAGGGTGAGCGCCCGAATCTCCGTGAACTTGTCGGCCAGCTTCTCCGACTCCTCGGCAGCCGTCCGGTAGTCCCGGACGGTGACCCACCCGCGCCACCACCGCACCCCGACGACCAGCCCGCGAACAACCGCGCCGACGTACCGCCACGGCGACTTCACCAGCCCAACAACGGCATCCTTGCCCGCCTGGACAGCCTGAGGCTTGCTCTTCAGCCACAACGGCACCCGCGGCGAGTGCCGCCACCACCGGACGAAGCGGTTCGTCTTCGGCTCCCGTCGACGCGGTTGAGGCAACGTGTCGTCGATCAACTCGCCGTCGAGCACGGGATCAGCCTTGACCGGCAATGAGTCAGCCATTGCCCACCTCCGACCGCAGCGTCTGCGCCAGCCGGGGCGACAGGCCACGCGAGCAGCCGGTAGCCCGCCGCACCCACGCCGGCGTGATCTCGATGTCCGGCGTCCAGTTCTCCCGAGCGATAGCGAGGTAATCGGCGAACAGCACCCGTCGGCCACCGGTCTCCTGCTGAACGGGCCGCCGTTCGGCAGCCACCAGCACGGCGTCGGTGAGCTTGTCCCGCAGGTCGGTGATCGCCTCGACGGCGACGAACACAACGAGCGGCGGCACCGAGTGCAGCACGATCGCCGCAGCCTCCCCGGCGGCAAACGACGTCCAGGTGTTCATTACGTAGGTAGCCGCGAGCGTGAACCACTTCGCCCGCCGCACCCACACGCCAGTCCGGACCTGGTACCGCGCGGTGACCTGCTCGGCCCGCAGGATCGCCAGCAGAACGAGGGAGACGGTCGGGTCCAGCACCCACGCGGCCAGCCACGGCAGCGACCCTGGCCGCGTCCCGGCCGACGCGAAACCCTGGACGTTGGTCATTGTGAAGGCCAGCCCGAGCACGATCCCGGACCAGCACATCCAGTCGACCTGCCGCCGCACGCGCTCGATCCGCAGCGCAACGACGTCCGGATCGGTCTGATAGGCGCGCACCTCGGCGGCCTCGGCCGCGTCCTGCGCGAGCCGTTGCGCCCGGTTCATCGCCGACCACCCCGCTTCGACGTGTCGACGGTGGTCATCGTCATGGCACGGGTCAGCGCGTAGGACGCGAACAGCGCCGGCAACCCGAGCACGGCGAACAGCAGCCACGGGCTACCCGGATGAGCGATCACGACCCACTGGACGGCGACGATCAGCCCGGCGTTGAAAAGCACTCGCCCGGCGAGCGACACGAACCGTGCCCCGCTCCGAGCAGCTTCGGCAGCGGCTTTCGCCCGGCGGGAACCGGCCCGCCAGACCCAGAACAGGGTGATCAGCACGCCGACACCGGCGAGGATCTGCGTGGGCGTCACGGTGAGTCCGTTCATCGCGCACCCCGATCGGTTCGCTCGCCACGCCGCAACCAGAGCGGGTACAGCGCGCGCCGGTCGTCGTCGGTCATCCCGCCCCAGACGCCGACCGTGTCGAGGCCGGCCGTCCGCAACTCCAGCTCCAGGCACTCGTCCCGGACAGGGCACCCGCCGCACAGCCGCTCGGCCAGCTCGCCGTCGCTGTCAGCGTCGGGTGGCCCGTCGTCCGGCGGAGGCCACATGCAGACTCCCTCGCTGGTCACGACCTTGGTCAGGACTTCGGTCGGTACCCAGCGCAGCCGGTCCAGCTGCCAGGCGATCCCGATCAGGTGGAGGTCGTCGGCGCTCATGCGGCACCTCCGACCTGGCGCGACCCGAGCAGTCGGGCCAGCTCGGTCGACGACACACGGAGCCCGGAACGGCAGCGGGTGGCGCGCAGCTCGCGTGTCCGGATCGCCCGGCTCACCGCAGCGCGGGAGACGCCGAGCAGCCAGGCCGCTTCTCGAATGGTGTGAAAGGTGATGTGCGAGTTCATGAGAAAGACCAATCTGATGATTTCAAGACTATGTTGTTGATTTCAGCTCTTCGAAGGGTGCGTTTGTCCGACGCGCCGCCGACGAAGTGCTAAGCGACGTGGTGAAAGCGCGAAGAACCGCTAATCTCGGCGCTGAGGCGGAGCGCGGAGGAATACGTGACGGAGGACTGGGCGGCAGTCGCCAAGGCGATCAACATGCGCGTGAACGAACTCGGCTGGCGACAACGCGAGCTGGCCGAGCGTTCGCACGTGTCTCAGGCGATCGTGCGCGAGCTCCAGCACCACACGGTCGAGCGCCGCCGGAGCGCGCGCACGCTCGAAGCGCTGTCGACGACGCTGGGCTGGCACCCGCAGCACCTGTTGGCCGTGCTGCAAAACCGCACTCCGCCGCACCCGGACGAGCCGGCCGACGACGGCCACGAGCTGTGGTCCCGGCTGGACGCGCTGGAACAGCGCCTGGCCGAGATCACCGATCGGCTGGAGGACGTCCAGACGAGCCTCGCGACCGTGGTCGAGCACGTGAAGCCGAAGCGTTAGCGGAGGGCGATTCGGGCTGGTGAACCAGGTGATTTCCATACCTAGAATTCAAGGCCGAAACGACGTTCGATCCCATGCACAATCGGTGCAGAAGCAGTGCGCAACCACTGCATATCCGCTGCACAAGAGGGCTTTGGGGCTGCAATGAGCGGGGTAGGCGGCTGGACCGGGCGATCAGCGTCGGCGCTGCAATCCGCGTTGCGACTAAGCAATGAGAAATTCGCCGAGAAGCTCGGAATCGGCGCGCGCACGGTCGCGTCCTGGCACCAGAAGCCAGACCTGCGCCCGCAGTCCGAGATGCAGCAGGTCCTCGACACCGCGTATGAACGGGCGTCCGACGCCGAGCGAGCCCGCTTCGCCGAGCTGACCGGCGATGGGCCGGCCGCCCAAACCAGGCCGGACACGAAGGAAGCCGACCGACGACTGGCCGCTGACCCCCACGTCGGCGCGGCTCTCGAATGGCTCGACCAGCACGCCTACCGAAGCCCTGGCGCCGCACGCCGCGCTGTCGCCGAGCAGGCCGCGCGCGTCGACGCGCAGGAGGCGTACGCCCGGGCCACTCGCCGCGCATGGGTCGACCAGCGCGCCGTAACCGACGCGCTCGCCGAGTACTACGGCCGGCACCACGGTGACCACGGCTTGTACGCCGGAAGCTGCGGTGACCAAGCCGTGAACACCAGCATTCTGACCTGCGCTGATTGGCTCGATCTGGCGTGCGAACTACGCCCGCCGTACGACGGACTCACGATCGCAAGCGCCCGGCCAGACCCGCGGGAAGTGCTCGACGAGCACGCGACGAATGCAGCGGTTAACCGGCTGGCCGAGACGGTGGCCATGAACACGCGGCTCATGAACGCGCCGCTCTACCGACTGCTGAGCACGGACATCCGTGAACGCCACCTCGGCGGCACGTTCGGCGTGGACCACTTCGTCCACTACGCCCTGACGATGGACCTGCTCGAAGGCGAGCTGCTCGACGCGCTCGCGGCCGGCGACACGACGTCGCTGCCCCTGCGTGATCGCTACCTCCCAGACGTCGACGCGGTCCTGGACGTCGGCGGCCGACTCTGCGCAGGCGGAGCCCTCGCTTTGACGGCCATCGCTCGGCCGGCCGACCCGTACCGCGGCGAAGCGGACTACGTGCTCTTGGTCCAGGAACGCTCCGGCCACGTACTAAACGCCACGCGCCGGCTCGCCGTCATCCCGAAGGGCTTCCACCAGCCGCTCACCGACGTTCGACGAGAAACCCAGATCGGCGCGACGTTGCGCCGAGAGATGGAAGAGGAGCTGTTCGGCCGACCGGACGCTGACAACACCGTCGCCGACACGCTGACTGCGGACCCGATGCACCCGACCAGGCTCACGGAGCCGATGCGCTGGCTCCTCGCCGAGCCCGACCGCCTACGGATGGAGTGCACCGGCTTCGGCCTCAACCTCGTCAGCGGCAACTACGAGTTCGCCAGTCTGATCGTCATCGACGACGAAGAATTCTGGGCACGCTACGGCGGAGTGGTCGAAGCGAACTGGGAATCCGCGACTCTTCGTCAGTATTCGACTACCGATGCGGAACTCGTCACCGAGTTGTTGGGTGATGTAGCGTGGAGCAACGAAGGACTGTTCGCCATGACGCAAGGACTCCGACGTCTTGCGGAAATAGGCGGAGAGCGCGTGAAACTGCCCGCGATCGAATGGGAGATAGACCAGTGAGCGACGGTTGGACCGCCGGCAACGCCAACGAAGACGCGGCCGACACGCGCGGCTGGTTGGTCGGCCACTTCATCGACCCGTCGCAGGGCGTCCGCGCCTCCAAGGACGTCGAAGTCAAGTGGGCCAACCACCCTGCCGGGGATAAGCGTCCCGAGTGGACGTCCGATGACCAGCGGACCACGCTGGTGATGCTGATCTCCGGCGAGTTCCGCGTAGAGGTCACTGGCGGCGGCAAGATTATGAATCGCCAGGGTGACTACGTGATGTGGGGGCCGGGAGTCGACCATTCTTGGGAAGCGTTGGCGGATTCGGTAGTCCTGACCGTGCGCTGGCCCTCAGCAACCTAATTCGACGGCGGGAATCTTCACTCGATCACCGCCGATCTCGGCGAGCCGACGTAACCCCTGGAGAAACGCGAACAGTCCTTCGTTGCTCCAGTTTTCGTCACCGATCAGTTCGGTGACCAAGTCGCCGTCAAGCGTCGAATACTGCTGTAGGCCGGCTGCCTCCCAGTTCGCCTCCACGTCGCCACCGAACCGCGGCCAGAACTCCTCATCCTCGATCACGACCAGGCTGGCGAACTCATAGTTCCCGCTGACCAGGTTGAGCCCGAACCCGGTGCACTCCATCCGCAGCCGGCCGGGCTGCTCGGTCAGCCACCGCATCGGAGCGGACAGCCTGGTCGGATGCATCGGATCGGCCACCCTGCGTTCTCCGGCGGACCGATCGACGTCCGTCCTGCCGAACAGCTCCTCCTCAAGCTCGCGGCGTAGGGTGACGCCGATGCGGGCGTCTGCTCGCCGGTCCGCGAGCGGCCCATGAAAGCTCTTCGGGATCACCGACAGCCGGTCGGCCGTATTCACGACCTGCGCGGACCTTTGCTGAACCAGCAGTACGAAGTCGGCTTCACCACGGAACGGGTCCGCTGGCCGCGCGATCGCTGTCAACGCGAGCACGCCACCCGCGCAGAGCCGCCCGGGCAGGTCGAGTACTGCGGCCACGTCAGGTAGCTGACGATCCCGGAGCGGCATGTGTCCTGGACGCGCGGCACGGCCGCTCGCCAAGTACTCGATCAACTCGCGTTCCAGCAGGTCGACACCAAGCGCGTACTCGACAAACGACGCGATCCCTACCCTCGCCTGCAGCGCGCCGGGCTGCGGGTCGACGTCGAGCAGCCGGTACAGGGGAACGTCGGTGATCCGTGTGTCGGACGCTGCCGCGTCCGCGAGACGCTGTACCGCAGCTCGTTCGTCAACCGCCGCCGGTGGCCGCGCGTCGCCGCCCTCGAAGGTGGTCTGCTCGCCCGTGGCCGTCAGCGAGCAGGCGAGGTCCAGCCACGCCGCCCGGGTAAGGACGCTGGTAGTCATTTCCACCCGCCCACAGCGCGCGGTGTATGGCCGGTGGTCGCTGCTCGGCGGCGCGTAATAGTCCGCTAGGGCATCTGCGATGACGCTTCGCGGCGGATTCGGCCGGTACCGAGTTGGGGTGGCTGCGCTCGCGTACACCTGTTCACGGGCTCGCCCCAGCGGCCACCCGGCGTGCCGATCGAGCCAAGTGAACACCGGCTCGAACGAGTCGTCGGGGTTGAACTCCCGCGTGACGGCGCTCGGACCGATCAGGGCCTGCAGCTCGTCTCGTGAACGACCGAGCACGCTCGCGAGCTTCGGCCAGAGGTAGGGGAGTGGCACGTAGTCGCCGGCCTCCCAGCGCGCAACGGTCGACCGGTCGACGTGCAGCACGTCCGCCAGACCCTCTTGGGTGAAGCCAGCGACCTTGCGAGCTGAGATCAGCCCATCGCGACGTCGCCCTATGGGCATGGCCAACCTCCAACCCTGCGTGACCAGATCAATGTAGCAGCAGTAACTGCAGCTCAGACCGGCGAGTGCACTATGCGCGCCACACAACTGCCGCACTGCTGCGCTGGTCGTCGGATCTGACTCCCGTTTGACTGATTTCATCAGATCAGGAGGTCGAAGGGAGGGGACGTGACAGGCACTAGCTGCAGGTCGTTGCACGCAGGGCTCTACATCAGCTGGTGCCGGTGCGTGCTGGACGGCCTGACGCACGCGGTGACGGACGACGAGTTCCTGCGCGGCTTCCGCCTCCAGCAAGGCCGGTACCACTCTCTCTGCGGCCACGAAGTGCTGATTCACTCCTGCCTGGCACCGGCCGACCGTTCATGTCCGACGTGTCGTGAACTCGTGAACGCCTCCGCGCGCGTCGCTGTGAGACGGCGATGACGCCGATTTCGCCCCCTTCGCGTACGGACCTCGACGCGTTGTTGCTGCAGCCGGTACGCCTGTTCATCGCCTGCCTGCTGGCCGACACCAGCTGGCGTTCGCAATTGGCCCTCCAGCAGGCTCTGGGGATTCCCCCGCCCGAACTGGACCTGCACATCGAGTTCCTGCGCGCGGCTGGCTACCTCCAGTGCGGTGCCGAACCCCGCGAACTCCGCCTGACTGCGCTGGGTCTGAACCGGCTGCTGGAGCATATCGGCGCTCTGAAGACGGTCGCGGCAACAGCCGGCGTTCTGGTCGCAGAGGTGCGAGCTGCGGTTCCCGCCGAGAGCCCGCCCTGACAGCAGGCACCCAACTGCAGTCCTTAATCCGCAGCTCATGTGCGCGTTCCGACACCCACAGCCCTCAGCAAGGACTTGAAGATGCCCAAGCCGATCATCCGCCCGCCCGCGACTGTTGCCGTCAGCAGCAGCCTGCGCGACGCCCGCAAGCGCCGTGGAATCGGCTTGCGGAGGCTGGCCGAGAAGATCGGTGTTCATCCCGCGACGCTCTCGGCGTGGGAGTTGGGCATCAAAGTGGCGCCCGAGACCGCCGTGGCGTGGATCCTCGGATACCTCCGGGTCGAGTCGGCCGAGTACGACCGGGTGATGGCGCTCGCCCCGTGTGCTGGCGACGCGAACCTGGTCGACCAGTCTGACCCGCAGCTAGGGCACCTGCTGTGGACGTACGAGGAGCTTTCCAGACGTGTCGTGGAGTGGGCACCGCCGTGCATTCCCGAGCTACTCCAGACGCGGGAGTATGCCGAACGAGTACTCGACAGAACCGCAATGCAGGACGACCGCAGGGACATGGAGCTGCTGAGTCGGCAAGTCCGACAGCAGGCATTGAACGACGCGAATCGTCGCTACGTGTTCCTGGTCGCTGACCAGGCATTACACGACATAGACGACCTGTACAACGAGCAGATCGAGCACCTCCACGCGGCGGCGCAGCTCAAGCACGTGACTGTCCGGATCGTGCCGTCAACGGAGACCGCCTTGAAGCCGATCGGCGCCTTCACGCTCTTCGAGGACCGATCCGCTCCGATCGCCGTTGCGCTCAGGCACCACCACTGCACCACCTACCTGACCGACCGCAAGATGCTGAGCCGCTACCACGATACGTCGAGGGTCCTGCTGCGGCGCGCGTCCGATGAGCCTGCGAGCACTTCCGCCTTGAGCGCACCTGTGCTAATACGGGCGACACAGTGACTGCGGCGATCTACATCGACCCGCTTGTCATCCAGCCGGTAATCGACGGCGAGTGGCATCGAACTCGCTTGACGGAGATCCCCGCACCTGGACAGGTCATCACGATGCTCTGCGGAGCCTCCGGCGCCGCTGTGTTCGAGCTGTCCCACGAGCGTCGACGGCGCCAGATCCCTCAGCAGTGCGAACGATGCGACGTCGTCTATCGACGTCAGCAGGGGATCCCACTTCGGCAACACCGGACCGGATGACTTGGAGATGTCGGGTAAATGCCACGTTCAGAGCTCGATCAGCTGGTCATGAGTGTTACTGCGTATCAAGCGTCGTAGGTGCAACTCCCGACTCGCTACCGCTAAGCGTGCTGCTGTGACGGTAAGGGGCGACGGGTCCGTGTCGCGGACCCAAACTTGCGCTGCGAAGGTGGCTAGTGACGGCTGTGACTGTTTTTCCGAGGAAGCCGCCACCTCTGCAGGACCGACGTCTCTGCAGGTCAGTAGCTCTCGATGCCGTCACAACAACTGTGACGGCGTGATGTTGGCGGGACAAGCCGTGACAGTGACTCAGGTCGAATTTCGCTGACGTCGCGAGCTGACGCACCAGCAGTGCCGCCGCCGTGCCTGGCTCAACGCTGCTCTCGCCTGTGTCGAGCTGTTCGCCCTTGCGATCGAGTCAGGCGTGTTGCGTCATCAACTGTGGCGCCGGACCATTCAATGATGTCACGGGCTGTTGCTCGTCAAGCAGGCAGTGTTTTTATATTGCATGTGTCGATTGCACCACGAAAAGTGCAGCTGCATCTTGCTTGGAGGTTGAATGCATCTCCGTAGAGGAGAATTCGAAGGTTGTAGTGCAGGTTCAATCATTAACTTGACCAAATCTCTTTTTCAGTTCTCGAACGCGGTCTGCCATGCGCTCGCCTTCTTCTAATGTGGCGTTACTGACTTGTGTGTGCGAGTAAGTGCTCGCCAGAACCAGAAATTCATTAGGGCCCACTATGATAAAACGACACGCCGCGCGCTCCCGTGCTTCGAGTGCAAGTTCGGGACGTGGGCCAAGTGTTCTTCCGTGTGCCCTTCGCCACCAATCGTTTTTGCGGTCGGCAGTGATAAGTAGTAGGTAACTAGGCTTGCGGAGAGAAGCCTCGTTGAGGGTTTGATCCCACTGTAAATAGTCTCCAGGAGGTTCCTCCTTACTTGATCCTAAGTATCCGGGCGGAATGCGCAGTTCAACCCTGCGCATTGCTTCGCTGGCCGCTTCCGCATATTTCTCGGGGGCATACGCCTCGCCGACTCTTCCGGCGAAGATCGAATCAAGTCGATGCAGGATTGGATCCGGTTGCACAGGATCAAATTCTTCCTGGCTGGACTGAATGTCTCTGATCATCTGAGCTGCAGAATCGATATCCGGAGTTAGCAACTTCGCCAGTCGATCTCTCTCGGTGGCTGTCATCCCGAGCCGATTGGAAAATTCATTGACGCGAGACTCCAACTTTTGTGTTTCCTTGCGGTAACCGTCCAAAGCGGCCAGTATGTCACTATAGGATCGGTTTTGTGCATCAATAATCAACGCTCGGTTTTGGTGGAACTCTACCGCAGCTTGATGTGATAGCCAAAGCCTGTCGCGCAGATTGGCGAGTGCGGATATGAAGTGGTCACGTGCGGTTGGGCTATATAGGTAAAGTGCCAGTAGGACGTTGGTGTCAACCGCGATCATTCCCATTGATATGGCATTTTGTTTGTCCTCGGCTGTTGGAGGTATGAGATGGTCGAATTGATCAATCAACCCTTTGCTCACTCCCAACATCTCCTCTCGTGGTGGCCGGTATGGCCAGTTCGGCGGAATCGGCCTGGCTCTAGTCTAGCGGCATCTTCAGTCGCTCGCTGAGGCGGTTGGCTTGTCACGCCTCCTGCTCGCGAGTACGGTGGGCTGGTGGCTAATCTGAGTGACGAGGAACTGCATATCGCGGCGTACAATTTTCTAACCGTCGGTATGCCGGAGGAACTGCGAAGTCAGCTAGTTTCTCCAATTGCCAACATGCCCGAAGTGTGCGTAGAGGCGCAGAATGCCAAGCGGGCGGCAGAGAATGCGTCAGATCATATGCTTGTGCATGCTAATGCGATCGATCGACTACTCAAATTTGGCATGAAAGACTTCGATAGAAAGAACCTTCACCCCGATTCTCGGGACCTCTACCGTGCGGCGATCTTATTTGCTGGGGCTGGCCTCGATCGAGCGGTAAAGGCGTTGGTAGCTGGCGCCCTGCCGGTGCTGGCTACCTTTGATGATGAGGTCCAAACTAAGTTGTCGGCGTTTGCGGAGAGTGCAATTTCGAGCACGGATGGAGTAGGCGTAAGTCCTGGTGCGCTTGTCAAGTTCCTTCTGGGCGCAGGGGCATCTCCTCGTGAAGTATTTGCCGAAAATTGGGTAAAGGCTTTAACTGCGGGTAGCGCGCAATCGACGCAAAGATTAGAAGAAGTCGCGAGTGCTCTTGGCGTGACTGATCCGGAGATAAGGAAAAGGCTAAAATCAACTAAGGGGCGGAACTCTATGCTTGAAAAGGCTTTCATTGCGCGCAATCAGGTGGCGCATGACTTAGATATTGTTAGATCATGGGAACGTAGTGATAGTGACCCATTAAGCAAAATTCAGCGGAGCCGTAATGCTGGCGAGGTTCGAGATTTCGTGATCGAAATGATGGATATTTGTCAACTGCTCATAAATGACGTTGGCGCACGATTGGCGGTCCTCTCAAATGGGTGAAAGTAGAGGATCCTGGCAGCTTGTGCGGAAAAATGACGGATTGTCAAACTTGCAGTCTAGATACAATAATTGAGCACGATTGTTGTGTCGGCGTGCTGAGGGTCTAGCGATGCGCGCCAGTCGTCGTCGCAAGTCGGACTGTGTCGCGGAGCTCCGAAGAGCCTATGGAGCAAAACGGTGAACAGCTAGTTCGCCAGGTGTATGTGAGGCGGAACAAGCTAGGAAACGCCAGGCTCGTTGAGGACGTGTTTCTTCCGAATCATGACGTCCTAGTCGAGGCCGTCGAATCCCGCCCGGCCGGCTCTATCAACCGCACGGCCCCGACCGGGGCGGCCCGAGCTGAGTCCGCGCGGATCGACTGTTCGTCTTCGACAAGTTCGGTTACTGACAGCCGACGCCGCCTGGAACGCGGCTTGGTTCGACTAGAGCATCCGGCAGGCTGTCGGCAAACTATCACAAGCTGCACGGGTCCGGCAGTTCCACGGCTGCTATTCCGTCGACGACGACACCCTCTGGGGCGTGGTTCGCACCAGGAAGTCCGCCGCCAATAACCTGGTCGCGTGCAAGTCCCTCCGTTCCGCGCATTCGCGGCCAGCCGATCCGCAGCTGAGTGGTCGACAACAAGGCCGAGCTGTGCTTCGCGCCCGTCCTACTCGTCCCCGAGCCGACCCGATCGAGGCGCACTCCGGGCCGTTGTGGATGTTCGTCATCGCAGGATCGAACATCCGAACAATCCGCTACTGGCGCGTCGGCTGCACAATACGTGGTTGACTATTGGTGTCGCCCGTTCCTGATCCAGTAACTCATAAGAGCAATCCTTCGTGCTCCTTCTGTTGATGTAACGTGATGTATGCCGCGGGCGTCGAAAGCCACTAGAGTACCTGCTGGGCAAAAGACATTCAAAGCATTTACCCCATGTTCGGACAAAGAAGCAAGGGTAGACTCGCTGACTACGCCATCTCCGGCTGCAGAAGCAGTTGCAGCGTATCCGTCTGCCGCATAGCTGCCTGAGGACACTGATACTTCGATCGACTCATCAACTCTTGTCCGATTCCAAGTAGTACCTCGATGGGACTTGGGGTAATAAACAAGACTTGCATTTTTTTCAGTGACATCTGTGAGGTATAGGAAAACCTTAACTCGCTCGCGCCAACTATCCACATGCGGGCGCTCATCCGGACCATGTATTTCCGAAATCTCCCTGGATTGAACTTGGGCTCTGAAAAGATTAGCTGTACCGTCGAAGCACTCTGAAATGAGATGTTCAATCAGCGAACTTCCAAAAAAGAATCCGAACTGCTCGACCTGGTTGGCATCGTCAACGAATCGAGCTGACCAGCCTTCGCGAGAGATTCTCATTTCGGAATGAGGTGGAATCAGTTTAAGGCATTCCACAATTTTTGCGGGAGAGGCGAAAGCGGGGATCACGATAATTCCGGTGCTGACCAAAGCTGATCCGAGCGTGCTTAATGTCTGCAACTGGCACAATCGCTCAAGTCTTTCGAACGACTCTGCGCGTTCTGTTGCGTAGTCCTTAGATAGCTTCGTAGAAGTCATGATATCCTCCAGATCAGCGCGATGAGCCATGCGGCAAGGAATCCAAACGTCGAATAGATGATAAGACGACTTGTGATAACCACTTCTCGCGTCCATGCCCAGAAATTCTGACGTATTATTGCATGCCCGGTCAGCTTGGGCGACGAGAATGTCCCGAATCCTGGGATAAAAGTTATCCCAGTGCTCTCCAGGAGACAACGCTCCAGGTGTGCGCATTCTGTGCGAAGACCTAAGAAGAAGTACCTCTCTTGTACCAAGAACAGGTAGCCGAGGAGAGACACTACTGTGCCGAGGATATATGTCCCGACTTTGCTCGAAGATATCGCAAGACTGGTAAGTGCGACTTCGAGAGTCACCAAGAAAGCGTAGCGTGTCCACATTCGTGTCGTTTGGTCGCTGTGATAACTCATCCTTGAGCTATATATAGTCCGCAAGGTGGCTAGCTGTTCTGCTGACATCTCGCTTGGAACGGTAAGCTTTGAGTATTCAATTGAATTTAACGATCTTGCCATCTGTCTAACGACAAAGCTTGAATCGTCAGTTGGCATCCGACTCCTCCGTAAATGCGCGTAGAATCCAACTGTTGGCAGTCGCTAATGGCTGCCTTCGAAAGCAAATTGGAAGGCAATCAAATTTGGCTAGTAGTCCGACGGACCCAGTTGTTGCGACGATATCTACGAGCGGTGCGCCAGCGGAGACTGTTTCGCCTACTTCGAAGTGAAGGATAGGAATTCCGTCTATCGGGGAAACTACATCAACTATATGTCCGATTTGGGTTGGAGTTATCTGTTTCTGATGAATGTTGGCTATTATTTCAAGCAAGCGGTCGCGCCAAGTGGTGACGTCAATCAATGATGGTACTGTGTGGCTGGGAAGCTCAATAGTAACAGATCTTCTACCCTGAGATCTATGCCAATCCTCGAAAGAATTCGGAGTACCTGCTGCGATGATGTGAGGAAGGTCCGAGAGTGAGTCAAAAGTTGACGCGCTGGAGCCGACATATACATGTGGCAGGCCAAATTCTGGCGTATGCACGTCCACAATTGATCCGAAATCTTCCGAAACCTTCATGAGCTCGGACGCAAGAATTGATTCTCTGGAAGTTTCCTCGGCATCCCCGCCGAATATTCGATTCCAATTCCGTCCAGACGACGACGAAATTCGCCCGTTTAGGCCCCGGCACAGTTCGTCGAAAGCCCATGGGTTGCATCGTGGTACGATGCGTACGGGAATGCAGGGAATGTTTGTTCTCAGGAATTCGATGAGACTGAGTAATACAGGGGTAGAAAATGTTTCGTTGCCATGAAGTGCCCCCTGCATGTATATGCCGTCTGCTCGATCGCCGGCGCCGACATCGAAGTATGACAACATTCGATCATCTATCGACGTGTGGCGCCAGATGCCTTGACCAAGGTTCACCCGTTCTACGCTACGCCCGTCGGGTCGGATGGCAAAACTTGATCATCTTTCGAGTGTTGAGGAGGTTGGCGGCACCGTTCGCGGCGCTCGTCGACCTTGCAACGGCTTCACTTTCTGAGACATTGCTCTGACGTGCCTTAGGGCATCCGAGTGTCGTTCGGTTGTTTGCGCATTGCACTGCGTAGACAAACGTGGGTCGTCAGAACGTGCAAGTGTACTTTTGGGCGACGTTGAGACGAAGTTCGATCGTCGCAGTCGCGATAGGGCTGCACGTCTACAGCGTGCCTGAGGTCTTGGCGGATGCCTGTGCGGCTCCGACGGTGCGTTGCCCCGCCAGCATCACGTCTTACGCACTGCACTGGTGAGGTCGGCGACGAAGAGGATGACGAACGCCGAGGCGAGAAGCCGAAGTACCCCAGTCGCTAACGGATTGCTACTTTAAGTCACAGTGGACTACAGAAGGTAGTCGATGTGCTGCAGGGTAGACCCAACCACACCGCTCAACACGGTGTCGACTGTGGAACGTGAGTCGTGCGCTTTCCGTGAACAGCAGCACCCCGCCAGTTATTTTTAAGGCCGCCCGGGCAATTGCATTCGTGTAGATAGTGAGCAAGATCGTCCTCGGACACAGTATTACCCCACGGATCGCGAAACGCGATCATGAAACACGGTCGATCGTAGCTCAGCTCGAATCGATCTCCTCCAGTCGCCATCCTGCGCTGTCGCAGACGACGTACCGGCCCGAATCGCGCAGTGCCATCGCGACGCGGCTGCTTCGTGTCCGAGCAGACTCCAGCGTGGCGTGGCCGTCACTGTCTTGAACGCCGAGCCGGACGTGGATCTCGTCGACGAGGTGATCTTCGCGAATGTAGAGCGTCTTCGGCCGCGGTTGGCCCGCGCGTTGGCTGCTGGTGTGGCCATGTCGGCAGCGGTAGGTCGGTCGCCCGTGGTTCCAGTGGGAGTCCAGTCGCCGGTTGCAAACGCCGCAGTGGATGAGCCCGGCGAGGGTGAATCGGCGAGTCTGGCCGTCATCGGCGGGGCGCGCTGCCCGGATTTGCTGCGCGGCGACGAAGTCCTGCTCCGTGATGAGCGCCGGATGGGCAGCCTTCGCCGACAGCGCCGGCGTTGAGGCTGGGCCTTCGGTGCCGGTGGCGCGGCGGTTCCAGGCCTGGCGACCGGTGTAGCGCGGATTCGCCAGGATCACGGCGACCGTGCGCAGCGTCCAGGCCTCGCAGGTTCGATGCCGGTTGCGGCCCGGGTCGGCGCTGGACGGGCAGGGGACACCACGCTCGTTGAGGTGCCGGGCGATACTGGCGACGCTGTGCCCGGCGAGACGCTGGCGGAACATCCAGGCGACGTGTGGCGCGGTTCGGGAATCGGGGGCGAGCCGCTGGAGCCGTCGGCCCCAGCGGGCGTCTGCCGGGTTGGGGTGCGGGCCTGCGTCGACGAGCTGATAGCCGTAGGGTGGTCGGCCGCCGAGGTAGCGGCCTTGCTGGGTGGCCTGGTTGTGCATCGCCGCCAGTACCCGGTGGCGGGCACGGAGCACCTCGCGCTGTGACTGGGTGGCCAGCAGCGACAGCAGCGCTCGGTGATCGCGGTTGGCGAGGTCGACCGGGCCTCCGGTTTCGGGTAGCCACAGCTGGATGCCGTGCCGGGTGCACCAGGTGTAGAGGGTGGTGAACTGGGTGTCGGTGAAGGCTCGCTCGTACTCGCCGACCACGATCGCATCGATCACGGATCCTGGACCCGAGACTGCGGCCATGAGCTGGGCAGCCTGCGGTCGCTGTCGCCACGGGATGCGGCGTGAGGTGCCGGCGTCGAAGTAGGTGGCGACGACCTGGCCGTGGCCCGCGACCAATTCATCGGCCATGTCGCGTTGCCAGCCCTGCGACGACACACGATCTTGATGTCGGACGGTCGAGGTGCGGCCGTAGAAGGCGAACCGCAAGCCACTGCCGTGGTCGGGGCGGGTAGAGGTGGTGGTTGCCGGCTTCTTGCCGTTCATCCACTGCGACAGCGGGTCGGCCGTGCCGGCAAGTGGTGCGGCCACCTGAGGCGAGGGCGGGTGCGGTGGGATCACGCTGGACGGATGTCGCGGCCGTCGGGTTATGACGGCGCGCTCCGAGCGGTTCATCCGATCAGCGCAGTCAACGCGTCATCTAGGCGCCTCAAGCGTCGTCTCCGCCTGGGATCGGGCCGAATCGCTCTGCGAGCGGCGCAGCGAGGCACGTCTTCGTCTCACCCGCGTCCACTGGCCGACGCGCTTAACTCGCATGGCGGCGGAAGTCGAAGGGGCTGTGAGAGGGTTTTTACGTCAATAAACGACGGCAGCTGCAAGACTGGGTCGATTACTTGACGAACTGCATCTTGGGGCAGCCTTGGAATGTGACGCTGCCGTCGCCTCTTCCGACAGTGACGATCAAGGTGGTCGCATGGGTCACGAACTTATTGTCGATGATGTCGCCTGCCGCGCTGGTGCGTTCCCAGTAGCAGTCGCTGGCGGCCCGGGCTGCCTTCCACTTGCCAGGTGCGATCTTTCCGGGGCCTCGCCCGACTTCGTAGGTGGCGTTCGACTTCGTCGCGAGGCCCGTGAGGGCCGCGTCGATGTCCTTGGCGAACGTGGGGCAGAGGATGGGAATCCCGACCTGGTAGACGCGTGCGCCGTTGGCGTCACTGGTCGCGTTTCCGTCGAGCCATTCACTCGGATCCACGCCGCCATCCGTCGCCTTGCTCAGAGAGGGAAAGGTATCGCAGGCAGCCTTTACGAACAGGTGCGCGTACGGGTATTCACTGACGGTCAACCCTGCGGCCTTGACCTTTGCGTCGACTTCCCGCTCTTGGGGCGTCGCCTCGTCACTTTGCGCAGTAGGCTCGGTGCTGGGGGATGGCGTGTAAGCGGGGGCGTAGATAGTCGAGGTCGTCGGTAGCGCTGTCGTGACGCTCGAGGTCAACTTCTGCGGTGCAGTGCTTGCCGCACACGAAGTTAGTACGACAGCAGCAACCGCGATCGTTACCGTCACTGCTGCCTTCTTCATTGGTTCGTCCTTCGTCGAGTTGATCGGTCGCGGGGTACTGATCGCGCGACGGTGACGCACTGTTACAAGCGGACCAGTCAAGCGGCTGGACTGTTGTCAGCCCCATGCATGGATCTTTTTGACGGCCTGCTTTAGACGGGCGCGGCGGATAGCCAACGGAGTTCCCGGCGCTCCGCGTTTTCGCAGCCAGGAGGTGAGGGTAGGTCGTCGTCTCGCAGGCTTGTCGCCGGCCACCCAGCCAGTACTCACGTCGCAAATCAGCTCTGGGTGACGTCGTTCCACGTCTCCACGCTCTGCTCCGAACGAGTGAACTTGAAGTTTCAATGTCTTACCGTAGGTAACGGTGGTAAGTCAGTCGCTTACGGGGGCCACCAGCGGAAATGATCGTGAATGGTGTCGCTTGAGTCCGTTCCGTGACCTTAAGCGGCTTTCGCGTCCTGTTACGCACGCGGCCCGGGAGGCGACGGATGGCGCAGAGCGTGACGCGTTCGGTTGCGTCGCCGCTGGACTGAAAGAGGCAGCCCCGTGTCTTACGCCCCCATGCCACCGTCGGCGCCGATGCCGGTGCCGAACCAGTACAAGAACGGCCTCGGCACCGCCGGGTTCGTGCTTGGCCTGGTCGGTCTGATCTTCGCGTTCATCCCGATCATCGGTGTCATCGCATGGCCGCTGGTGATCCTCGGGCTGATCTTCGGCATCGTCGGGACGCTGCGCGCCAACCGGGGCCAGGCGAGCAACAAGGGGCTGGCCATCACCGCCGTCGTGCTGTCGGCGATCGGGCTGGTCATCTGCGTGCTCTGGACCGCGGCCTTCGGCAAGGCCGTCAACGACGCCGCGAACGGCCTGCCGACGGCGGCCGCGCCGGCTGCCGTCGCGGATGCCGGATCTCAGCCCGCCGCGGCAGCCCCGACCGCGGCCGCGGCGGCCAAGCACACCGTCGTCCTCGAGGTCACGACGGCGGCGAAGTCCAATCTGCAGTGGGGGAGCGGCTTCACCGAGAACTCCCAGGAGGTCCTGGAGAAGGGCAAGACCTGGAGCCAGACCCTGACGATGGACGATCTCGTGTTCACTTCGGTCAGCGCCACCCCGGTCGAGTTCAAGATGGGCAGCAAGGACAACACCTGCAAGATCACTGTCGACGGCAAGGTCGTCGTCGAACAGCACAACAGCATCGGCGCCATCTGCACTTACCAGCCCTGAGCCTCAAGTTGCACACCGCTGTGCGGCCGACCAGCGCTCGGCACAAGACTTCACCGAGTAGATGATGACCGACATGCATCACGGCGGGGAGCTAGCTCGGCTCCTTCCGCTGGTCGGATACAGCTTCATGCCGGGCAATCGGTCACCAGCATGGACTAAAGGATGGGCATGGCCGGAGACCTCGAATTCGCCGAACCCGTACGCCGTTGGCTGCGTGTCCGCAGCGGAGAGGACCAGGACGACCCGCCGTTCGAGCTGGACGATGAAGGGTTCCTGCCGGATCCCACCGCCGATGCGTCGCTGCAGGCGGGGCCGGGCATGGTGCGCCCCGAGGACGCCGTCGTCGAACAGGGCGCGCTGGTCCTCCTCGGGGAACCTGGAGCCGGCAAGACGACCACCTTCGCCCGGTTGACCGAGGCCGACCGCAGCGCCGGGGAGCCCGAACCGGGATCTCCCGGCACGGTATGGATCACCGGTTCGGAACTCGGCGATACCAGCTCCTTCAACGAGGTCCTGGGCGAACACCTCGCGGCGCTGCCGCCAGCCGGAACCGCGGAGCCGCCGACCGCGATGTTGACGATCATCCTCGATCAACTCGATGAAGCGGCGAACTTGTTCCGGTTGCCAGCGCGATTGAAACGCGCACTCAATGACAAGGACACTCGTGCACTGCGGTTCCTGATCGCTTGCCGGACCGCGGACTATCCCGAAGGCCTGACTCGAGTGCTGGAGCAAGCACTCGGCGCGTGCGTCGTCGCTGATCTGGCGCCGCTCACTCGCGACGATGTCGCCACGCTTGCCGCCAGCACTGATGTGGACGCTACAGCGTTTGTCGACGCCGTGGTGCGGGCTGGCGTCGGAACGCTTGCCAACACGCCCTTGACTCTGAAGGTCTTGCTCGCGGCGTTCCGGCAGGAGGCGGACGCGCTGAGCGGGACACCTCGAGAGCTGTTCGAAACGGGAGTCACGCACCTGGCCGACGAGCACGACCGCGGACGGGCCGTCAAATCATGCACCAACACCACAGTCGAAGAGCGGTTGGTGATCGCAGGACGGATCGCCACTCGCATGCTGCTGTGTGGCCAGCGCACAATCTGGTGTGGCGAAGCCGCTCAAGCCGGCCCAGACGACATCACCGAAGGGATGCTGGCACGGGGACGCGAGACTGCGGCCGGCTCCTTCGAGGTGTCACCGGCAGCAGTGGGGGAAACGCTTAGAACAGCGTTGTTCTCTCGGAGCGGCACGAATCGCGTCGCCTTCGCCCACTCGTCGTTCGCCGCGTTTCTCGCTGCCCGATATCTAACTGCCCGCTCCAGCGGCGACGCCGACGCACAGCGGGGGATAGCCGGCGTCTTCCTCGTCGCAGCACCCGATGAGGAAACCGCAAGTATTCCGATTCACCTGCGGGAGACTGCGGCGTGGATGCTCGCTCACGCCCCCGGAGCACATCGCTGGCTGGCTGCAGCCGATCCTGAAGGTCTGATCGCACACGGTGCGTACATCACGGACTTCGGGGCACGCGCTGCGATGGTGGACGGGCTCCTGCGCCGCGCCGGGGAAGTCGAGCTCAGCGAGGGGGCATGGCACCGGACCTGGTGGAGACTGACGCACCCAGGACTGGCAGGTCAGCTGAAGGCAGTGCTGTCCAGCATACTGACCACAGGGTCCGAGGAATGGCAGGACTTTGCTGCCGCGGGTTTGGCGATCCGCTTCGCCCTCGACGGCGACGTTGCAGAGGTCACAGAGCTGCTCATCAAGGTCGCCGAGGCACCGAAACTCACTCCGGCACTGAGGAATCGCGCGATCAAGGCGTCGATGGCGACCAATCCGACGATGGCGGCTCCGCGGCTACGGAACCTTCTGGCCTCGCTCGCTGCCGAAACCGACGCCGACAACGACAGTGAAGAACTCGTCGGGACAATCCTCTCGGAACTGTGGCCCGATCATCTCGACCTTGCTGACGTGCTGCCGCATCTTCGCCCTGTGCGCGCCAATTCGGCGACCGGCATGTATCGATGGCATCTGCGGCGCCTTCCCGGAGACGTCGCCGAACCTGACATTCCGGCCTTGCTGACACATGGCACCCACCTTGTTGACCAACTTCTGGCGCCCCCTGCTGGTTCCGACACGCCAGAGCCGACCAACTTCAGTCCAGACCTCTCGCGCAGTCCGACGTTGGACGATGTGATCGCGCCAATCTTCGACCGCATCACGGTGTCACCGAACGTCGAGGAATACCTGCCGGCACTCGCGCGGCAGGTTTCTCGGATGCTTCTGGCGTCGGCCACAGTGCCGGTACCTCTGGGCGCCGACCTTGTCGATGAGAGCGGGGAGCCCACGACGTCCAGCACCGCCGTCAGGCGTTCATTCGCCGAGGCTGTGATCCTGGCGCTCGCTGCCGAGGTTGAAGAATTTGATCGATACCACGCGCACCTGGCCCTATGGGAATGGAAGTCCGCCCGCCGTGGATCGGCTGCTCCGCAAGTGCTTCGACGCGGCGATCGGACACATTTGCTCGACGACAGTGACTTCGCCTGGCTGCTCGGGCGAGTTGACGACCTGCGCGGCAGCGGCGAGAACAAGCAGGCAGACGCCATGGGGCTGGTCGCAGCCAGCGTTGCAGACCTCTACAACCCGTCAACGTTCGAGCTTGCCTACGCTCGGCGCGGCACACCGGAAGGTGAACACTTCGCTTGGGCGTTCGACGGCGTCGCTCTCGACAGCACGCTCGCAGAAGCTATGCGTCGAAACACTCCGAAGGAGAAACCGTGGGAGCACGCGGACGCGTTCGCCAGCCAACAGCGCGACCGACTGCAGTCGGCCGTAGCCGGTGACGCCAATGCCTTCTGGCGGCTCACGCGTGATCTGCGAGCCGATGTCGCAACGGGACAGTTCCAAGCCTTAGACTCCGATGATCCACGAGTCCTGCCCGGTGCTTCCCTGTGGGCACCCGAAGACTTCATCGCGGCGTTCAGCGTCGCCGCAACCCGAAGGCCAACGCGAGAAAGCTTGTCGGCCCTGAGCCCTTGTTGGAGGCCCTGCTCAGTCAGGCAGACGAGATCTTCGAGGAGTCTGGGCGACGAACCCTGCCGTGTGTCCTGACGATCACGAGAGCAGCCCCAAGCTGACGTGGAGCGACATGGACAGGTAACGTCCGGCATCGCGTCGAGGGCGGGTTACGTGAGAAGTGCGGCTTGGAGCAGCTGCTCGTTGATTCGGGCTGTCTCGGTGAGTGCTCGGACTGCCGCCGGGATCGGGCTGAGTGGACATGTCTTGCCACCGGAGGGCAGCCCTTCAACGCCGGTGAGCAGAGAGAAGGGTGTGCTCATCGGAGACAGCGTGTAGACACGCCAGCGCGGGGCGGTCGACTCGGCGATCGCGAGCGTTCGGCCGTCGCGCAGGACGATGGTTGTCTTTGATGCGTTTCGTGCGACGACCGCGGAGGGGGACGTGACGAGAGTCGCGACGCGGGCGGCCATGCGACGCGGGTTGCGGAATTCTCCGTCGATGACCCACACGCCGTCGATCATGCGGGCGGGCAGGCCCTCGTTTTCGAGTGCTGCGCGGTCTACGGCGTGGAGGTCGTCGGCTGCGGTGGCGGCGAGGTCGATGACCGTTTCGACCTCGCTCCAGGTGGGCACGCGCGCGTATGGCTTGTCGGGAACGTGGAGGTATTCTTCGGCGAGTTTCGGGTCGGCGTAGGCGGCGAGTTCGGCGGCGTCGGTCCAGGCTTCTCTGGCGATGATGTCGTGTTCCCGACCGCCGTGGAGGGTGGCGTCCTGCAGCAGCAGAGCGAGACAGACGGCGATCAGCGAGCTGACGAAGTCGAGCGCTTGACCAGGCACGTCCTCCTGCTCGGCGGCATCCGGCACCAGGGTGCGCGTCAAGTCGCCGAGGTCGGAGCGCCATCTCTCATCGGCGCCCCATACCGCGGAGGCGAGCAGCACCAGGTAAGTGCGGGTGACGAGCATCCGTAGTTCGAGAGGGGGGCGCGGTGTGGCGGTCGCGGCGCGTGTCCACCGGCGAGCCCAGGACCGGTACTGAGCTCGCTGTGACGCGGGAATGTCGGGTGCAAGCCGTGCGGAGCCGGCTGAGGCGGCTTCGGTCAAGTCTTCGACCGCGTCGTCCCTCTCGCCCTCGGCCAGCTCTGTGTCGTTGACGTCGGTATCGACGGACCAGCTTGTGGTCGCCAGTGCGGGAGCGGCGAGTACGCCGGGAAATAGCAGTCCGGTGAGGTGCGGGCCGAGGCTGCGTTCCACGGACTCCAGCCACACACCCCACCGGTCGTCGGGCGGCAGCGCGGTTGCCGTCGTGCCGGCGACTGAACGCAAGGCCGAGGCCCCGGTGGTCACCTTGCGCTCGTGGACGTGGCTGAGCAGCCGGAGCAGGTCGGCGTTGAACCGGCGCGCGAGAACCTCGTCGGTCAGGACGGTGTCGTCCTCGGCGATGAACGTCATCCGCGGCTGGTTGGTGGTGTCGTCGCGGGGCTGGCATCGGGCTGTGTCGGTGAGGAAGACGACGGGGGAGACGAGACGTTCGCCTGGTTCTTCGGCTCGGGCGCGGACCGCGCCGCCGAGCGCTTCCGGTGCCGCGAAGCTGACGGCTTGGGCGGCTGTGCTGGTGGTGGTGAAGACGTGCAGGGGTGTCCAGGTGCCGGGGGTGCCGTCGGGTGAGGATTCGATGGTGATCGGCGCGCTTGTGGTGGTGACGAGCTCGACGAGGATCGTGTGCTGTATTCGTCGTGCGCCGAGCACGACGAGCGTGTGCTGCTGCGCGCGTGAGTCAACGGGGATCGTGTTGTTTCCGATGATGGTTGTGCGGTCGACGGCTGTGCCTTCTGGCAGCAGGGATGCGGGCACCGGCATCGTGGTGACGAGTTCGCAGTTGCCACCGTCTGCGGTGGTGGCGAGGAGCGCGGCGGCGCTGAGGTTGGCGCTGCCGGTCATGGCGATCGTCGTGTCGTCGACGGTCCATTCGACGAGCTTGCCGTGTCGGGTACGTCCCTCGTCCAGGTAGCGGAACCGGGTGAGGGCGACGGATGCGGTGGCCGCGGCGAGGGCTTCTCCCGAGTACTGGGTGATTCGCTTCTGAAGTGCCAGGTCGACCTCGCGCGGCTGCAGTCGGTCGATCAGCGACTGGACGCCGTGCCCGCGTGCGTCGAAGAACGGCGCTGTTATTCGCAGCGAGCGCACCGGCCCGGGCGGCAGTTGCCCGACTAGGGAATGCCGCAGGTTCCCGAAGATCCGCAGGTCAGGTAGGGAGCCGTCGAGCTCGCCCGGGGTGATCCAGTGTCCGACGTGCGTCACGGTGTCGGCGATCCAGGACGGCATCTTGACCACTTGGGGCAACTCGGTAAGCCATGCACCGAGATCGCGCATAGCTGCCGGCCCTCGGTGCCGGGAAGCCCGCAGGACGAGCCACAACTCGTGGTTGTGACCCCAGCCGGACATGGTCGGGTTCCCGGAGCCGATCGCCGCCCAGACGTTGTCGTCACCGGCCAAGATCACGACCTTCGGATGAAATGCACCGGTGCAGCCGACGTGGGCGTGTTGGTAGATCCGGCCCGCCTGTCGGACGTCGACCGCCTCGTGCACGGCGTTGCCCGCATCGCCCAGAACGGTGACACGAGCACCCAGCGCGCGAGCGGTCGGCACGCAGTGTCGCTCGAAGAAGCCCAGGTCGAGGGTGTAGCCGGTGACGAGGCACTCGCGCAGTGGTGCGCCGTCGGCTCGACCGTCCCACTCCTGCAGCAAGGTCAGCGGGGAATGGAACTGGTGTGCGGCCTTACTCATGCCGCCAGCTCCAGTACCTGCACTGCCAGTGGTGTGATCACGAGACCGGTGTCGTTGCGCTCGGCAAGTCCCAGCTGGCGGGCGATGAACTCGAACTGATCGACGCGCAGCCCGACGTTGCCGGCACCTTCCGTGCCGGCCGCGTAGTACTGGCCGTTGCGTTAGTGCAGCTTGGTGAACAGCTTCATCCGCCCCTGAGCGTCTAGCCGGAGTTTGCGGAGCGCGACTCGTCGGGACTGCGCGAGCATGTCGTCGACGAAGGCCCGCGCAAGCTCGGCCATCGGCTGGCCTTCGTGCTCGCGGTGCCGGTAGGACACCCAGTGCGGATCGAGGAACTGCTTCCGTTCGGGGTAACGGCCGAGGAAGGCGGCTTGGCTACGGCCCGTGAGCTGGTTCTTGCGCTGCCCCCCGAACAGCAGCGCTGCCAGGTCTGCCGTGATGGCGGTGTGGCCGTCGCGCACTTGCCGTTCGGCTGGATTCGGCTCTCCTTCGGCGTCGACGAGGCTCGGGCACCCTGCCAGGAAGGCTCGCACTGTCATGGTCGGCACTTCGGCGGAGATCCACTGGTAGAGGTCGTCCTTGGTCGCCGAGCCGTGCGTGGTGACCTGCTCGACCAGTGCTGCCCACAACCGCCGCCAGGCTCCGACGGACAGCCGCCGCAAGAGGGTGCCGCGCCACGCTTCTGCTCGGTCTTCGGCCGACAGGACGGGGTCGGTTCGGATCCGGTTACCGTAGGCGACGCAGTCGTGAAGGGCCTCCGACCAGCTGGAAGCACCTGGCTGGAGCATGGCCGAGCGAGCCAGGACCCGCAGCGTCGACAGTCGAGTTCGGTCGTTGCCCGTCCATTCCTGCGGGTCGTGCCGGCCGTCGCGGGAGGCAGTGATGAGGTCACGGAGCGGCCCGAGGTCCGCGGCTTCGTTCGCGTCCATCGCCAGTCCAGAGAGGCGAGCGACGTCGTCGGGGTGGACTGGACGGTCGTGTGCCAGCTCCAGCAGGGGCCGGAACATCTCCCTGACGGCGGGGGGGACACCCGCGGGGGCCGGGCCGCAGGGCGCCGCTTTCCACGGTGACCGTGCCCAAGACGGCGCTGGGCCCGTTGTACTGCGACCAGAAACCCCACGGGCGGGGTGAGTAGGAGGTGCGGCCGATTTCGGCGAGTTCGTCGATCTGTCCTCGGCTGACCATGGCTTCGACCCGGTCGGCTCCGTGCGCGGCGATCGTCTTGCCGCGGGAGACCAGGGCAAGAGCGACTTCCGACCGGCGGAGAACCGTCTGGCACGTGCGGGTATCCCAGTCCCGCCGCCCCGCGACGTCGGCGAGTGCCCAGTAGAGGGAGTAGTACCGAGCCAGTGTGGTCAGCGTCGACACGCCCGGTACCAGCGTGTCCACCATGCCCATCACCGGCGACTCGACCGAGAGAGGGTACCGCCCCCCCCTCAGATCCAGGCCTGGCTCGCACCAGACCGGGCCGGCAACCTCGGCTGACGTCATCGCAGCCACGGCAGCAGCCTGGATCGATCGCTCCTGAACATGATCTTACTGTCGCCGTTCGTCGCCGTTGTGTTTCAGTTGCGTGCTCCAAGACCGCTGGCCCTGGCCGTGCGTCCATTGGGATGAGCCACGCAGATGTAGTGGCCCGTGGGGCCGGAGACCTTGAGCCCACGGTGGGCGTCCACCGGCTTTCGATGCCGAGGGTCTACAAGCAGCGCAACGTGGTCGAACGCTGCTTCAACCGCCTCAAGCAATTCCGCAACCTGGCCACCCGCTACGCCTAACGCGCCGCCTACTACCAGGCCGAACTCGCCATCGCCGTGATCATCCTCTGGATCCGATGACTTACAGGACGGCTCCTAGGAGACCGTCGATGCCCTCAACCCGGTTCCGCCAGCTGGACAACCTCGACCAGCATCGCCAGGACATCGCGGCCCGTGTGCTGCCCGCGCTGCGCGAGGTGACGGTCGAGTGGATCGACCGCGGGAACGACATGGGCGTGCTGGTCATCAACATTCCGGTCCAGCCGCGATCGAACCACCTGTTCGCCGTTCCGGCTCCGAGTAAATATGCCGAGGTGAGCAAGATCGCCGTTGCCGTCCCGATCCGCAACGGCGACGGCACCGACTGGCTGCGGCAGCACGAGAATCGGCACTTCATCGGCCTGGGTTACGCCAAATCCGGCGACGGGGAGAACAAGTTGGCCGTCGCGCTCGCGGCCGTCCAGGGCCCGCGCGACGAGCAGTCGAAGTAGGACCGCCTGCCTGTGTCCAAGGCGCCCGTTGAGTAGCTTGGCGCGGCTCATGGCGGCGTCCCGCGCATGCCGTACTCCGGGACAGCGATGACATGTCGTCTGAACGGCGGCTACCTACCGGCCGCCGGCTCCCGCACTATCGGGTGTCCATGGGCGAGGCAAGATGGGTTGCCACTGTGATCTGGTTGAGGGATTGTGCGCGGCGAGCGAAAGGCTGGGTGCTGATCGGGTTCGCGGCCGTTCTCAGCGTGATGGTTGGTTTCACAGTGAGTAGGTGGCTCTCGGGTCCGGTCGCAGTAGCTATTGGTTCTACGTTGGCAGCGGCGCTGTTCGGCTTGGTCAGCGGGCGGGGGACGTCGGTACTCGAGAAACGAGCGCAGCATCGCGACGAGCTCCCTGGTCACGTCGCCACTGTCGCGCCGTCCGGACGGTTGCGGCGGGTACGAGAGTTCGACGACCCGGTTTCCCTTCGCATCCATCCGGCGGCAGCCCTCGTAGCGGACCGGGACGCAGGCGAACTGGACCGAGTGCCGCCCTACGTACCCCGCGACGTCCATGCTCGCCTCACCGACGTCGTCAAGCGGGGTGGTTTCGTCCTCGTCGTCGGTGAATCCACGGCAGGCAAGTCCCGTGCGGCATACGAGGCGATGCGAGCGTCCATCCCCGACCACGTCCTGATCGCGCCGGTCGCGCGGGAGTCCCTGAGCTCGGTCGTTCCGACAGTCGCCGAACAAAGGCGCTGCGTGGTGTGGCTGGACGACCTCGAGCGATTCCTCGGCGCGGGCGGGATCACCGCCGGCCTGGTGTCAAGAATGGTGGACTACCCGGCTCGAAACATCCTAATCCTGGCGACATTACGTACCGCTGAATTCGATCGCTTCAGCCTACGCGAGGAGCCGTCGCTGTCGAGCTCGGAGCGTGAGTCCTGGCACGTCGCACGCGATGTCCTGCAGCTGGCCGAGGTCGTGGACATGCAACGACGCTGGACCCGGGCAGAACTCGATCGCGCAAACGCGTTCGCCGACGACCCTCGTATCAGTGCCGCGCTCCGGCAGACCGCTCAGTTCGGGCTGGCGGAAGTTCTGGCAGCCGGTCCTCAACTGGCGAGGGAGTGGCATAACGCCTGGCGTCCTGGTGCGCACCCGCGTGCCGCGAGCTTGATTGCTGCTGCCGTCGACTGTCGGCGGGCGGGTATGCATGAGCCGGTGGCAATCGAGCTGCTTCGTGAGTTGTCGGAGATGTATCTGACGCGTCGTGGAGGTGCCCTCCTTCGACCGGAACCCATCGACGACGCGATCGCTTGGGCTACTTCGGCGAGCCACGGGGCGAGCAGCCTGCTCCTCCCGACCGGGAGCGATGGCTACTACCTCGCGTTCGACTACCTGATTGACCTGCCCGAACTCGACAGCGTGCCGCTCAGCACGTGGGAGACCATCGTCAAACACGCCACGCCAGAGCAGGCCCATCACATCGGCGAGGCAGCTCAACTGCGCGACCAGCCCGACGCCGCTGTCCTGGCCTACCGCAAAGCTGCAGATCACGCCGTCGAACATGCCGAGGAATCATGGGCGTGCGCAATCGGAAGTTCAGGCGACCACGCGTGCGCGGCGAGGATCATGGCGAAGCTGCTAGAGCGGTCCGCTGCGCAGCTCGGCCCGGAGCACGTCGACACCCTGCACCTTCGCCGCCACCACGCCCGACATGCATGGCTGGCCGGAGATCTGCCAAAAGCGGCGGAGCGGTTCCGGCAGCTGGTGGAGCACTACAGCGCGTCGCTGGGTAACAATAACCCCGATACATTGGAAGAACGATACTGGCACGCCCGCTGTATCGCAGAAATGGGCGACTTCTCTTCGGCCCAACGGTTGTTCGACGAGCTTCACGCCGATCAAGTGCAAGAGCTCGGAGCTGAACACCCGCATACCCTTGCGACGTTGCAGCAAGTCGCTACATCGATCGGCCATCACGGCGATGCCGCCGAGGCCCTCCAGCTTGCCGTTGACTTGCTCCCGCGCCGGGAGAAAGTGTTCGGTTCAGCCGATCCGAGGACGCTCCGGACCCGCCACCTCGTCGCGGAGTTCACCGGTCGCTCGGGTGACCCGGGACGGGCTGCCGAACTCTTCCAGCAGTTGGCGGACGATCGTGCGCGGATATTGGGCGCGGAACACAAGGTCACCCTGTTGACGCGGTTGCAGTTCGTCCGTTACACCGCCCTGGCCGGAGACCGCGACACTGCGGCGGACGTATTCAACCTGCTGCTCGACGAGAGGCAGCAAGCGCTGGGGAACTCGTCGGCAGCGACGATTGCGGAGGACCTGGTACTCAACTTTGGCATGCGAGCGCCCGTTCACACCAGGCTGGGCAGGCAAGACCTCAGCGAATCGCTTGAACTATGTGAACAACTGCTGGGGCCCGACCATCACATAACAGTGGCCGCGGAACGCATCGTGCGGCAGGCCCGAGTTGTCGATTAGAAGGTTCAAAGGGTCCGCCTGCCCCCGTGCGGGTTGCCAGCGGAGTACGGAGCAACACCCGGGTTCCGTCCTCGGTCCGCATGTGCTCGGCGACAGTGATCGCACCGCCCGAGGTCAGCAGCTCCCGCAGGTACTCGACAGGGTGGCTATCCAGGGACATTGCTGGTGGCCCAAAGGCCCGCCGCGGCTGCGCCAACGGCCCAGAGGTCCTGGTGCCGCCGAAGCCATCGAGCGCGCCCGCGGTGGGCAAAGCTTCGGCGGCATTCTTCTTCAGCTGCACCAGGCCAGTCAGGTGGCCGATGCTCGTGAAGGGCCGTTCACGTGGCGTTCGGGACGATCGCCTCGGCGACCAGGGTACTGTGCGCCATAGAAGCCCATTAGCCGGGCGCGCAGCAGGCCAGCGCAGAAGGCTGCGGGGTAATCGCGCTTGGACCATGCGGACGCGTAGATCACCTGCGCGAACGACATTGAGTGCCATTCGGGGAAGCCGCAGCCGGCGGCTCCCCTTGTAGCGCGCAGGCTTCGCATAGTAACGCGAAGTTGCGAATTTCTTGCGGAGTCACTCATTCGCGGTTTATGCACTGAAGCTATTCACTGCTGTAGACAGCTGAGGGGATAGGGCAAGTTCAACGCAGTACTTCATGGGCAGCGGGTTGTATGGAGATGGCTTCATGGGCCACCTCCGCGATACCGGTCAAGACGGTGCTTTGGTTACGATGTGTCGCTGGTCTCGGCGGGGCTCGGAGTAGGGCAGGGGGCAGATGACCTGGTGGCAAGTGGTGGTAACCGCTGCGGTGGGCCTGATTGCGACAACCGGCGGGTTCGTGGGTGCCCGGCTCGGAGTCCGCGCGAACGATCGGTCGACCTTTCAACGTGAGGACGCCGCTCGGCGCGAGGAGTGGTGGCGCAGGTTCACCTGGGCAGCTGAGCTTGCACTTGACGACTCGGCTGTGAAGCGTGCAGCTGGCCTTAAGCTCCTGGCCAAGCTGGGACGGTCCCGGCTTGCCACCCATGACGACCACCAGTTGCTCGATGTTTTCCATCACCATGCGCTCGATAGACTGGTTCGAGACGCGGATGGAGGTGGATCACTGTGAGCTGGCTGCATCACGTCACGGAAGAGGAGATCGCAGCAGCGCAGCTGCGCCTAGTCAGTGACGAGAACCTTGGTCGTTCGTCACCTGCGGTTGTCTACCGCCTCGCAGAGATGCTTCCTGGTGATCTTCTGGAGTTGCCTGGCGACCCACGGTTTGAAGGTACTGAAGCCCTCGGATCTCCTGGTGAGGCGCAACGTCTTCAGGAGAGTGATGTCCGCCAAGGCAGTTGGAATGAGACTGTTCAAAGGTATGCTGAAGACGTCACCCAATTCCAAGCAGCACTGCTTGGGCATCGACTGATGCCCGCCGCCGAAGAACCGTGGTTGCCTTCGGAGGATGAAGGACCAGCGGCCTTGTGGTAAACATCCGGATTCATGCATTCGCCTCTCCGATCAGCACGGTCAGGCGGTTCATCGACGTATCCGCTGCCTTGCTCGACGAGGTGAGAATGGTGGGGGCCAGCATGTGGAAGCGACGTGAACCCTGGGTGCGGTCGTCGTGAAGGGAAGGAGGGATGGTCAGCCGATCTCGAGGCGGCCGCAGATGGAGTGGCGGACGAGGGTGCGGGGGCGGGTAGTGAGTAGATACCTGACCCGTGATCCTCAAATTTGGGGCCGCCCCTCGGCATCGGCGCGCTCCGCCGTCCGTCATCGGCCGTGGCGGGCGAGCGGATCGAGCTCATGACTTTGGCCAGCTACCTGCCGCTGGCGCTCTCAGGCGTGGCAGCTCTGGCGGTGGAAACCTGTTGTTCACGTTCGCAATCGGTACCGTGGTGCTCAGGTCCTCATATCCGGCCGAGATCTGCACGACCCACGCCCGCGGGACGGCTGCCGTGATCGGCATCGGCCGCTTCGGCGGCGCGGAGGCGCCGCTTGTGGTCCCACGGCCACCGAGATCAAGGCGATGGCCGAGCACGTCCGCAGCACCGCGCGTGTCCGCCGCAACTCCCGCGGTGGCCGCAATGCGGCGGAGAATTTCGTCGCCGCCATGCGCTGTCTCTACAAGGACCTGGTCAACGACGGACGCCTCGACGAGCGGGCCAACCCCGCCATGCGGGTCACCAAGCCACGGCGCAACGCCTCCACCCGCCGCGCCCTCGCCTCCGATCGGATCAACGAACTCAATGACGTCGTGACCAGCACAGGCGACGACCCGGAGCTGGATGCGCTCCTCTGCCGGCTGCACGAGGAGAGCGCCTGTCGACGCGGCGGCGCGCTCGCCTTGCGCCGCCGCGACCTAGACCGCAGCCAATGCACGATCCTGCTGCGGGAGAAAGGCGAAACCGAACGCTGGCAACCGGTCTCACCCACGCTGATGCAGCATCTCCTCGCACACTTCGACGAGCGGGGCGACGGCCAGCCGGAGAGCCAGTTGCTGCGCTACGCCACCGGCAAGCCGATCACCAAGCGCCGCTACGACTACATCTTCGGTCGGGTCCAGAATGAGTTGGACTGGGCCAGAGCACTACAGGTCAGCGCCCACTGGCTGCGCCACACCACACTGACCTGGGTCGAACGCAACTTCGGCATCGGCGTCGCCCGCGCCTACGCAGGACATGCCGAGTCCGGCAGCGACCTGACAACCACCACCTACGTCAAAGCTGACATCAGCGAGGTGGCCGAAGCACTGGCCGCGCTCACCGGCGAGCCACATCCGTTGGCGCCAGCTCGTCCACAGAGGTCAGCAACGGAGTGAGTGGCAGCGGGCGCAGTCACGGAGACTGCGCCCGCTGCAGGCGTCAATTGCCGGGGTTCCCGGAAGTGGTGGTCAGCGTGTCGTGGTAGGTCGCGAGCATCGTGTGGAGGACGTGCTGCGGGTAGACGACCAGCAGGTTGTGCTCGACCACGGAGGCAAGCAAAACCTGGTCGCCGGCGCGAACGCGGCACCGCGACCGCAACCGCGCCGGCAGAGTGAGATTCATCGTCGGCAGCACGAATGCAGCCGTCGGCTTCTCTCCGGGCGCCACGATCAGCAGACCCGAGGACACCGAGAAGCGCAGCGCCTGCCCTGGAGGCCACGCCAGCTGCTGCGGTGCCATCCGCGCTGCCACGACGCCGTTTCCGCCGACCTTTACCAGGCTGAAGGCGATCGAACCACCGTCCATTAGCGGGCCGAGCTCAGCAACCGGCAACGGGATCACCGGCTCGGTGCTGCGCCTTCTCTCCGGAAGGAGCAGCGACGTGACGATCTTGTCGGCAGCCTTGTTCGATGTGGAAGGCCACGATTCAACGAACGCAGCACCGGCGGGATCTGTGAGGCCTGTCCCGGTTTGGCTCACTTGGCGGTCTGCCATGACTATTCCAAGAGCATCTCGCAGCGGGAGGGCGAGGCAGCGTTCAACGGCGTCTAGCGTGCCGAACTGAACATGATTGAGTCTAGCCGTGATCGATCACGAGGATGTGAGGACGGTAAGTGGTTGCCGTCGGGATATCGCTGGAGTCGCTCGTGACCCGGCTTGTCAAGGGCGTTCGCACGAAGCGCGCTGTGGAAGTGCGCCTGCGACTGTCCGAGGATCGGCGAGGCTGTGCTGGCCCAGCTCCGAAGACCAGCGGTATCTGAACCCGCTGATTAAGAGTCCGAACTTTGGTGTATCGGATGGTGTCGAGTGATGCCGGACAAGACCTTTTCGTCTGCTCAGAGCGTTCCGTCGTCGACCGTGGATGTCGGGGAGTGTCGTCGTGTCTGAGACCTCTCGGGCTCGTCTCGGGCTCGCAGGTGTCGGATTCTGTCGCTGAGTTCGCCGAGGTCATGAGCGTCTCCGGATGGGCGCGGACTAGCAGCTGCTTGACATGGCGACTGGGTTCTCGGGGCCGGCTGAGGTGCGTTAGTCGGGTGCCGTGGGCTCGGTGGCAGCGGTGACGTCTATGGGGGAGACGCGCGATCCGGTGGTGGGGACAGTGGCAACGATCGTGGGCGTGATCGTAGGGTTGACGTTCTTGTTCGGTTTCGGGAACGTTTTTGCTCTTGCGGTGCCTCTGGGTGTCCCGGTGTGGTTCGCGCCGTTGGTTGCTCCGGCGGTCGACTTGTCGGTGGGGGCGTTGTTGGTCGCGATCCGGCACTTGACGACGCAGAGCGCCAGCGCTGAGGTGATCCGGCTGGCTCGTCGCTTGCTGATCTTCGTGAGCGTGGTGACCCTCGCGTTGAACGTGGCAGAGCCTCTTGTCGCGGGCCAGTCCGGGAAGGCAGCGTTCGACGCCGTTGGGCCGCTGTTGCTGATCGGCTGGGCGGAGGTCGGTCCGGGTCTGCTGCAGGCGGTCGGCGCGACGAGGCTCGCGTCGGCCGGGTCCTCCGCTGAGGTGCCTGGGGTGGCTGGTCGCGTGGTCGTGCAGGGCACGTAGGACCTGCCACAGCGTGGTCCACTCGCCGGTACTGCCGACCTCGGTCAGCTCCTGAGCATCGTCGGGCAGCAGGATCGGCACCAGCACGATCGCCGTTCCGCTGCCGCCGGCGTGGCGGCGAAGCGCCCGGCCGACCGCTTGCACGACCCGGATGGTCGACTTCGACGGCCGGGCGAAAGGCGACCGCGTCGACGTCGACCCCTTCGCTGAGGCAGCGGGCGTTGGCCAGCACGGTCCACCCGCCTTGCGGTGGCTCGGCCAGGTGCTGCAGGTGCAGCCGGCGTTGCTGCCCGCTCATCCGCCCCGATACGTGCCCGGCGGTCAGCCGCCCCGGCGGGCGGTCCCGGGCGGGGAGCAGGTCCAGCACGTGCGGCAGGGTGCGGGCGAAGTCCGCGGCCTCGGCGATCAACCCGGTGAACACCAGGATCCGGCACAGCTCGTACCGCCGGGCAGCCTGCGCCAGCGCGGCCCACTGCAGGAAACGCAGCGACTCGTGCCGTCGGATCCCGACCACCGCCAGGCGGTAGTCGTCGACCCAGCCCTCCGCGATCGCCCGGGCCAGCGGGTAGGTCGCCAGGACCGGGCCGAACACCGCGTCGTCCATCGACAGCAGCGTGTCGACGTCCTCGGCGCTGCCGGTGATTTTCGCGGTGGCGGTCGCGTACAGCCGCCGCCGCGCCGGGAACCCGTCCTCGTCGTGGACCAGGGCGACCTGTTTGTCGCCGCGTCCGGCGGTGTTGTGCGCCTCGTCCACCACCAGCAGCTCGGCCCGCGTGCCGGTGGCGCGCAACGCCTGCGCGACACGCTCGGCGGATCGGTGCGTCCCCATGATCACCCGGCGGCGGGAATGGTGCGCGGTCAGGGTCAGCCATGCTGCGACCTCGCCGACCTGGGTCGTGGCGGCGCAGCCCAGTTCATCGGGGCGAGGAATACGCGGCGGCGACGTCGTCATCACTGCACACCGCGATCGCGGTGACCGCGAGATGACGGCTCCACACCCGCAACGTCTGCCCAAGAAGATCCAGTGTCGGGCACAGCACAACCACCACAGCGCCCGCGGCGATGAGCCGCTGCGCGGCCGCCACTGTCACGAACGTCTTCCCCGTGGCACACGCCATGCGCAACTGGCCACGGCCGCCCTCGCCCAGACCGTCCACGATCCGCTCCACCGCGTCGCGCTGGTAGTCCCGCAACGTGATCGGCTGAACGGTGAAAGCAGGCACGGCAGCCAACCTTCAGCACAACTCAGCGCGCGATCAACCTCGGCAATCCGCCTCTAGACGCGCGACAAAGCCGCACCCCACACCAGCTCTGACCAGCAACGACCGCCGATCACGCACGGACCGACTGCTTGCCTGTTGGGGGCTGCCGATAGACCCGATCGTGCGAACAGCGCCCCAGGCTCAGGGACGCGTGCAGGGCAGCGAACCTACCTCCGCTTGTAGATAGGTCCATGCCGGGCCGACTGGGAGGAGGTAGCGATCCGGGGAGGCCAGCACCGTTCCACCCAGGCGGGCATATTTCGGTGGAAAATCACCGATGTAAAGGACAGCGACCGTGCAGCCACCGGTGCCGGCATTGCAGTGCCAACGCCTCGCAGGACCGCAAGGGACAAGATCGAAACTGTCGCTGTCAAGCGCGGTCCGGCATTCACGTCGATCAGCCGCTGCTCTACGCCAGCTCTGGGATCGTCGCCACGGCTGAAGACTTCGTCAAGCCGCCCCTCGGTGTCGTTTTCCCGTGGTGCCTCTCCTCCGGATTCGCCCACGGCCGCCGGTGGGCAATGCTCGCGTTCGCCGACCGCATGCAGCAGACATCTACCCACGGAACGATGCAGATCAAAATGGAGAACGATCACACACGCGCGTTGCCCGTCGGTCTCGCCGCGACAGGCGTGGTCAAGAAGGCGGACCAGCTGTTCGACCGGCGCAGCGCCCGACCGTGATATGCGCGTGAGTGTCACCCGGCTGATCATCTGAAGCTGGGTGATTGTTTTCCTGAGGGGGGTTTGCGAGGGCACCCTGTGCTGCCCGCAAGAACGGCTTTACGAACGTTGTCTACCTCGGTGACGGCTGGCATATTCGGCGCAATGGAGGCGCGCATTGAGGCTCCTGCGGCGCAACAACCCGTACAGGGCCGGTGCGCTGCCGAGAGGCAGCGATCACCGCGGGAATGTCCGGCGAGCATTGCTGCGGTGCTGCGGCTCCAAGCATTGGCGGGCAATCGAGCCGTGGCAGCGACGATTGCGCAGCGGAACACCAATCAGTCTGGAGCATCGGCGGGCGTCGTCCAGCGCACGATAATGTCGGCAGACGAGATCACCGGACTCACGCTGCAGCAGGTCACAGCTCGGTTGGCTGCCAACGAGCGGGAGGCGGCTCCACTGGTCCTCAACGAAGACTACCGAGCTGCGCTGGGGGTAGAGAATATCCGGCTTAAGCAGCGCTACGTCGACCTGGTTCGTGGCGAGCGGGAGGATCCGCGTCAGCAGACCAGCGTGCAGGACGACCCAGTAGCCTCGATCACCGAGGAACTTGCCGAGGTGGAGCAGCTGGTAGCGCGAATGGTTGCCGAAGTTCCGGCACACCCGCGCGATCAGGCGTTGAATGTGGTGCGAGGCGTCGCCGACCGACTGCGACTGGACCAGGAACTCATAGCTCAGTTCACCGCCCGTGGCGGAGCGCAACGGACGACCATGACAGCTGCCTTGGCACGGATTCGGCAACTGCACACAATGTTCACGCCCGTTCTTGCGCAGGCTGAGCAATGGCACACGACCAACCCGGCTGGGGACAGTCTCGGCATGATGAATGAGGCAGCGGGCACGCAGCTGGCCGGTCATGGGCTGGCGCATTGGGCCCGCGGCGGGTGGTACTACATCAGTGGCACCGTGGCGTTCATCGCCGCCGGCGCGGTCGCGGTGGTCGACGCCGGGGAGCAGATGTTGTCCTTCGGATTCCATGACGCTGCCACGGCCGTTTCCCGCGCCTACACGCGTGGTGACATCTCCTGGAACGAGGGCGAGAGCATTCTGCGAAGTGCTGCCTGGCGAGCGCTGTTGACGGCGGCGATTACCCGCGGCGCGGGATCGGCGGTCAGCAAGCTCAGTGGAGCCGCGGTGCGAGGCATCGGTCTCGCACCACAGTCGGTCAACGCCGGACTGGTCACGGGAGCCATCGCCGGTGGCGCCAACGCCGCCGTGTCGTTGGGTGCGCAGTCGTTGCTGACTCTGCTGTTACGCAGCCATTTTCACAGTCCCCAGGCCAGGATGATCTGGCGTCGCGGATTGCCTTCGGGCAGCGATTGGGCCTTGGCGATACCGCTGGGGATGTTGCTCGGCGCTCGTAGCGGAGCGAGGACGGTGCGGCTGGGCAACGCCGAGCTCGTCGGTTCGACGTTCGAAACCTCCGACGGTGCCACATTCCGCATCGTGGCCATCACACCCGACGGACAGGTTGTCGTCGCGCCGGTGGGCAGTGTACGAGCGCCGCCCCCACCCCCGCCGGCAGTCATCGAGATGGTGTTCGACCCGGCGACCGATTCGTGGGGGCCGACGGACGCCTCGACCACGAGCTTGCCGCCTGGGAGGACGTCGGGTACTCCAGGTCCGGCCGGGCACACCGGTGCTGCGGCGCCGCTCCTTCTGGGCGGTTCGGCACCGAGGACGCTGCCTGCGCCAGCGATGACGAGTAGACCCGCCGTCGGCGTCACTGGCCAGGTCTCCGGCGCCGAGGAAGGCTGGTCCCCCTCCCGCAGTTGGAATGGTCCGGTCAATCACGGCCGCTGGACGGGGGTTCGCGGTAACTCTGGTTGGATTGACGACCGGCCGGAGGTGATGCGCGTGGTCGGACGCTCCAATACCGGCGAGGCCAACGCGATCTTCTTCAACGGGGGCGTCGTGGACTTCAGCCCGTGGTCACAGGGCGAGATCGTGGTATCAGGCCTGACCGGTGTACACGCCCAGGACATGATCAAGATTCGGGTAGCGATCGCCGAGCGGCAGAATCTGCTTCCGGGCGGTAGCCGCACCGCGCGCGCCAATGCTGCCCTGGAGTGGCTGCGCGAAGCGCCGGACGGGTTCGGCGGGGTCGGGCTTCGACCGCATCACGCCGGCGGCAACCGGATCCAGCTCATCCCGCGAGACCTGCACAAGGTGCAGCACACCGACCTTGCCATCTATCCCCGCGAATAGAATGCGTAGATTACGGACACACCGAGCGTTGTGCTGCCCACCACGGGCCTAGGCTGAGGAGCTGCACATGGAGTACGAGCAGATCGAGGCACACCTCGCTGACCTGGGCATCACATCGCTCGGCGACAGTGCCCCTGCGCCGACGGACAAGCAGGTGTGGCGCGAGATCAGCGAACGCACCGGGGGCGAGACGCCGGATATGCTGAGCCGCCTGTCCCAGCGCTACAACGGGTTCCGCTTCCCGAACGGGGCGTTCTACCATGACCCATGCTACGGCCACGACGTTATGGTGGGCTGGTTCCTCGACAGTGCAGAACTGCTACAGACTTTCGAGGATACCCGCGACACCCTCCCCGACGACGTAGTACCCATTGCCAACGATGGCAGTGACAACCACCTTGCCATCGGCGTCGGGCCGTCCAACTCGGGTGTCATATACTTCCATATACATGACGCACCGACTGATTCCCATCTCTACCGCCTAAGTGATTCCGTCGAGCACTTTCTGCTGTCTCTACACCGTGAGGACGGCGACGGCGTCCACGTGGACTAACTGTGGCCTGCCAGATAGTCACCATTGAGTGAACAGCCTGCTTCGCGACCTCCGCCTTCACCATAGACAGCTTGCCCATCGGCAAGTGGTCAGGCACATTGGGCATCGGCCCCGCAGCAAACCGGCCGGTTCCTCGACTACACGGTCAACGATCCGCTCTACCCGTTGCTCCATCTGATCGCCCATGTCGGCCTGCGTCGCGGGGAGGCGTGCGGGCAGCGGCGGGCTGACACGTATCTGGATTCGGCGGCGCTGGGGACGCTGTCTGGGAGTGGGCGGGTGACTGCATCTCCTGTAGCTCGCGATCCCGCAGTGTTGATCTTTGGTCCGCGTGTCCTTCGCGGTCATTCAGGGATGTGAGCCAGGCCGGGCAGGAGCCATTCGGTCTTGCTCTGGCGGCCGAGGTGAACTTCGGCGCCAGTGTCGGATGTGTGGACTCATCGTGACTGCCAACACTCAGACGGTATCTAGATTCGTCACGGTCGTCATGGGCCTGGTCATCGGGCTTACGTTCCTGTTCGGGTTTGGGAACGTCTTGCACCTGGCGCTGAAGCTCCAGGTGCCGGTGTTTGTAGCGCCGTTGGTGGCGCCGGCTGTCGACCTGACGGTGCTGGGGTTGCTGGTGGGTACGCGGCATCTTGCGCTGTCCGGAGCCGACGATGACATTGTGCGGCCGGCGCGGCGGTTGCTGCTGGCGGCCAGCATCGTGACCCTGCTGTTGAACGTCGCCGATCCGGTGTGTGATGGCCAGTGGGGTAAGGCGGCATTCGACTCGATCGGCCCACTGCTGCTGATCGGTTGGGCTGAGACGGGGCCTGGTCTTCTTCGAGCACTGACTGCTGTGAATGCCGATTCCGAGTCGGTCCGGTCAGCCGCGGCTTCCTCAGACGTCCAGCCTGACAGCGCCAACCGGGAGATGCGCGGGCGGGTGGTCCAGCCGGGTTTCGAGGAGTTGGAGACTGCGATGGCGCGTGTCTCGTGTCTCGATGAGGAGCTCGTGGAGCGGGCGCTACGTGCGGACGCCGAGCATTGGAGACGGCACGGCCGTCCCATCTCCGCGGAGACGTTGCGGAAGCAGCTTCGGGTCGGCGCGACGACATCGCGGACATTGGTGGCGCGGGTCCGCGCCCAAAACGGGCCATCGCATACGTAACGCCCTCGGCTTCGCTGGAGTCCAATCGCAGGGCTGGGCACCACGTTGGCAGTGACGCGCCGGCGTGGTGCCGGGGCCCACGTAGAAGGCCCTGACAAACGATGTGGCCGCCGGTTGGCCGATGTCGAGGCTTTATGGTCGGTCGGTGTCGCACCGCCGACGCTGGCGAACCTGGTGATCAGGATCATTACCCGGCCAGCGAGTTGCTGCATGACCGCTGGAAGTACGTCTCAACTCATTGAGGCTGAGGCGGCTTCCGACTCCAATGCTGGCCGGCGAAGTCGTCGCGGTTGTCCACCCCTCGCCAGTGCTGCTTGGGCAAGTCGCCTCGAAAGTCACATCCAGGGCACACGTCCTCACCCGGGATGTGGCCTTCGTACCAGGCATGCACCGCTGCGTGCGTCACGGCGACCCGGACATCCGCTTCGCCCGACTCATACGCCGCCACGGCACCTTCGATGATCATGCCCAGGACCGGCGAGTCCGGAGCAGGAAAGGCGGTGACGGGAACCTCTCAACTTCCATAGCCGTCCAGACTACTGGAGTTCAGGTACTCCTCCGCGCCCTTTCCCTCCTGCGGGCACTCCCCGACAGCTGCTTACCACTCGCTCCGCTGGCCCTCACCGCGTGAGATCGACCGCGCCGGCGTGGATGCAGCGCTGACCAGGTCGGCGCATGGCGATCCGGGCTCGGAACGACTGCGCCACCGGGCCGTCCGGTAGCGGCGCCGTCCACCGGTAGGACGGGGCACGAGCTACCGCAGCCGCCACCAGTGTCCGGCCGAAGCCCAAGCGCCGACACCCGGCGGCGACATGGACGTAGTCGAGGGTGGCCGTCCGGCAGCTCGCGCACGGGCTCGCGGTGACGGCGCCGACCTCGGTACCGTCGAGATGGAGTTCGATTCGACCGGCCAGCGTCCCCGCGGCCGGTGGACAGGCGACCAGGCCGACCGAGTAACCACGGCGATCTCTCCCCAGCGGTCGGCTGTCATGGGCGCTACTTCTTCGCGGCGGCGACCTTCCTGCGCGGTGCGCGCTTGCGGGCCGGCGCCGGGGCTGGTTCGGCTGCTTGCTGCTGTGCTTCGTCGTAGGCGGTGACGATCTCGGAGGAGAGACGGCCCCGTTCGGAGACCTCGTAGCCGTTCTCGCTGGCCCAGGCGCGGATCGCGCGTGAGCGTTCGCGGTCCGTGGTGCCGACTGTTGCCTGGCCGGTTGCGACGCGCAGCTTGCGGCCGCCGGTCCTGCGTCCTGCGCTGATGAAGCGGGCGAGCGCGTCGCGCAGGGCGGCGGCGTTGTCGTCGGACAGGTCGATCTCGTAGCTGATGCCGTCGAGACCAAACGGAACAGTGTGGGTCGCGGGGCTGGCGTCGAGGTCGTCCAGCATCTCGACGGAAACCTTCTGGGCCATGGGAATTCTCCAACTGGTTGGCTGTGCGACTGCTGTGAACAAGCTCACGATCTGCAGGAATCCACTGTGGATCATACATACCGGTCGGTATTGTGGTAATTGTCCTCTCCGGCGCTGAATAATATGCCCGCCGCGGGTGCATGAACGTCGGGCGACACGTTGTGGCGATCGTGCAGACGACAAGCCGCCGGACACACGGAACACTACGTGCAGCGACGGAAGGTCAGCGTTATCTCGACAGGTCGCACGTGCTGAACTTCGCACTCATGGGGCCGGCGCACGTGCCACTGCAGGCGCTGCGGGCCAGTCCGTACGATCCGTTGCGGGCCAGGGGAGAACGTCCTCGGTGACGTTCCACCTGGCCTTGGTGAGACCGACCACTGTCTTGACTGGTGTCACTCCCCGAACGTATTCGCCGCCACGCGCTTCGTGCCGAATGCGAAATCTTGGCCGCGACATCGGGGGACTGGTCTGTTCGGCGTAATCGCTGAACGGTCTTCCGAAATCACCGATGAGTTTCTGCTCATCGCTCGCGGCACCGGCGGGCGGCGGCCGGCTGGGCGGGGAGAAGCCTGGAGGGCGGTGAACAAGTTCGTGACCGACAAGGTGGGCTTCGCTGTTCGAATCTGCCTGTAGTGTGAGTCTGAAATCGGGACGAGCTGAGGCGCATCGGCGGAGCCTGACCGGTGCGTTCGACGTCCGCTGGAGGGCGTGAAGTACTGGCGTGTGCGTCGCTCTGGGAGGCCCTGAAGTCCAGTCATCGGCAGGTCCGCCCCGACAGACCGATTGGAGCCCGTCCGGCCGGGCGGAGTTGCGGCCGAACTGGGCGACCGGCTTCTCCGTCCGGCACGACGGGTACCGCTTCGCCGTCCGGACGATCCGCGGTCCGCTGGCCGCCTCGGCCGCGCGGAGCCAGCGAGCTACCGCGTGCCGGAACACGACGGCGTGCTCGCGCTCGGCCGGGTCGGTGCCGCACTCCGGTGACGAGAACTCCTACAGCAAGGACCCCCGTCGAGAATGCCGTGAAGAAGGCGGTGTGCGCCGGTCAGGTCACCCTGGCTGCGGGGTAGGCGGCGATGCTGGACGCTGGACCACCGCGAAGTCGATGCTCGGCATCGGCTGACCGAACCCGGGTCGGCCCGACATCGATTGAGAGAAGCGCTGACGCCGTCGGAGCATCTTATTCGCCGCGAAGGTAGATGGTGGCGTCGAGGCCGCCTCCGGGCGCACGGGCGGCGGTTGATTTCGCTGCCGGCGGCGCGCGGGCGGGTGGCACGCGGTCCTTGGTGCGGGTTGTGGTTGCGTGGTCTCCGGGGCGCAGTAGGGTGCCGGGTGGGGCACGTTCCGTTACGTTGACGGGACCTGGAGTAGGGGATGGATGCGTCGCTTCCTGATGCGGTCATGACGGCACCCAGGCGGGATGCGCGGCTGATGCAGCAGCAGGCCGGTGAGCTGGACGCCCGGCTTGCCGCCGCCCGGCACACCGCCGGCTCGGGCGACCGGCTGGTGACCGCTGTGGTCACGGGCCAGGGAAAGCTGCTCGACCTGCGGATCGACGACCGGGCGCTGCATGGCGCGCACGCGCAGAAGCTCGGGCTGAGCATCGTTGAAGCCGTCCGCGCGGCCCGCGCCGCGGCCAACGCCGCAGCACTTCCGCAGCTGAACGCCCTGTTCGGCAAGCAACCGCCACCGGCCACACCTGCGTGCCCGCCGGTCGCTGTGGTGCCGGTCCGGCGCGAGGCTCCGCCGGAGGATGAGGAGAACTTCGCGGAGCTGGACTTCCTGACCGACGAGCCGGAACCAGGAGGTGGACGCTGGTGACAAGCGAGTCGGCGATTCAGGCTGGAACTGTTTATGGCGGCGTCCACATTCGTCACCATGAGTGCACGCCAGTGGTGCCTCGGCAGCTGCCGACTGCGGTACCGCACTTCGTCGGACGGCATGCCGAGTTGGCCGCATTGACAGAGGCCGCAGGAATCGTGGTGATCTCCGCGATCAACGGCACGGCAGGAATTGGCAAGACCGCGTTGGTCGTGCATTGGGCTCAGCAGGCTGCGGAGCGTTACCCGGACGGCCAGTTATACGTCAACCTGCGAGGCTTCGACCCGACCGGCGAGCCGATGCACCCCGCAGAGGCCATACGCGGGTTCTTGGATGCCTTCGAGGTTCCGCCAGAACGAATTCCGGGCACCTGAACGCGCAGGCGGCCCTGTACCGAAGCCTGATGGCAGGCCGGAGAGTACTGGTGGTCCTGGACAACGCACGCGATGCCGAACATGTGCGGTTACTGCTTCCCGGCAGCCCGACCTGCCTGGCCCTGGTCACCAGTCGGGATCGCCTGTTGGGGCTAGTTGTAGCGTGTCTTCGACGAATTCCGCACATTCGAATATGTGCACTGCACCGGTAGCCGGGCAACCTCACCCCCGCCGCGCCGCTGCAGCGTAGGGTGCTCAGATCCATACCCGCTGTCACCGATCAGGGGTGTGGGTGCCGCTGGCCGACCGCTACGGCGTCGACCTGGACGCCTGTGGCCGAACGATTCGGTGTCGCCGGCGGCGACACCGACAGGTTCAGCCGCCCGCGCCTGGAGGCAGTACTGGCACACCAGGACGCGGCCAGCCTTACTTGACCTGTGGCCGAGCGACCTCGCCTCTGGGCAGTGAGCTGCGCGGTCGCTGCCGGCCCGGGCCGTAGCCCGGGCGCTGACGCGGAGACCTGCCGGCGACCGGCTGACGATGCCTTATCTGCATCCGTAGTCGCCGGACGTCGACCTCGGCGGTCGATCGTCAACGCTGCGGTCCTGAGTGCACTACGATCGTGAGATGGACTCCGGTGAACCATTGGATGCCCATGGCATGCGCTTGCGGGGGACGGCACAGTGGCAGCTGATCAGCAAAGGAGGGGTTCGAAACGACATCTTCATCCAGGTGGGTGGCTTGCCCGGCGGAAGGTGGTATGTCGATCATCTTGGCTTCGGTGCACGCCGGTTCGGCACCAAAAATGCAGCATGGCAGGCGATTCAGCGATTAATGTCCTACCATGTCGGCAAATGGGATCGAGTCAACATCGATCGACGCCCTTGGTTCAAACTGCGCCGGTCCGACGGTTCGCGACTGCTTTACGATACCGATGGAACGTGCCTATACGAATGCTGGGGAAAGCTCGCCGAGTCAATGTGGGATAAGTATCTACAAGCAATTAACTCTGGCACCGAGTTACGGTGCACAACGGGCCACGAGCCCTTCAATGCACGCTATGCAGTTACTGAATATGTTGCTCCGTCCGAATCGGTCAGGCGGTTTGTGCTGGAAATGTCGCGCGAGTCAGGTAGCGACTATCGGGTTATCGACTATCCCAACTTGGACCTGGCGACAGAACGCTATGAGCAAAGAGTACGTCGCGGCGCGAACGATCGATACCCTTACAAAGCCAGCGATGTAAAGAGCGTTCCTATTGGAACCGGCCCCGCGGTTCCCCCGGGGATACGCCGTCTCGCCAATGGCACCTACGTCGCCGCTGCCGACTTAGCCGAGTACGAGAAACTCTACGGTCCTTCGACCTGATAGGTAAATGATCGCCGCCGATGGTGCAGAGCACGAGCACCGGCGAAGCGACGCACTTGACCAACCCGCTCGTCCACTACCACATTATCTTCGGGCTCGCCCTCATCGTGCTCGCCGCCACCGCGACCGGGGACACCTGGAGGCTGGAACGGCGCTAGGCCGACACCGTCGGCGACCGCAAGTGGCTGATCGCGGCGCGCGCCCCTGGCCTCACCTGCACTTCAGCGAGACCGGACGGTAGAAGGCGGAGACGTACCCGAGGCGGTTTGCGAATTCTGGCCGGGACGCCGGCGGCCTGCTTGGCGCGGAGCCACTCGCGTAACCGGTCGCGGCTCATCTCGGTGAGCGGGTTGATGCCGGCCTGCTGGCACCAGGGGAAGAAGGTCAGCGGGTTCGGCGTGGCGGGGGCGCCAGGGGTGGGGTGCCGCACCAGCGCTGGTCGGCGCGGGGATGCCGAGGGCGTTGGCGGCGGTGGTGCGAGAGGACTCGCTGGTGTAGCGGGTGAGCAGCCAGTTCGCCGTCTCGTCGACCAGCGGCCGCGCCCACACCGGCGCCGCCAGCTCCTGCTCGTCCGCCCGGTCGCCGCCGTCCGGCGCGGCGAGCTCGGTGCCCGGGTGGTGTCGGTGAGCACGGTGCCCGCGGCCGCGACCCGTCCACCTCGCCCGCGGCCAGGTCATCGCCGGCGGCAACCGGGTCGACGACAGGCTTGGACCAGGCGAGCAGCTGGTCGGCGGGGTCGGGGTGCCGGGCGCTCCACTCGCGCAGGGCGGAGTCGTGGGCGCGGATCTGCACGGCCATCGCGGCCAGCGACACCGCGACCGGATCCGGATGCTGGAGCGCCATGGCGTCGGTCACGGCACCTTGGAGCAGGTCGGCGGCCTGGCGCAGCAGCGCGGAGTTGCAGGCGAGCCGGTGTGGTGAGATGTCGCGGGTGCCGGGTTCGGTGCGGGGGCGTCGGCGCGGGGGATCAGCTGCGCGGCCCCGGCGGCCAGCTGCCGGAGACGGGCGGTGAGGGCGTCGACTTCGGCGCGCCGCTCGGCCAGGAACCCGGGTTCGGCGCCGCGGTCCCCGGACCCTGGCGGGGCGACCGCGGCGCGCAGCAGCCACTGCAGCCGCCGGCCAGCTCGACGTCGGCGCCCGCAGCCGCGGCGAGCCGGCCGGGTTCGGTGGCCACGGTGGGGTCGGTGCCCAGCGCGGCCGCCAGCGCCCGGCACACCGCGGCGACCTCGGCCAGCCGCGCCCGCGCCCACACCAGGACCTCGCGGTCCCCGGTGAACCGCTCGCCCGCGGCCTCGTCCTCGCAGGCGGTCGCTGCCGCGCGCATCTGCTGCGTGATCTGCGGCTGGTCGGGTCCGGTCACGGCGGTGGTCGCGCGCCCCGGGCTCATCGCGACGTCACCGTCCGGCGCCGGGCGGGAAGGCTGGCGCCGAGGTCGCCCACGACCGCGGCCATCGCGGTTTCCCTCTCCTCCAGCGCGGCTTTCACCGCCAGGCGCCGGGTCGTCAGTTGCTCGGCGGTGCGGGCAACGTCCTGTACCGCGGGTGTCCACGGCGTAGACCGCGTCCACCGCGCGGTCGGTCTGCGGATGCAGCTGCGGGGCCAGCACCGTGAACTGCGCCTTCTTGACGATCTCGACCTCGCGCGCGTTCGGGAAGCGGACCCAGTCCGCTGCGGACCAGGGGTCGAGCTTGATCTTGTCGATGTAGCCGGCGACCATCTCCGGCCGAGAATTCGCTCTGGTGATGTTGGCGCCCGTGACGCGTCGTACATCGCGCGCATGGCAGCCATGCTGCACGCAAGGTGTCACCTCGACCTGTAACACCGCAGTCCTGGGGGTCGACTTAGATTCACCGGAGAAAGGACCCGACCATGGACGAGAAGAAAAGGTCGCAAGCAGAACACGCGAGACTACTTCATGAAATGCGCGAACTAAGCAGTGCCATCGACGGCCTGGAAAACATGGTATCCGATTACCACAAAATGGGTATTAGCTCAGTATCAGATCTCCTTCCAGAACTCGCCGACACGCTCGACCAAATGGCTGCATTTGTAAAATCTGTAGCCGGATTCTTCTCAGCGAGGCATGAAGTTAACTACTCGCTGATCGAAAACATAATTCGATCGTCGAAGTTGCAAAATGGATTCCGTTCCATGTTGCCCTTACCTGTGCACCTATACCGACAGCGTGGCATGCAGTTCAACCTCAGCAACCCTCCCGGCGCAGAGACTTCCACACTTCAACCCCCATCCGGGGATGATCGAATTAGCGTCGACGTGTACCTCGACACGGACGATCAAGACACCATAGACAACGTGCTACGCCACTTGGACGATATCGTTCTGGCGCTCGGCTATGGTAAGCCGGAAGGGGTTACGGTCGAGCGCGGTTCTATCTTTCGGCGCTCATTCTCAAAGGCGAAGGAGACCCTTACTTCGGCGGAGATGAAAGAGCGGCTCGAAAAAGTTGAGAGGGCAGTTGAAGTACAAGGACTCCTACTGCCCCAAGCCGAAGTTGACTTCAAGATATCGCAGGCTATCAGCGGAATCATCGCAAACCTGGCAAACACTCCGTCGGCCTGCATCCGCGCAGGATCCATTCTGCTTATTAAATATCAGACCAACGACGGTCCGGTGATCCTGACGCGAAATTTGTCAGTTCACGAGATTAGAACCCTGGAACGCTTCCCAGGAATAACAAAGGAGCCGTCGAAGGCACTCGACTTACTGGCCACGACGATCCAGTCGCTCGAAAGCGAAATCTCAGCCCAAGTTGACAGCCCCGACGCCTAGGGTATCAACTTGAATCTGCAGTGCCCCGGTGGTTCGGCCTCCAGATCCTCATTTGCGCCCCCGCATGCCGATGCCCGTCAGGGCCGGTGGCTGGTGGGGGTGAACTCCACGGTGGACAGCATTGACGTCTCCGAGGGGTTCGTCCGCCGCCGTCCGAAGACCAGGACCTTTCCGGTTCGACGGCGAAGACCGCGACGTCGTCGTGGTCGCCTTGCCGGAATCCGGTGTCGGTCGCCTCGTAAGCCCAGTGAGGGCGATGCAGCTGGCCGCCGCAGTCGTCATGAAGAATGCCGTGAATCCCAAGGGTGAGCTGACGTCAGGTATCCGGACGACGCATCGTGCTGAGCCACGCATAAGGTCCTATTTGGTGCATAAAAGCTCGACGTGCTCTAACACGCGGCCTAAAATTCCGGCAGACCCAACGTGGCGAACTCTGCTTCGGCGGCAGCTCTGTGCTCTTCGGCGCTTTCGTTTCTACCCATCGCGTGGAGCGTTTGCGCGAGACCGCGATGGGCTCGTGCTCGGTAGGCTCGGTTGCCGTCACGCGTAGCCAGTTCCAATGCAGCTTTGCACGCGGCAAGTGCGTCGCGCAAGGCGCCTCGGGCGAACGCGGTCGCGCTCCGGTCAAGGTAGAGCTGTGTCCGTAGGTCTGCATCGGGCAGGTTCGAGGCGATAGCCCTCGCCCGGTCTTGGTGGCGCACGGCTTCGTCTAGCATCCCGCGTTGCCGGTACACGTTGCCGATGTTATTCAGGGCGTACGCTTCGAGGCATAGGTCGCCGACTTGGGCTGCGTTTGCGTGGGCGTCGGTGTAACTGGCCAGGGCTTCCGAATATAGGCCCTGGCGTTCCTGTACGGACCCCAGATTGTTTAATGTGTGCGCCAGTCCTTGCACGTGCCCGAGTTTGCGCAGCATCTGCGCGGCTGCGAAGTGCTGCTTGAGAGCAAGATCAAGCTGGCCGTGCAGTTCGTTGAGGTAGCCGAGCATGCTCAACGCATGGGCTTCACCGCGCCGGTCTTCGGTCTGCTTGTACCTTGCTAACGCGGCTTTGAGGTGAGCCATAGCCTGTTCGTAGTGGCCCAGCTGCATGGTCGGGATCGCGAGCGCACACAACGTTGCCGCCTCGCCTTGGAGGTCACCGAGGCGCCACCACTTGGGAAGAGCCTGTGCGGCCAGTGCTAACGCTTCGGAGATTCGTCCGCGACGGTCGTTCGCCGTCGCCAGACGCAGCAGTATGTGCGCTTGCCCGTAGTCATTTCCCGGATCGGCTTTCACAGTCTCCCAAGCGAGTTCAAGGGTGCCGATCCAGTCTTCGAATCTGTTTGTTGTGTTTGCGTGTCGCCACAGCAGTACGGCCAGTCGCCATGTGTGCTCTGGAAGATTATTCCTGGCTGCAAAACGGATCGCTGCGACGAGATTATCCCATTCTGCTCCGATCCATCGCAGTGCCGAGTCGGCATCGGCGAACGTGGGTGCCACGGAGCAGAGGCGGTCAGTGGTGGGTAGTTGCGACCGGTCGAACGGGTAAGCGGCTCCCACTGCATTCGCCAGCGTCACGAGGTAGTAGTCGAGCAGTCGCGCCAGCGCCTCTGAGCCGCCGGACAGCTCAGCAGCGGCGAAATCCTTGAGCGGATCGAGCATTCGATACCGTTCCGGTGCTACTTCTTCGAGGAGACTGACCTCATGCAGGTCGTCCAGAAGAAGGCGGGCCTCGGAGATTTCGGCACCGAGGAGAGCGGCGCAACCGAAGACGTCGATTTCTGGGCCGGGCAGATCGCCGAGGAGCCGAAAGAAGGAGCGTTGCGGCTCGTCGAGTTGCTGGTAAGACACCTGGATGGCGGCCATTCCGGCGGCGTGGCCGCGGTCCGCCCCCCACGCCCCGCTCTGTTCGATCAGGCGGAGCAAGTGATCCAACGGCCAGAGGGGATGCCGGCGGAACAATGCGGCTGCGACGCGGATCGGCATCGGCAAATACCCGCAGCGTCTGACGATCGAGGCGGCTACGGCCTCCTGACCCCGGATCCGCGCCAGCCCTGCGAGCGTGTGGAACAGTTCGGCTGCGTCCTCAGGCGGTAGCGGGGAAAGCCGCATGCTTTCGCCGTCGGCCATGTCACCCATCCGCCGGCTGGTGATGACGGCCAAGCAGCCGTCCGCCTCGGGCAGCAGCGGCCGAATCTGCTCGGGCGACGCGGCGTTGTCCAGGACGACGAGCGTGCGCGTGCCCCACAGGGTCATCTGGTAGAGAGTGACCTTGCGGCCTACGGTCGCCGGGATCTGTTCCGCGGGTACACCAAGTTCGATCAGCAGTTCGCTGAGGGCATCGCCGACGTCGACCGGGTCGACGCCGGGGGTGAAGCCGTTGAGCCGGGCCAGCAGCTGGCCGTCGGGGAACCGGTCGCGGAGCCGGTGTGCAGCCTCAAGCGCCAGGCCGGTCTTGCCGACGCCGGGAGCGCCACTAATCCAGACTGCGCGTCGCCCGGCTGCTACGGCTGCCTCGATGGACGAGAGCTCCGCGTTGCGGCCGGTGAATCCACCCGGCCCGGACGGCAATGAGCTGGGTGGGTCGCCCTGCTTGGCGCGGACGGCGAGGTTGCGCAGCACGGGACTAGGTTCCAAGCCGAGCGCGGCGAGTGCGTCACGGGTGCCGTGGAAGACGCGCAGTGCCGCCACCCGGTCGCCGCCGGCCAGCAGCGCGCGGATGAGCAACTCTGCGAGCTTCTGGTTGCTTGGGTCGGTCTGGACGAGCAGCCGCAGCCGGTCGCGCGCCGGGCGGTGATCGCCGGCCTCGATTTCCAGCTCGGCCAGGTCGCCAACGACGTCGGGGTAGCTTTCATCGGGCGAGATGACCTCGGGCCCGCCGACGCGGTCGATGTCGATGTCTTCGAGGAACTTCCCCCGCCAGAGCCCGGCGGCCTCGCGCAGCAGCGCGATCGCCCGGCGCGGGTCGTCGGCGCGGACGTCGGCGGCTTCGGCGCGCAGCCGGTCGAAGCGCATGGTGTCGAGCTGGTCTTCGCCGATCCGCAGCAGGTAGCCGGTCGGGGTGGTCTCGATGGTGGCGTCCCCGACGACGTCCCGCAGCCGCTTGATGTAGCTGCGCACCAGGGTGGGTTTGACTTCGCGGTCGGCCCAGACGATCTCGGCGAGCCGCGCGGGCGTGACCGGCTTGTTGGCGTGCAGGAGCAGCACGACGAGGACGAACCGCTGCTGCTGGTCGCCCAGCGGCACCGGCACGCCGTCGTGCCACGCCTCCAGCGGGCCGAGTACCCGAAATTCCACCTCGTCACCTGCGAGCCGGTCGCGCACGCAACCGGTCCCATATGGTCAATACCCTTTGCACCTCTGCAGGTGTGAGGCCGCATATCGACACCAACGCGTCCACCTGTGTACGGATGCGGGGAAGCCGTGAACGCTCTGCCCGCGTCAGCCCGTGGATCTGACTCCGCCGTATACCGGTTTTGATCTTCGCCTGCCCCAGTGTGAGACCTGATTGCTGCCAGATTGCGCGTATCAGCTGGCAAAACTCCTTCTCGTTGGCGACTTCCACGGTCCACACGTTGACCTTCGCAGTCTCGTCGATGGGCGGGGTCACAGGAACTTATCTCCATGCGACGTCTGAGCGATGTCGCGGATGATTCGAAGCCTGACGATATCCAGGACGCGATGCGGCGCGGTGACCGCCAATGTCAGTGCGGCGACCGCTGATCCACATTTGACGATCGCCGAATCGACGTCAAACCCCCTGATCCAGAGGACGTTTGCCGACAGAAGGGCGGCGACTACCAGAAGGGCTTCAGGCAGCGTTACGCGGACGCTCGGCGTGATCTTGTTAATGTGCGCAGGGTCGCGCTCCGAAGGGTCGGGCACATGTCAACCTTTCCGCCCACGGTCCGAGGGGAAGCCAGGGCTAGCGAGCTGATCGCGGTGAGGCATTTGTACTGCTGCGTCGGACGGCCTGCTCCCGTGTTTACGGCTGGGGTCAGTTGGACTCCGTGTCGACGTTGGCTCTCAGGATGCCCGATGGTCTGCGCGTCCGGAAGGAGCCGACCCAGCGGCTCGCCGAAGAACTGTCCACGTAAGTGACCAAAGAAGGCCCGATGTGCACTCTGCGTGAGATCAGCCTCGGCGCGCCGTAACGCTTGCTGGGCGTTGAGGAGTCGCTTGTGTCGGCGAACACGACGATGCCCCGAGGGCTACCGCTCCCGGGGCATCGTGATGTTAGGCAGTTCCGTGTCCAAGCGGAGCTGCCAGCCCACGCTCACCGCGATCATCAGCTCGCCCGGGCGACCGGGCGAGTCTGACAGACGGACGTGCATAGCTTGTAGAAAGATTGTTGATCGGCTCCTCGGCCTGCGTGTGCGGAGGAACCCTCTGCGGATGCGGCGTTAACCTGGTTCCGACCGCCACCATTGGTGGCGTACAGCGCTGCGTCTGCCCTGTTCATCGCCGTGTCCAGGGTCGGCGCCATGGGGCGGGACTATAGCTGTGCCGATCGAGACAGTCACTTCGATCACCACGGGGATCGCCACCCTTGGCCCTCGTGACCGGGACGCTGGGCAACTCCACCTCGACACGGACCCGCTCCGCCACTAGCCGCCGACCTGCAGCGAGTCGGCGTACCCCGGTCTTCCTGCGAGCCCCGCATCGAGCCGGGGTTGCTTCAGCTCGATGCGGTGTGCGGTTCTGCCTCGTCTGTCAGACGGCGGCGGTCATGGACGCGGTTGCAGAGCCCAGTCCCGCACACCCCTGCCCTCGACGAAGTGCCATTCCGCATGGCACTTGTCGCAAGCGATCCACACATCGTGCTCGCGAAAGCCCGGAATGTTGTCGTGCTCTTCGATGATCGTCCCGTCGCCGCAGGGGCACAGGTACTCGTAGCGCTCCGTCGTTCCAGAACCGGCGCCCCATCCTCCGTGGTCGTGCGAATCGCCGCCGATCTGCTCGGTGCGAATGGACGCCGACGAGGGCTCCGTCCTTATCCACTCCGCGATCGCGGTGACCACGGCGTCGTAAGCCTCGGGCGAGTGCGAGACCTCATGGAAGATCGTTAGAAGCTCACCGGCGGTGCGCGCGATGCGGTGGTCACTGTCGCGGACGCCAGCGGAGTAGTCGCCCGCGAGGTCGCCCACGACGTCGTTGCGGCCGACCTGCCGGATCAGCCAGTCGTGGAACGGAGCAGGCTCGTCGACCGGCGCCGGCGGGACCCAAGCGTCGGTGATGGACTCGCCGGCTGCTGCCCGCGTGAGCACGGTGCGTAGATGCTCATATCCAGCAGGACAGTAGTGGTGGACTTGCGGTCGAGTCTGCCCGGAGCCGACCATCCGGTGCACGTAATCGTGCTCGCGCTCAGACACACCGATCAGGAGGTTCGGGCCCTCACCGTCCGGGCCTGCGATCGGAAGTCCGAGCGCGGCTGCCGCCCAGATCAGTCGGCCGTTGGACACGTAGGAGCAGTGCGGGCTGAGGAACCACTCTGCGCTGTGCTTCAAGGAGTAGCTACCGACCTCTGCAGCCTTGGCGCCCGAGGTGGGCGTAAACATCCGGAGCATGTCCGTGATGAGGGCGAGCTGGATGTAGTCGCTCTTGCCGTTGAAGTGCCACGGCGAGTCCGAACGGACCCCGTCCTCGCCGAGGAGGGGGGCGCCGCCGTGTGCGCCGATCACCTCGTGATCGCTGAGGATGGCGATGAGGCGTCGGGCGCTGACCCGCGGACCGAGGAGGCCTTGGGCAAGAGGGGAACTCACTTGCCGCAGCGCGGCGGTGTATTTCGTGCCGGTGAAGGTTGACCAAGCGCGCGCGTCTTGCTGTAGCGCGCGGCTCGGAGTGTTGTTGTTCGGAGTCATCTCGATCTCTTGTTCCGGGCTGTACGCCCCACGCCTGCCAGCCCTGTGACACGAGAGAGCTCAAACCAACAGGTACTGCTCCTCTGAAATCCGCCATTGGCGATTGTCCTCGGCGTCTTCGTCGCGTGGGCACTCAGACTCGGAGAAAGGCAGTCCAGGCTGCCTGCCTCAAACATAGCACGGAGACGGCCTCCGCAGGTTCGGATCGGCCGCGATACGAACAGGGCGCTGCGGATTCAGTCGAACAGCAACGTCCCTCTTCTCCGCGGCGGCGGAAGCTTCTAGTACTGCAAGGCAGTTAGGTGAGTGGGTAGCCTCGTCGTTTGTAGTGGCTGAGGCGGGCTTGGTGTTGCCGTCGGCGGCGCCAGCGGGACCAGGCCCAGATGTGTTCAGCCTCGCGGGTGTCGCCCTTGCGCTCGGCCTCGCTGATCTGGTCCGCGACCGAGACGCCGCCCCGCGCGCCCTGGCCCGCGTCGGGACTGGGGCTCGCGGCGACCGGTGGCCGCAGCTAGGTGAGGGCACTCCTTCAGCACGGCCGCGACGTCGGCGGCGATGGCCTTGACGTCGATCTCGCCGTCCTCGCCGACGTAGCGGTCCTTATCGTCGAGGTAGCGGGGCGAGTCGCCGGGCGTGGCCCAGCCGTGCGCGGGCGGCCCGGATCTCGGCGTTGACCGCGGCGGTCAGCGCCGTCTTGGCGCGGGCTTCGGCTTGCTCGGCGCGGGCCGCGTTCTTCTCGGTCTCGGTGCGGTTGGCTTCCTCGGCCGCGTCCCACTGCTTGGCCTTGGAGCTGTTCTCCTTGGCACGGGACTCCCACTTGCGGGACTGGGCTACCGCCTGCTCGTAGAGCTTCCGGTAGTCCTTGTCCTCCTGCCCGGATGTAGTGTCCGTGGTCTGGCCGTCGGCCCGCTCCTGCTGCTGCTCGGTGCTGTCCTGCTGTGTGGTGTCGCTGTTCCCGCCCGTCGGTGGGTGCGTCGGTGGTGGTGTCGGACATGGGTGTTCCTCCTGTGTGGGATCACCGGGCGGTGGCGTGCGCTGCCCGGATAGCGAGGTGGTGTGAGCCTGGCGGCGCAGGTTCACAGCAGGTAGCCGTAGCGGCGCAGTGCTGCGATCAGCTCCGCGCGCGACGCGCCGGAAATGTCGGTGATGAACTGCCCGGCCGTGGGCCGGGAGAGCTGGGACATCCGGTAGCGGCGGCCGGGTTGCGCGCGCAGCTGGCCCATGCGAGTTCCAGCGAGGCCGCGCGAGCTGGTGCCCTGCGTGGTGCTCCAGTGTCCGGCGACGGGCATCGCGCCCCGACGGGCGTTGACCACTTGGGACAGGTCGACCCCGGCGCGAATCGCGGCGGCGTTCCCAGCACCGAACCTCGAGGTTTGCTCGGCTGTGGTCATCGCGTCGAACAGCGCGCGCGGATGATTGTCGAGGTTCGCGTCGCGCCACTGCTCGCGGGTGACCGGCAGCATCGTGCAGTCACACGGCGGGTTTTGTCGGAAGCCCTGGGAGTACCGGTAGAGGCGTCCGGTGATGATGATGCAGCGGTCGCAGGCTGGGAGCTTGACGATGCGTTCGTAGCCGGCCACCCGTGTGTCGGCGATGAGCTGGACCTGGGGCGCGGTCCGGCCGGCGTCGGTGATCTCGGTGGCGGTGTAGGTCAGCGCCCGCCGCAGCCCGGTCAGCAGGACGTCGGTGGTGGACATGCCCGCGCCGATGTCGGCGGGCAGGCGGACCAACAGCAGGTCCGCCAGTGACGCCAGCGGCAGCCCGGTCGTCGTCACCCCGGCGAATGCGGACGGGACGACGGCAGGCGGCTGCGCGGGGGCGTGCTCGGCGGCCAGGACGTCGGAGACATACGGCGTGGCCAAGGCTGCGGCGTTGATCTGCCCGGTGCTGACCGCGGAGACGAGCACCGGGGCGACCCCGGTGGCGAAGCTCGTCCGCAGGCCGCCCGGGTTCAGGGCGGGCCGGGCGCATTGCACCTGCTCGACCTGCCGCCGGACGATCACCTGCGTGCTGCGGAGGTGGCCGGCGGCCTCAGCCGGCGCCGAACGAGTCTTGACACTCTTGATTTTCAAGAAATACTTGAGACGTTCGCCATCTGAAGAGAGCCGGGAGAGAGCCATGTCAGGGACCGCCGCCCCCCTCACGCCGACCGGTGAGTGCTTCTGCGGATGTGGGCGAGAGACGCCGCCGGGGGCCTTCTTTCGCACGGGTCATGACAAGAAGGCCAGTGCTGATCTTGATGCCCTCCATCACGACGGAAGCGTTGCGCAGCGCCTCGCGCACTTCGGGTTCGGACCAGGGCTACGCAACCTGCACGAAACTGCGATCGAGCGCGGCGTGAGGGAGCGGTGCGGGATCGACGGGTGCAATGTATCTGGCGTCCCGAACGGAATCGGCATGAGACGACACCGCGCTACACATGCCAAGGGAACGCCGTCGGAGCATGGCTCGAACTAAACACCAGCAGCTGCCGATCGCGGCGTGACTTCCTGTGGCTCTGCCGTCGGCTCTACGCCGTACGCGCTGGCCGGGTCGTACACAGCCCGAGTGACGTCCTCACGGCCTTCGCGCTCCATGTCGAGGATCTGGGCCTGGGTGAAGTTCAGCGTCCGGCGGGCCATCCGGCGCGGCACCAGCTTGTCGGCCTGGTAGAGCTTCACCACGGCGTCGGACTTCTGCGCGAACGTCGGCGTGGCCGCGTCCGCCCACACGGTTTCCATCCACCGCGCGGGCTCGGGCACCGAGCCGTCGCGCACCAGCAGGACCAGTCGCATCACCCGCTCCCACGCCGTCTCGAAGCCCTTGATCCGGCGCTCGGCACGCTCGGTGTAGGCCAGGCGTGAGTAGCCGTCGACGGTGGAGTGCAGGTAGGTATAGCAGGCCCGCTGGTCTCGGTTTTGGCGGGGGCGACTTGCCTGTCCTGGTCGCCGCTCTTGCGTCCGGCGTGACGAGTCATTTTTGCTGGGACCGCGCTCCGGCCCAGCAGGGTGCGGCCGTCGCCTGGTCGACGGGCGACGATCAGATGTCGACCTGGAAGTAGAGACCGTAGCGGGTCTCGAACTCGACGAGGCTCAGCTTGGGGTGCAGGCGCAGCCGATCGTCGGCGTGCTCGCGACGCAGGCGATCGACGACGCCTTCGACGAGGTCACCGATCTTCCGGAGGTTGACGAGGGTCTCGTGGCCTCGGACAACGCTGTAGTCGTTGGGCCATGGCTCCTCCGGGAACGTGACCAACGGGGTATGCTCGTCGTGGGCGAGTCTGAAGAGGTGCGTCCGCTCCGGACGTTTGGACGGGCTCGCCAGCGAGTAGTCGTTGTGCATCGCTGCCAGGACGCGGTGCCGGGCGCGGAGGACCTCGCGCTGTGACTGGGTGGCCAGCAGCAACACCAGTGCCCGGTGATCGTGGTTGCTCAAATCGATCGGCCCGGCTGTCTCGGGGGAGCCATAGCTGAATACGGTGCCGGTGAAGGCGCGTGCGTATGCACCGACCACGATGGCGGACTCCGGGCTGGAGGTCTCGGTCATGAGCCGCGCAGGCTGCGGTCGCTGGCGCCATGGGACGCGGCGTGAGGTGCCGACGTCGAAATAGGTGGCGACCACCTGGCCGTGGTCGGCGATTAACTCATTGGATGGGAGTTCCGGACGCCGTCGGCGGGGTGGTCGGCCCGAGGGGGAGCCGGTCACCCGTCCCGGAGGTCGATGACGACTTTCCCGGTTACCCCGGCCTCGACGGCCCGGTGGGCCTCGGCGACTCGCGAGAGACTGTAGGAGTGGATCGGCAGTGAGGTCAGGGCGCCGCGCGCTGCCGCGGCCGTGACCTCCTGCGCGGCTTGAACGACCGCGTTGCGGGGGGCGCGGTAGATCAGCAGGAAGCGGAGAGTGACGAGCGACGTCAGGCTCGGCAGCAGCGGTAGTTCGAGGGTCGGGCTGTCCACCGAGTACGCGACGATGCGCGCGCCGGTCGCGCACACGGCCGTGTTGAGCTGCCAGTTCGCGGCGGGTGCCACCTCCACGACTCGATCGATACCGCCGCTGAAGGTGCGGATTTCGGTGGCCGCGTCCTGGCTGCGGTAGTCGACGACGAGGTCGGCGCCGGCTTGCGAAGCGAGTTCGGCTTTCGCGGGGCTGCTCACCGTGGTCACCACGCGGGCCCCGGCCCACTTGGCGAGTTCGACCGCGAAATGGCCCACCGCTCCCGCGCCGCCGGCCACGAGGACGTCGGCGCCCTGGAGCGGCCCGTCCGGGAACAGGCACTGGTGCGCGGTCAGCGCGGGAACGCCAAGGCACGCGCCGAGCTCGTCGGGCACCTGGTCCGGGAGCGGGACCGCCTGTTCCTGCGGGACGACGCAGTATTCGGCGGCAGTTCCCCACGGGGACGACAGGGCTGCCATCCACAGCCATACCCGCTGCCCGATCCGGCCGGGTGACACGCCGGGACCCGCGGCGTCGATCCGGCCCACGCCGTCCATGTGGGGCACCTGGAACCCGGCGATCCGGCTCGGCGTCTGCCCGTCACGGCGTTTGACGTCGCTGGGGTTGATGCCGGAGAGGGCGATCCGGACGCGCACTTCGCCCTGTCCGGGCTCGGGTACCTCGAGATCGCGTATCCGGAGCACTTCGCCGGCCTCACCGGTCCGGGTGTACACAGCGGCACGCATCGGGGTTTTCGCCATGGTGATCAGAGTGCCGGAATCCGTCCGGCACAGTGCCCGTCAAACGACCGGACCAGTGACGGTCGCCGGGCACGGACGCCGGATATGGCGTTCGTGCCCGGCGGACGGCAGGCTGCTTAACCACCCGTCGTGGCGTCGGTCAGCTGCCCGGGGTCACGGGCGTTTTCGACACCCCCTTGCCGCCGGTGGCGGTGTTGGACGCGCCGATCACGTTCGGGGACTTCTGGGACGTGCAGCTGCTCTGGTTGGTCGAGTTGATTCCGTAGCCCTGCGAATTGGTCAGGGTGAACGTGTTGCCGCTGAACGTGTTGCCGCAGCCGGTCTTGCCCCAGACGTTGTGCGTCTGGAAGCCGTCGAGGTACGGGTTGGTCACCTTGTTGCCGGTGATCCGGTAGCCGTCACCCTTGACGTCGATGGTGGAGTCGCCGGAGTTCTGGTTCTTCTCGCCCGTTCCGTCGAGGGTGTTGCCCGAGATGACGCCGTCGTGGGTGCCTTCCTTGATGTCGATGCCTTCGGCCGCGACGCCGGGGCCGATCTTGTTGTCCAGGACCTGGACGTAGTTGCTCGCGTCGGGCGCGGTGCCGCCGCCGGTTCCGTAGCATTCCCAGTTGCTGTTGGCCGAGCCGAGGTAGATGCCTTCGCCGTAGCCGGGCTGCTCTTTGCCGGTGTTGTAGACCGTCGAGTTCTTGATGACGCTGTAGGCGCTGCTTTTGCGGAAATGCACACCTTCGTAGCCGATGTCGTGGACGGTGACGCCGTCGATGGTGACGTGGGAGGCGCCGTCGAGGACGATGCCCTTCTTCGAGTCCTTGACGGTGAAGCCCTTGAGGTTCCAGTAGCTCGCGCCCTGCAGCCACAGGCCGTAGCCGGTTTGGCCGGAGGGGCAGTCGGTGTCGCCGGGGTTGAACAGCGGGTCGTGCAGCACCGCCTTCGCGCTGCCGGTGAGGGTGATCGGCGCCGACGCCGTGCCGGGCTTGGTCGCCACGAACGCGCCGCTGTAGTCGCCGTCGGCCAGCACGATCGTGTCACCCGCCTGCGCCGCGGACAGCGCCGAGGTGAGCTGCGCCGCCGTCGAGACGGTGATCGTGGTGGCCGCGGGGTGCACGACCTGCCCCGCCAGGGCCAACGCTGCGAGGAGCTTGATCATCGGGGTGTCCTTTCAGCCGATGTTCTTCAGGAACAGGGACCTGGCGGTGCTGGTCTTCGTGTCGTCGACGCCGTGGCCGTGGGTGTAGTCGCGTTGTTCGTTGTGGGCCCAGTCCGTGATCGGCTTGCCGCCGGCGTCGAGGTGGTGGAACGCCGTGCCGTCCCAGCCGAACTGGTAGATCTTCGTGTGGTCGGCGTAGTACGGCGTGTAGGCCGCGTTCGCGGTGATCTGCTTGGTCATCGTGTTGTTGAAGAAGACGTTGCGGGGACCGGACGAGCCGGACCACTTGACCGCCTTCTGCCCGGTCGACCAGTAGATCGGGAACCAGCTCGAGTCGTCCGGGGCATCACCGCCTTCGTCGCCGCAGTGCGCGGTGCAGTTGCCGGAGCGGTGGGCGTAGGAGACCTTGTTCGTGTTGTTCTCGAACAGGTTGTTGCGCTCGTAGCCGCCGTGGATGTTGAAGTCGGAGTCGATGTCGTTGCCGATCACGACGTTGCCCGACGCCGACCACTGGAAGGTGAAGTGGCGCAGGTCGCGGGTGGTGTTGCCGGCGTAGAGCGAGTCCCACACGCGGGAGCCGCGGAAGTAGCCGTTGCCGCCCTTGCCCTTGTTCCACGAGCCGTCCAGCTCGTTGTTGACGATCTGGAGGTTCTTGGCTTCCTCGGTGACGATCGGGTGCGAGCCGGTCATGCTCGCGTGGATACCGCGGACCCAGGAGTTGGCTGCCCACTTGAAGACGATGCCGTGCATGGCCAGGCTCGGCGCGAGGTTGCCGTAGTTGTCCTTGGCCTGTTCCGGCGTCACGCCGGGCGGTGGCGCCTGGGTGAAGGAGAAGTCCTCGAAGCCGACGCCGACGATCGGGTCCACGATCGGCGCGGCCTTCGACGCGTACGTCGTGCCGTCGATCGGTGCCGATCCGTCCGAAGTGGAGCCGACCGGGACGTCGTACTCGAGCGGCTTGTCGATGGACACCGTGTGGTTCTTGGTGTCGACCGCGGTGATGGTGAACCACTGCTGGCGCATGTGCAGGTTCTGCAGCGGCCAGGTGGTCGGGTAGGCGTTCATCGACTTGTAGAAGCCGATCGAGTTGGCCGCGCGGATGTTGATGAAGCCGCCGACCTTCAGGTTCGTGGTCTTGGCGCTGGTGGCCAGGTAGACGGTCTTGTCGCCGGTGCGGGCGGCGAAGCCCTTGTCACCCGGCTTCTCGCGCAGCTTCGCACCCGCTTTCCAGTGCGCGTTGATCGTGCCTTCGAAGATGTCCTTGCGGTTGGCGGGAGCGGACGCGTACTCGCCGGCGTAGCCGGGATCCACTCCGCGGGACTGGACGCGGAAGAGGCCGCGGCCCGGCCACAGCCAGCCGCCGGTGCCGTCCTCGTAGGTCATCTCGTGCTGGTCCCACTGGTCGCCGTCGGGTGTCACGACGTCGTACTCGGTGTTCTTGTCCGGCTGGTAGACGAACTTCGTCCGGTCCATGCCCGCGCCGCGCAGGATCAGGTAGTTCGCGTCGACGTGGATTTCGCGGCTGACGTTCAGTGTGCCGGCCGGCAGCGTGATCAGGCTCAGCTTGCCGTAGCTCGCCGAGGGTGAGCACGAAGTGTGGATCTTGTCGATGGCCGCCTGGATGCCGGCGGTGTCGTCGACCCCGTCGTCCGGCTTCACCTGATAGGCCGACGCGAGCTGGGCGGCGGTGATCCGGCAGCTCGCGCTGGGGTTCACCGCGTTGGCGCCCGGCAGGTCCTGCCCGCCGCGGAAACCGGCCTTGCTCCAGTCGTAAAGCCCCGGCACCGGTGCCGCGCGGTTGCTCGCCGAGGTGTCGAGGGTGGTCAGCGCGCCCGGACCGGGCGCGGCGGCGGCGGACCACGACGGCCCGGTGACGCCGATGGTGGCGCAGACGAACACCGCGAGGGTCGCGGCTGTTTTGTGGCGTGACAAAGAGACCTCCGGAAGAGGGAGCCCGGGTGGTCAGTGCGGCCCGGGAAGGTGGGTGACAAGCGGGCTGAGACGTCAGCGGCTGCTGGATTTCCTGCCCGCGACGAGTGCGGGGGCGAAGGCCGGTCTGCTCAAAGCTCCTCCATGGCTGGCTGGTTTGCACCAGGACTGCGTGAAGGCGGCGTGAGTGAAACGCTACAGCGTGTCTCCGCGTTAGTAAAGTTACCTTCCAAACTAAGGCGGTGACCGTCGCACAGCCGGCATTTGGCGGGCGCTGGGCGCCGAAGCCTCGGGTGAAGGTCCGGGCATGCCCGCCGCGACCTCGTCGACTTCATCCAGACCGGAAACAGGGCACGAGCCGACGTCGGCCTTGAGCCCGAGCACCACACCACACCACGCCCTGGGGAACGGTCCACGAAGCCGCGACGGTCATCGCGTTCGCGTTGTCTCGGCGCGACGACGTCCTCGGCCCGCAGTACGGCCGGCGCCCGGCCGAACTGTCCGAACCGGACGCTGCGTCTGCCCTCGGCCTGACCCCGAACGGGTTCAATAAGGCCAGCCCGGCACGTTCAGCTGGACGCTGTAGAGCGCGAAGTTTCCGCTGTCGCCACCGCCGGACGGCGTACCGGAGGTGATGTAGAGCGTCTTCCCCTCCGGACCACCGAAGGCGGCGTTGGTCGCGTTCGGCCCGGCGGAGATCGTCCCGAGGGACTGCCCGGACGGGGAGTGGACGTGGACGAGCCCGTCGCCGTAGGTCACCTGGTAGACGTTGCCCGCGCAGTCGACCGTGCCGCCGTCGGTGCCGGCCAACGACGCGAAGTCGGCGCGAGGCCCGGTGCTGCCGTCGGCGTTCACCGGGTACCGGTAGATCCTGCCGGTGGCGTTCCCGCCCACGTACAGCGTCTTCCCGTCCGGAGACAGCTCGATCCCGTTCGGCTCGCGGATCGTGTCGTCGATCAACGAGACGACGCCGTCGCGCACCCGAAAGACGCTGGTCTTGCCGCCCATTTCGTCGGGCCGGTCGGCGCGCTGGAAGTCAGGGTCGGTGAAGTAGACGGTGCCGTCGGGGCCCTGGGTGAGATCGTTCGGCGAGTTGAACCGCCGGCCTTGGTAGCCGGCCGCGACCGTGGTCCGCTGTCCGGTTGCCACGTCGTACGCGGAGACGGTGCGCTGGTCGTGGGTGGCCGCGAGGACGGACTTGCCGTCGCGGCTGAGCGCGAGCCCGTTGCTGCCCGCGTCCGGGATCACCGTGGTGAACGTTCCCGTCGCGGGGGTGTAGCGCAGGATGTCCGATGGCTGGACGTTGTCCTCGCCTGTCCCGTCGTGCATGTTCGTCAGCAGCAGGCTCTGGGTTGCCTTGTCCCAGGTCGGTCCCTCGAGGAAGTTGTAGCCGTCCCGGATCTTGACCGCGGTGAGGTGTCCTGATGGCAGCGGCGGCCCGAACGGTCCCTCCGGGCAGAAACCGGTCGCGGGGACGGTCGTGCCGCCCGGCAGCGTCCACCGCTGGTTCGTCCCGGCGGTGCAGGTCCACAGCTGCAGCAGCGTGCCGTCTGCCGAGGACACGCCGGTGGCGTCCAGGCACTTCCCGGATGCGGTGTTGACGAGGGTGCCGTTCTGGGGTCGCCATTGCTGGGCGCCGGTGCCGTTGCAGTCGTAGACCTGGACCGCCGCGCCGTCGGCGCGGGAACCGCCGGCCACGTCGAGGCACTTGCCGGACGCCGCGGTGATCGTGCCGTCGGAGTGGACGGTCCACTGCTGTGCCGTGCCGCCGGTGCACGACCACAGCTGTACCGGCGTGCCGTTGGCGTCGCCCGGGGCGTCGAGGCATTTGCCGCCGATGCCGGTGACGGCACCGGTGGCCGCCTGCGCGGCCGGGGCGGCGAACGCCACCCCGGCCGCGAAGAGGGCGGCAACGGTCAACGCGCGTCCGGTGTGGATGGTCACGCCGGGACCGTCCACCGCTGGTTGGGGCCGCCCGTGCAGGTCCAGAGCTGGACCTTGGTGCCGTTGGCGGTGCCGCCGCCGGTCACGTCGAGGCACTTGCCGCTGCCGGCGTTGACCAGGGAGCCGTTCGCGCCGGTCGACCATTTCTGGTTCGGGCCGCCGAAGCAGTCCCACAGCTGGACCGCCGTGCCGTCGGCGGTGCCGCTGCCGGTGACGTCGAGGCACTTGCCGAGGCCGCGGACCGTTCCGTCGGTGCCCAGGGTCCACTGCTGGTTCGGGCCGGACGTGCAGTCCCACAGTTGCGGCCGGTTGCCGTTGGCGGTGGAGCCGTCGGTGACGTCGAGGCACTTGCCCAGCGCCGACACCGCGCCGGTGCGACCGGCAGGCGGGGGAGTGGTGCCGCCGGTGCCCGGCCAGGTGAACGTCGCCATCGAGCCGCCGGGCAGGGAGTAGCCGAACGACTGGCCGCCGTAGGAGACCTGGAAGTTCTGCGTGCCACCGCTGTTGAAGGCGACGAGCGCGATGGTGCCGTCGGGGTTGCGGAAGGCGACGTTCTGTATGCCGCCGTCGCCGTAGCCGGTGGAGTCGATCCGCACGGCGCCGGGCTGGACGAACTTGCTCAGGTGGCCGAGGACGTAGTACTCGGCGTTGTAGGTCACGTTCGATCCGCTGGTCGTCACGACGCCGGTGCAGTTGGTGCAGCTGCCGATGACCGGGCCGTGGTTGTTGTCCAGGGCCAGGTTCCAGAGCGCCACGGACTTGGCCCAGTTGCGGGTCGAGCCGATGGCGAGGTTGATCCCGTGCCAGCGCAACGTGTCCCGGAACGTGCTGGCCTCGTCGCCGGAGGAGGTGCCGGAGCACTCGGTGAAGAAGATGTCCTTGTTCGGCTGGGCGTTGTGCACGACCGACTGCCAGTTCGGGGTGTCACCGCCGTAGCAGTGCCAGGCCGAGCCGGCGACGTTGTTGCCGGCGCCGTTGTTGACCTGCTGGGGGTAGTCGACGTCGTCCCAGTTGTGGTCGTAGCCGAGGATCTTGGCGTTCTGCCCGGCCGCCCGCAGCTTGGGTGCGAGGGTGTTGATGACGTTGACCTGCTGGCTCGCCGACATCGGCATGCCGGGGTAGCCGGGTGGGGAGAACTTGGGTTCGTTCTGCACGCTCAGGTAGTCGATCGGTGCTCCGGCAGCGCCGTAGGCCTGGGTGAACTTGACCAGGTAGTCGGCGTAGGTGCCGATCTGGCTGTCGTTGAGGTTGCCGCCGATGAGGTTGTTGTTGTTCTTCATCCAGGCGGGCGCGCTCCACGGCGTGGCCATGATGGACAGTTTCGGGTTCAACGCCTTGGCCTGCTTCACCAGCGGCAGGATGTAGGCGTTGTCGTGCGCGACGGAGAACCGCGACAGGCTCGGGTCGGCGGCTCCATCGTCGTAGGTGTAGAAACTGCGGGAAAAGTCCGTCGCACCGATCGGCTGGCGCAGGAAGCTGAGCCCGACTCCGGTGCCCGGGTTGAACAGGGCGTTCATGATCTCGTCGCGCCGCGGCGAATTGAAGACGTTCCACGCGGCGGCGTCGGTGAACGACGCGCCGAACCCGACCATGGACTGGTAGGTCGTGTTCGGGTTGACGGTGATCACCGGTCCGCTGCCGCCGCTGCCGAAGGCGACGCTTCCCTGTTGCCGCAACAAGTTCGAGCGGTCGGCGGTGGTGAGCCAGACGTTGGCGCTGGCGGCGGCTTGCGCGGTGCCGGCCGGGAGGGCTAGCAGTGAGCCCGCTGTCATGGCGCTCACGACGGCCGTTGCCGCGGCCACCCTCCACCACTGTGTTGTCGACATACCGCTCCTTGGAAGCTGGAAGCGATCGCCGCGCGGATGCACGGGATCGGCTCGTCCGCTGCCACAGTGGCGGCTGTCAGGCAGTGCTCCGGTGAGCGTAAGGAAGCAATATTTGAACTGTCAAGCTTTCCGCAGGGAGCGAGCGGCGACGGCGCCGATGAAGATCGTGACGAACGCCAGCAGTGCACCGGTGACCGGTACCCACCCGGCCGGGCGGACCACTTCGAGCCACTCTTCGGCCAGCGCCACCGCGGCGGCCAGCGGAAAAGTGAAGGACCAGAAGCCGACGGTGAAGCGCAGCCTGCGATAGCGTGGCAGCATCGCGGCCTGCACCAGCACCAGCAGGACGCCGAGGCCGGCGATCGCCTGGGCGACGGGGTCTGCAACGTGCCCGTTGAGCGAAAACCAGGCGATTCCGGCGACCGCCGGTGGGGCCAGGAGAATCGCCGTGGTGGGGACGAGGGCATCCGGCAACGCGGAGCGGAACGTCAGGCGCAGGAGGACCATCGCCGTCAGGGTGACGGCGAAGAACGTGCCGACGCCGAACAGTGCCCACGCCAGACCGTGGTAGCCCACAGCGTGCGCCACATCGGCGCCGACCAGCCCCGGCGCCACCGTCGGCAGCAGGTAACCCGGGTGCAGTGACTCGAGTTCGAGCCGCCCTTCGAGCCACGAAGCGAACAGCCATGCGGCGAGGATTGCGGCGGCGGCCAAGGCGAGCAGGAACAACGTGCGTCCGCCGCCGGGTGACCACGTGAAGAGATCCGCGGCGAGCAGCATCGCGGTGACCGGGGCCAACGCGGCGATAGGACCTTGCGCCGGGTGCCGCAGCTGTGAGCTCAGTCGTTCACCGCTGCGCGCGCCGCGGACGAGGTGAGCGATGAGCAGCGACACCCAGGCGATCGTCGCCAGGGCCCAGAATGCCTGGGGAATGACCCGCGGCAAGGAGAGAGCCGCACTTGCGTCGGTCCACGCCTCGGCGAGACCGGCGAGACCGAAGCCGATCGCCAAGGTGTTGAGCGGGAGCCGGGCCGGGCGCGATCCGGCGGTATCGGAGTGGTGGACGGGCGTGGGCGGGGAAACGAGTGTGCTGGTCATGATGTTCTCCAGGCGCGACGGCACCCGTCCGGACCGCGGGCACCGCGGCCCGGACGGGCCGGCACCGCGGGTGGCGGTGCGGTTGAGGGAACGAGGACGGGTTCAGGCGCCGGCCGCGCGCAGCACGAGATCGGCGACCTCGGCCGGGTGCGAGGCGAACACGGCGTGGGACGCGCCCTCGATGCTGACGACCTCGCCCTTGGCCCGCTCGGCCATGAAGTGGTGCGCGGCGGCCGGGATGTTCTTGTCCGCTTCGGCGATCAGGAAGTAGCTCGGGATCCCGGCCCAGGCCTGCGGGCCGTCGGCGGCCTCGTTCAGCGCCGCGGCGGTGATCGGCCGCTGGGTGGCCGCCATGACCCGGGTCGTCTCCTCGGGCACGTCGGCGGCGAACTGCTGCCGGTAGAGCTCCTGGGCGACGTACATGTCCTGGTTGCCGTCGGGCAGCGGGACCGGGCGGAGGGTTTCGGCGAGGGTGCTGCCGGGGAACTGGCCGGACAGGTCCGCGGCGCTCTCTCCGGCTTCGGGGGCGAAGGCCGCGATGTAGACCAGGGCCGTGACGTTGTCGGCGCCCGCGGCGGCCTTGCTGATCACCATCCCGCCGTAGGAGTGGCCGACCAGGACGACCGGGCCGTCGATGGTGTCGACCAGGGCGCGCAGCTGGGCGGCGTCGTAGGCCACCGAGCGCAGCGGGTTGGCCGCCGCGACGACGCGGTGCCCCGCGGCCTGCAGGCGCTCGACGACGGGGCCCCAGCCGCCGGACTCGGCGAACGCGCCGTGCGAAAGGACGATGGTCGGCTTGGTGGTGGCCATGGTTTCCTCCGTGAGGATCGGGTTTCCGTTCGTGCTGATGGAAACCATGGTTGTCCGCGCAGCCGCTGGGCAGCGCCCGTCAGATGACCGTGACCGTGACGGTCGCCGGGTGACCAGTCGCCGTCAGGGGAGCTAGGCGAAGAGTTCGGCGACGCGGCCCGGGAAGGACAGGAACGCCGAATGCGACGCGGTGAGCTCGACGACCGTCGTGGGGTTCGCGGGGAAGGCCGCGTCGGCCTGGCTGATGAACAGCCGCTGCAGCGGTGCCGGGATGGTGCGGTCCTCGGTGCACACCACGTAGGTGCGGGGCAGCGATCCCCAGCCGTGCTCGGTGAGTTCCGTGCTGTCGGTGACCATCGCCAGTGGCGCGTCGCAACTCAGCAGTGCGTTCGCGGCCGCGGCGGTCGAGGGTTCAACGTCGCCGTAGAAGGCCTCAGGTGGGCGAGGAGGCCCGGTTCCCGCTCGGCGGCCCTCGTCAGCACCGCCCCGCCCATGCTGTGGGTCACCACCGACACCGGATTTCCCCGGCCTGCTCGCGACAGCTGGGCGAGCAGCAGGTCGGCGGCGGCGTCGAGCCCGATGCCGGCGACCGGCGACGGCTCGGTGGCGTAGGCCGCCGGGTCGAACGGGCGGCGGTTCGCCGCGAGCGAGGCCTTCGCCAGCAACCCGTGCGCGGCCATGTCGACCGCGACCGCCGCGCGGCCGCGGGCGGCGAGCTCGGCGACGACGTCCGTCCACGCCCACGAGCCGTGGTAGAAGCCGCGCAGCAGGACGATCGGCGCATCCGCCATGGGGCCACACCTCCGAAACGGTTCGGCACCCGGACGATACGGGAGCCGGAACGCGGACAGGCGGGTCGCTCACCGTGGTGAGTGACCCGCCTGTGTCCGGACCAGCGTGCGGAGAACCCGGTACCCCGTCACGGCTCGGGCGGCAGCGTGTCGAGCCAGCCGCGCGTCAGCTCGGCTCGGCCGGTGGCGTGCAGCAGGGCCGCCAAGCCGCGAGACGCCTCCTCGAAGATCACCAGAGCGCCACCGCCGGGCTCGTCCAGCAGCAGCCACGACTGGTAGAAGCTCAGCTGGTCGCCGACCGCGGCCCAGCCGAACCGGGTCGGCGGCACGAATTCGCCGACGATCCCGTCGAAGGTGTGCGGCGGGGACACGACCACGAACCGGCTGCCGACGGCCAGGTCTCCGGCGACCTCGGTGCGGTCCACCGCGCGCTGCCACTTCGGCCACTCTTCGACGGCGGCCAGCCGCGCGAAGACCGTGTCAACGGAGGCGGAGGTACGGCGCCGATGGTTGACGAAGCTGTCGCAGCGGTCCGGTCCCCAGCCAGGAGGCCAGTGGATCCCGGGATACGGGTCTGGGTTCATACCGTCCAGGGTCACCGCGCCCGGCCGGGGACAGCACCCGTCACATGACTGTCGTGTCCACCTGCTCGTCCTGCTGGTAGGCGGTCAGCGCGTCCCGCAGCGCGGCGCGCGAGGTGATGCCGAGCTTGGGGAAGATCTTGTACAGGTGGTCGCCGACGGTCCGGTGGGAGATGAACAGCTTCTGCCCGATCTGCTTGTTGGTCAGGCCGGCACCGGCGAGTTCGGCGATCTCGCGCTCCTGTGGCGTCAGCTCGGCCCGGCCTTCGGGCGCCGACCGGCGGGTCAGTCCGGTCGCGCGCAGCTCGTTGGCGGCGCGATCGCGCCACGGGACCGCGCCGAGCGCCGAAAACGCGTCGTGCGCAAGAGTCAGCTGTTCGCGCGCCGCGCCGGTGTCCCGCAGGCGGCGCAGCCGCACGCCGTACGCGAGGCGCACCCGGGCCACGTCGAACGGCCACTGGTCCGGGTTCGGGAGCGACAAGGCCGTTTCGAACCAGTCGCGGGCGCCGTCGTCCTCGGCCGCCAGCGCGTTCGCCGCGGCGCTCAGCAGGCCCAGCCGTGGCGACACCGTGTCCAGGTGAGCGTCGCGGAGGGTGGCGGCGTGCGTGGCGGCCTCGGCGCGGCGTCCCGTGTGCAAGGCGGCTTCGACGAGGTCGAAGCCGGCCCACAGGGCGGTGGGCCGGTACGGCGCGAGCTGTCCGGCCGGGCTGAGCCGGGTCGCGTGGTGGTAGGCGGACTCGTAGTCACCGGCGGCGATGTCGGCGAGGGTGCGGGCCTGCAGGGCGAAGTAGGTGACGCCGGCGGCTTGGTGGGCGCCGGCCCAGCGGATCGTGTCGTCGGTCAGCTGCCGGGCGGCCTCGACACGGCCTCGCGCGGCCGCGACGAGCGCGTGCACCCAGTCGAAGTACCAGCGGAAGAACCGGAACCCGTGTTCGGCGCAGACGACGAGTCCCTCGTCGGCCCACTCGCCGGCCTCGGTCCAGCGGCCACCGTGGAAGGCGTCGAGCGCCAGGTGGATCAGCGCGCCGAGGTGCCGCCGGGCCGAGCCCTTGCCCTGCCGCCGGGTCTCGGCCAGCCGGCGTTCCTGCGCACGCAGGCGGTGCAGCCGGTCGGCGAAGAGCGCGGCGGTGCCAATTCGGACGAGCTGAGTCGGCTCGGGGTCGGTGCCCACGGAGTCGATCAGGCTGTCGAGGGTGGCGATGTCCTCGGCGGAGGCGCGCGCGGGGTCGGTGAAGACGACCGCGTTCACCCGGGTCACCGGGGTCGGCGCCGGTTTCAGCCGGTCGACCAGGGCCCGGTACGCCCGTCCGGCTTCCTCGGTGCCCACCCACCAGCTGATCAGCATCAGGCTGTGCATGGCTTCGGCCAGGACGGGGTCGTTCGCGTCGAAGCCGTGTTCGCCGGCCTCGATCGCCCCGGCCAGCAGCCGGTGTGCCGTGGTCACGTCGCTCTCGGAGTTGATCAGCAGGTGCGCAGCGGCCGCGGCGGCGTGCAGCGAGTGGGTCTCGAGGGATCCGGTGCGCCGCGCGTCGCCCAGCAGCCTGCTCGCGGTGGCCATCTCACCGCCGGCTTCCGCGCCGATGTACGCGGCTTCGGCCAGTCGGCGGCTCCGGTCGGCGGCCGCGGGGCTGAGCTCGGCCGCGCGGGTCAGCGCGGTGACGGCACCGAGGGCGTCCCCTTGCCGGAGGATGTCCTGCGCGGTGGCTTCGAGCTGACCGGCGATCTCCTCGTCCGGACCGACCGCCGACTCGGCGAGGTGCCGGACCCGCCGCTCCGGGGCGTCGACGACCGCGGCCAGCGCGCCGTGCGCCCAGCGCCGGTCCCGTTCCGACGCCGCCTCGACGACGGCCGCGCCGATCAGCGGGTGGCGGAAGCTCAGCCGTCCCGCGCTCACGTGCACCAGCCGGCTCTCCGCCGCCGGGGCGAGATCGTCGAGATCGCAGGCGCTGCCGCCCGCCGTGCGCAGGCGCGCCGGGTCGGTGGTGCCGCCGAGCGCGCCGAGCAGCAGCATCAGCCGACACCGCGGCGGCAGGTCGCGCACCCGGGAGGTGAACATCGCCTGGAGCCGCTCGGACAGTGGCAGGACCGCGGGCAGCGCGGTGAAGTCGGTGCGCTGGTCACCGTCCAAGGCGGACGGCAGTTCCAGCAGGGCCAGCGGATTGCCGGCCGCTTCGGCGAGCAGCCGTTGCCGCACCGCGGGCGCCAGGTCGGGAAACCGGCGGTCGACCAGGGTCCGGGCCGCGGCGGTCGGCAGTGGCGGCAAGACGACTTCGGTCAGCCCGCTGTTGCGGAAGAACCCGCGCTCCGCGGACCGGCAGGCGGCCAGGAACACGATGGGGCTGCCGACCAGGCGGCGGGCCACGAAGCCGAGCACCTCCGCACTGGCCCGATCCACCCAGTGGAGGTCGTCGACGACGAGCAGGATGGGGTTTTCGGCCGCGGCGGCGCGCAGGCACAGCAGAGCGGCGTTAGAAACGACGAGCCGGTCGGGGACCTGGCCGATCTCGAAGCCGAGGGCGCACCGCAGGGCCGTCCGCTGCCCCGGGTCGAGGGCCGTCATCTCGTCGCCGAGCGGGAACATCAGCTGGTTCAGCGTGGAGTAGTTGACGTCGGCTTCGAACTGCACGCCCGCGGCCCGCAGGACGCGAACGCCGCGCCCGGCCTCGCCGTCGGCGAATTCGTCGAGCACCGCTGTCTTGCCGACACCGGCGTCGCCGACCACCAGCACGGCCCCGCCGCGGACGCCCGCGCCGTCGAAGAAATCCCGCAAGGAAGTGATGTCCTGCTCTCGGCCGATCAGCTCCACCGGTCGATCCTCCAGAAGTACGGCGGTCCGGGCAAGGGACCCGTTCGTGACGTGCCGAGCCGCAATCGGAGCCGGTGGCTAAGGTGTCGGCGACAGCATCGGCGGCGGAGAGGGGAGTGCGGCGGATGGCGACGCGCGCGGACCGGAACGCGACCGACCCCGACCTGGGCGTCCTGTCCGGACGGCTCCTCTTCGCGGTCCAGCGCGAGTTGTTCACCAGGCTGGCCACGCTGGGCTTCGGCGACACGAAGCACCGGCACGGCGCGGTGCTGGCGTACCTCGACGAGGAAGGGACGCGGGCGACCGACCTGTCGCGGCTGTCCGGCCAGTACAAGCAGATCATCGGGACGCTGGTCGACGAGCTGGAGGCCCTCGGGTACGTCGAGCGGCGACCGGATCCCAGCGATCGCCGCGCGAAGCTGATCTACCCGACCGAACGAGGTCTGGTCCGGATGCGGGCCGCGGACGAGATCATGGCCGACATCCAGCGACGGCACGCGCGCCGCCTCGGCCGGGAGAACTACCGGCAGTTCAAGGCCATGCTCACCGACATCACCGACCATCAACGCGCTCACCTCCGCACCCTCGGCGAGGACGACGGATCAGCCTGAGCCAGGTTCCTCCCGTTTGTCCAAGTGCATGACTATCATGACTCTGGTCCAACCGGCAACGCCGGTCGGCTCAGCGGCGGACCAGTTCGCGGCCGAGGTCCTTGCGCAGGTGAACCTCGATGAACACCCGGAGGTACGGGTCGTTCGCCAGGTCGTCGAAGGCCGCCGCCAACGCGGCGTCGGGCCTGTCGGTCAGGTTGACGATGCGCCAGAGGTTGAGCGGATCGTCTTCGGGGCCGGCGACGGAGTGTTCGACGTGGAAGATCGGCTGCCCCGAGCCGGCGGTGAAGATCCGGCCGTCGGGTGCCTCGAAGCGGTCGGCGCCGATGAAGAACGCCCGCCGGTTCTCGTGGTCCAGCCGGACGTGTTCGATGACCGTCGTGTAGTGCTCCGGGTCGGCCCACAGCCGCTGCTCGGACACCCGGGTGAAGTCTTCGAGCTGCCCGTGGTGCACGCTCGGGAACTTCTCGGCGCTGCCGGGTTTGACGACCGTAGGGATGTAGACGTCCGGGGCGGCCGCCTTGCGCACCTCCATGTCCCACAGCTGAGCGCCGGTGTAGGCGAACGGTGGCCGAACGTCGTAGCGGTCGCGAAGCACGTCGTTCACCCGTACCGGGGGTAGATCCACGGCAGTGTTCTCGGGTGTGCTCCACGCCTGCTCGAAGACTGCTTGGTGGTCGAGTACCTCGGTCATGTCGTCTCCGTCCCGTAGTAGGCCAGCTTCATGATAGTCAAGATTTATGACTAATCTACGCCACGTGAGCGGCGACACGAAGGTGGGAACAAGCAAGGGGGCGGACCGACTTCACGTCGGCCGCCCCTGGCGTCCCTGTCATGTCCGCGCGGATCGGGTCATTCGTGCAGCTGGTCGACCCAGTCGTCCGGTACCCGGCCGGCCGGGCCTGGCGCGGGCTGGCCGGCGGGGTGGTGCGCGGGTCCGGTGAGTTCGGGACCCCGCTCGTACATCACCTGGATCCGGTAGTCCCAGAACCACTCTTCGCCCGGCTCGAAACTCCGCACGAACCGATGCCCGAATTCCGCCGCGTGGCGGCCGGCGTGCTGCCCGGGCGAGGAGTCGCAGCAGCCCACGTGACCGCACGGCGCGCACCGTCGCAAGTGGAACCACCAACTCTGCGTCACTTCGCACTCGACGCAACCGGGGCCGCTGGGTGCCCGGCTCGGATCGATCCCGTTCATCGCGCGGACGCCAATCGGACGAGGTCGTGCCCGACGAGCGGTCCTCCGCGAGCCTGGTGCAGCCGGCCTCCCGCGGCCAGGCCGCCGAGGTCGATCGGCGCGTACCCGAGGTCGTCCAGCACGGCGGTGAACGCCTTCTTCGCGCCGTCGTCGTCGCCCGAGACGAACAGCACCCGCTGCCCGCCTGCTTGGCGAGGATCAGCGGCGAGGCTGGCGGCGAACAGGTGGTTGAGCGCTTTGAGCACGCGTGCGCCGGGCGCGAGTGCGGCCACCTGCTCGCTCGTGGTGGCCTGGCCGGGCCCGGGCGGTGGTGCGGCGAAGTCGTTGGTCGCGTCCACCAGGATGCGCCCGTCCCAGTCGGGCAGGCCGCCGAGCGCTGCGGCGACCTGAGCGCGGGGCACGGCGAGCACGACGATGTCCGCTCGGGCGGCCTCGGTCCGGGTGCCGGCCGAGGCACCGGGGCCGAGCTCGGCCACGACGCCCGCGAGCGTCTCGGGCCCCCGGCTGTTGCTCAACACGGCTTCGTGGCCGCCCGCCACCAGGCGGCGCGCGAACGCCGTGCCGATCGCGCCCGCTCCCAGAATACCGATCCGCATGATTTTTCCTCCCGTGTGTCGCTTTCGGACACTGCCGAGGATGTCTGGCGGAACGTCTCCGGGGCACCCGTCATTCGACCGGCAGGGCGACCGGTTCCAGCGGGCTACCGGTCGGCCAGCACGAGGTTGAGGGCGGCGCGGGTGGCCACGGCGTCGAGCCGGGGGGCGATGTCGGCCATGGCGGTGAACGCGGTGCGCGCGAGGTGCTGGGCGATGGTGGCGACCGCGAGGTCGTGGTCCCGGGTGCGGAAGGCCTCCACCAGCACCTCGTGGTCGGTGTCCCAGCGGCCGGTGGCTTGGGGGTGGCCCAGTTTCGCCAGGCGCAGGAACCGCTCGGCCCGGTCGCTCAGCCCGGCGAGCGTGTCCAGCAGCATGGGCGCGCCCTCGGTGGTGAGCTGGTGGAACTCGCGGTGCGCTTGCTGCCAGCGGTCGATGTCCTCCTCGGTGGCGTACTGGCGCATCTGGGCCAGCGACTTCGCCAGGCGCTCCACCAGTTCCGGGGTGGCGGCGCGGACGGAGATGCTGACCGCGACCGATTCCAGCATCACCCGCGAGGTGTAAACGGCGTCGACTTCGCCGGGATCTATGGCCCGGACGACGGCCCGTTGGTCGGGCTTGTTCTCGATCAGCCCCTCCTCCTGCAGCAGGCGGAAGGCCTCGCGCATCGGCGTCCGGCTGACCTTGAGCGAACGCGCCAGCGCGGCCTGCAGCAGGGGAGTGCCCGGAGCCAGCTCGCCGCTCAGGATCATCGCCCGCACAGTCGCGTGCACGTCGAGGGCGAGCCGCCGTCCCGGCCTGCCTTCATCCGCCTCGCACTCTTCGGCAGCGTTGTCGCTCATGCGCACAGTGTATCCAGCTTGCGGCGGCTTTGGTGGTTGCAAACCTGATCTCCAGCCAGGTCGCACCTAGGGGCGACGGTCAGGAGTGGTTGTCGCCGTCTTCCCTCAGGTCGCCAAAGTGTGTACAGTTTGGCGCAGCGTGAGACTCAGCCGATCGCCTGAGTTTGGGTGAAAGGCCAGCTCAAGCCGATTGGTGGCGGCAGAGTCCACGTCTGCTCGAAGCAAGGAGGACACAGATGTCCCGATCGCTCGCCGAGACGCAAGCGTCTTGGCCCGTCGTGGGCCTCGGCAACGATGGCTCGCCGCGCCGGATGCGGGTGATGGCATTCGATCACTTCGGTGACCCGGACGTTCTTCAGGTGCAAGAGGTGGATACACCTCGGCCGGGCCCTGGCGAGGTGGCCGTCCGCGTGGCAGCCGTGAGCGTGGGCCGGCTCCTGGACCTCAGTGCCCGCGCCGGGACCCACCCGTACGCCCGGATCACGCTGCCGCACGTCCTCGGGGCCGAGCACGCGGGCACCGTCGCCGCGGTCGGTGCCGGCGTGGACTCGGTGCGGCCCGGCGACCACGTCGCCGTGGTTCCCATTCTGACCTGCGGATCCTGTGCGGCCTGCGCCGCCGGTGCGCTGGAGGCCTGCGAATCCGCGCGGATCATGGGCGTGCACACCCGGGGCGCCTACGCCGAATACACGGTGGTCCCCGCCGAGAACGCCCTGCTCGTTCCGGATGGCGTGGGGCCCGCGGAGGCGACGGCCCTCGTGTGGTCCGGAGCGGTGGCGGAGAACCAGTTCGAGCAGGCCGGGCTCGAGCCCGGCGAATGGGTGCTTGTCCACGGGGCCTCGTCCGCGCTCGGATCGCTGACGGCGGCACTGGCCGTGCACCGGGGCGCGCGGGTGATCGCCGGGACGCGGTCGGCGGACAAACGGCAACGCCTGCTCGACCTGAACGTCGAGGCGGTGGTCGACCCCACCGATCCCGGCTTCACCGAGACGGTGCGCGCGCTGACCGGCGGCGCCGGGGTGGACCTGGTGATCGACAACCTCGGCGACCCCGGGATCTGGACCGCGACGATGGCGGCGCTGGCCGTGCGCGGCCGGGTGGTCACCTCGGGCGCGTTCCTGGGCGGCAAGGTCGAGCTGGACCTGCTGCGGCTGTACTCCCGCTCGCAACGCGTGATCGGGGTCCGCAGCGGAAACCTGCGCAGCGCCCGCCGGATCTGGACGGCCGTGGCGGCCGGCTTCCGCCCGGTCGTCGACCGTGCCTTCCCCATCGCGGAGGCCGCCGAGGCCCACCGTTACCTCGAAGCCTCCGCCAACACCGGCCGGGTCGTGCTCACGACGGCCGACGACGACTGGGCCGCGGCCCCGGACACCCCAAGGAATCCCTCATGACGTGGTCACTGGTCACCTATCGCAGCGCCGGCGAACCGGCCGTCGGCGTCCGGGATACCGACGGCACAGTACGTTCCTTGCCGCAGTACGCGGGACGGACCCTGTTGGACCTCCTGGAAGACTGGCCGGCGGTGGGAGAGCAGTTGCGCGCCCTCGACGTTCCGGGTCTCCCCGTGGTGGGGGACGTCCAGCTCGAAGCGCCGATCCGCTTCCCGCGCAAGGTCGTCTGTGCCGGCGCCAACTACTTCGCGCACCTGGCGGAGATGAAGGTCGACCGGCCGGATCCGGTTGGGGCGCCGTACTTCTTCCTCAAGCCACCGTCCACTTCGGTCATCGGGCCCGGCGACCCCATCGTGCTGCCGGACCGTCCCGGCCGGCGGATCGACTGGGAAGCCGAGCTCGCCGTCGTCATCGGCAGGCGGGCCCGTGACCTCGACGAGGCGGACGTCGCCGGCCACATCGCCGGCTACACCATCGTCAACGACGTGTCCGCCCGCGACCGCCTGAGCCGCCCTGACGCGGTGGCGCCGCCTTTCGGGTTCGACTGGACCTCGGCCAAGGGCGAGGACACGTTCTGCCCCACCGGACCCGGCGTGACACCGGCGTGGTTCGTGCCCGATCCGCAGGACCTCCGCATCACGCTCACCGTGAACGGTGTCGTGAAACAGGACTCCAGCACCAAGGACATGATGAACAGTGCCTTCGCCGTGGTCGCCGCGGCGAGCCGGATCATGACGCTGGAACCGGGGGACATCGTGGCCACCGGCAGTCCCGCCGGCGTCGGTGCTCCGCGGGGAGAATTCCTGCAGCCCGGCGACGAAGTCGTGATCGAGATCGAGGGTCTCGGGACGCTGCGCAACCCGGTGGCCGAGGCCGTCGCGAGCCCGCGGCGGATCGCATGAACCGCGAATTCGACGGCAAGGTCGCCTTCGTCACCGGAGCGGCCGGGGGTATCGGGCGTTCGAGTGCCCTTGCGTTCGCGGCTCGCGGCGCTTCGGTCGTCGTCTGCGACCTGGTGGACCCGAGCGGCACCGCCGCCGAAGCCGCGGAGCACGGCATCGAAGTCCGGTCGCTGCAGGTGGATGTGGGCGATGCGGCCGCGGTGCGCGACGCGGTCGCCGCGACGGTCGAGGCGTTCGGCCGGCTGGACTTCGCGCACAACAACGCCGGGACCTTCTCGCCCGCGCCCTTGGCGGATCTCGGCGAGGACGACTGGCACCGCGTCATCTCGGTGAACCTGAGCGGCGTCTTCGCCGGGATGAAGTACCAGATTCCGCACCTGCTGGAGACCGGCGGCGCCATCGTCAATACCGCGTCGATCTGGTGCGAGCAGGGGTCGGCGGCCCAGGCCGCCTACGTCGCGAGCAAGCACGGCGTGGCCGGCCTGACCAGGACCGCGGCCATCGACTACGGCGGCCGGGGCATCCGGATCAACGCCGTCGCCCCGGGCCCGATCCGCACCGCCATGACCGCCGCCGTGCCGACGGAGGCCATGGCTCCCGTCATCGGCCGCACGACCCTCGGGCGCTACGGCGAAGCGCCCGAAGTCGCCGAAGCCGTCGTCTGGCTCTGCTCGTCCGCCGCCGCTTACGTCAACGGCGTCGTGCTGCCCGTCGACGGCGGCTACCTCGCCGCCTGATCCGAAGGAGTTCCCATGACCACGGACAACGCGGCCGCCCGCGTCTCCAAGCTCGGCTACGTCGAGTTCACCACGCCGGACGTCGACCGCCTGACCGAGTACTACCGCACGTGCCTCGGCCTCCACGTCGAGGACCGCTCGCCCGATCTCGTCTACCTGAACACCGGACTCGACCACCACAGCGTCGTGATCCGCAAGGGCGAGGCGGGCGCCCGCACGTCGGTGGGTTACGAGGTCGTCCGCGACCTCGACGACGCCCACAAACGCCTGGCCGACGCGGGGTACCAGGTGTCGCGGCGCAGCGACATCGCGCCGAGCACCCCGGACGTGCTCGTCCTGGCCGAGCCCGGCACGGACGTTCCCCTGCACCTCTACGAATCGCAGGCACCGGCCGAAGGCGACGCCGAACCCAGCCCCGCGTACCGCCCGACGAAGCTCGGCCACGTCGCGGCGTTCAGCCCGAGCCTGAAGCAGATCCAGGGGTTCTACCAGGACCTCCTCGGCTTCCGCTGGTCGGACACCATCGGGGACTTCTTCGTCTTCCTCCGGTGCAACGCCGACCACCACGCGGCGAACTTCCTGGAGAGCACGAAGTTCTCCGGCATGCACCACGTCGCCTACGAGATGCGCGACCTCAACCACCTGCAGACGACCCTGGACCACCTGGCCCGCAACGACTTCCGGCTGCACTGGGGACCGGGCCGGCACGGTCCCGGGCACAACGTCTTCACCTACCATCGCGACCCCGACGGCAACACCATCGAGCTGTTCACCCAGCTCGACCAGATGATCGACGAGGCGAACGGCTACTTCGAGCCCCGGCCGTGGCACGAAGACCGGCCGCAGGTCCCCAAGACGTGGGAGGTCGACATCGCCACCGCCAACGCCTGGGGCCCCGTCCTTCCGGAGATTCTCGATCACTGATCCAGCAACTCGCACAACGACGTGGAGGAACCATGATCTTCAGTGAACTGACGCTGCCCGCCAACCCGCCGGGTGCCCGGCCGCTCGACCGCGAGCAGATCTGGCAGGGGCTCGAGCAGAAAGCGGTGAACGCCGTCCCGTACGTGGAGGCGATCACCTCCTGCCGCGAGATCGCCCGGCTGAGCCCGACGGTGTTCGACCGGGAAATCGAGCTACGCGGCGCGCGGTACGTGGAGCGGGTCTGGCTCGAGCAGCCGAACCGCGTGGTATTCACCCGGCTCGAAGGCCCGGTGCTGGGCACCATCACCAACGAGATCCTCGAGGAGAACGGCGGGCTGTCGCTGCGGTTCCAGTTCGCGCTGGCCGTCCGGCCGGGCGACGAACTGCCCGTCACCGACCAGGAACTGGCCCGCGACATGGCCACGGCGTACCAGGCGGCCGTCGAGTCGACCCTGGCCGCGGTCCGGTCGCGGATCGCGGAGCCGGTCCGATGACCGGCGCCGCGGCGACGGCCGTCCAGATTCCGGCCTGGCTCAACGATTTCTACGCCAAGGTCGACGCCTGCGACACCGAGGCCGTGCTCGCCGGGTTCGCGCCGGACGCCCGCATGACCTACGGCGCGAACGCCCCGATGCCCGGTCGCGATGCCATCCGCGCGGGTCTGGACTGGTTGTTCACCAGTTACCGCAGGATCGAGCACGAGTTCCTCAACGTGTGGGCCAGCGGCCCGGTCCTGCTGCTGGAAGCGAACGTCACCTACGGGTGCCCCGACGGCCGCGACGTCACCGTCCCGGCCCTGACGGTGATCGAGCACCGCGACGGGCTCGTCGACGACCTGCGCGTCTTCATCGACCCGACCCCGACCAGGGCAGGCTGAGCCGTGGACCGTCCTGACATCGCCGTGATCGGCGCCGGCATCGGCGGGCTGACCCTGGGGCTGGCGCTGCGCCGGCACGGGATCCGCGCCCGGATCTACGAACAGGCACCCGAGCTCGGCGAGGTAGGCGCCGCGGTGGCGCTGGCCGCGAACGGCACGCGCATCCTGCGTGAACTCGGGCTGGGCTCCGCGCTCGAAGCGACCTCCGCGGTCCCGACCGAGCTCGTCTACCGCCACTGGTCCGACGCTCGCCGGGTGGCCGCGCACCCGGTGGGCAGGTGGTACGAAGACCGCTTCGGAGCCCCGTTCTGGGGCGTTCACCGAGCGCACCTGCAGCGGGCGCTGTCCCAGGCGTGGGGCACCGGCGATCTTCACCTGGGCAAGGAACTGGTCTCCCTGCGCCGGGAGGGGGACACGAGCACGCTGACGTTCGCCGACGGCTCCACGGCCACGGCCGGGCTGGTGGTCGGCGCCGACGGCATCCGCTCGCGGGTGCGCGGGGCGATCACCGACGCGGCGCCCGTCTACTCGGGCACGAGCGGGTTCCGCGGCCTGGTCACCCGCGACGCCGTCCCCGACCTGCCCGATCCGGACGCCGTCCAGTTCTGGATGGGCCCGGACGCGCACCTGCTGCACTACGCCACCGGCGAGTTCATCAACTTCCTCGCCGTCATCGAAGGGCCGGACCGGTGGGAGGCGCCGGGCGGCGTGTCGCCGGCTCCCGACGGCACGCTCGCCGGCATCTTCCGGGACTGGCACCCCGCCATCCGGACCATGGTCGGCGCGGTGCCCCAGGGCCCGCGGTGGGGCCTGTTCGCCCTGCCGCCGCTCGACCGGTGGAGCGCGGACGGCGTCGTCCTGCTCGGCGACGCCGCGCACGCGATGCTGCCGCACCACGGCCAGGGCGCCAACCAGACCATCGAGGACGCCGCGGTCCTGGCCGGCTGCCTGCACCGCTACGACGGCGTCCAGGTGGCCTTGCGGCACTACGAACGCCTGCGCCGCTGCCGGACCCGGCAGGTCCAGCGCAGCTCCTGGGTCACCTCGCCGCTGCTGCACCTGCCCGACGGCGACGCCGCCGCGAACCGGGACCGGCGGCTGCACCACCTCGTCGACGACTTCAGCTGGATCCACGCCTACGAACCGCTGCTCCCGGCCTGAGTACCCGAAAGGCACCCGATGACCACAATGGACACCGCCGCCGCTCGCTTCGAGCTGGCGCACATGGCGCACGCCGAGCTGTACACCCCGGACCTCGAAGGCAGCCTCTGGTTCTTCACCCAGCTGCTCGGCATGCGCGAGACCGGACGCCAGCAGGGATCTGTCTACCTGCGCTGCTACGAGGACCCCTACCACCACAGCCTCAAACTGACCGAGCGGGACCGGCCCGGCCTCGGCAACGTCGGCTGGCGCACGACCTCGGCCGAAGCCCTCGAACGCCGCGCCGCCGCCCTCGACGCCGCCGGCCTCGGCCTCGGGTGGACGAAGGGCGACCTCGGTGTGGGCCGCACCTTCGCGTTCCAGAGCCCGGACGGGCACCCGATGGAACTGGTCTGGGACGTCGAGAAGTACGCCGCGCCCACCGAACTGCGCAGCCGCATCCTGACCCGCCGCTCCAAGCGGCCGCTGCAGGGCCTGCCGCCGCGGCGGCTCGACCACGTCAACCTGATGGCCTCCGACGTGACCGTCCAAAAAGAACTGTTGGAGCGCACCCTCGGGTTCGGCACCCGGGAACGCGTCGTCGACGGCGCGTCCGGCGGCACCGAGATCGGGGCGTGGATGAGCGTCAACGCGCTCGGCCACGAGATGGCGATCATGCGAGACCAGACCGGGAGCAAGGGGCGGCTGCACCACCTGGCGTTCTGGTACGGCGTGCCCCAGCACAACACCGACGCCGCCGAGCTGTGCCGCGAATACGGCATCCAGATCGAAGCCGGACCGGACGTGCACGGCATCACCCAGGGCGCCTTCCTGTACGTCTTCGAGCCCGGCGGCAACCGCATCGAGCTGTTCGGCAACTCCGGCATCCTGCAGTTCGAACCCGACCACGAGACCGTGACCTGGGACCTTTCGGACTTCGACACCGGGCTGGCCATCGGCGGCGGCACCCTGCCCGCCGAAACCTACTTCGTCTACGGCACGCCCGGGATCGACGGTCAGGACAAGCTCCTCGCCGGCTGGCAGGACCGGGCGCTGGTCTGAAAGCGGCGACGACGATGCCCGAACCAGTGCCGTCCGAGGATTCGGTGCTCGGCCGCAGCATGCAGCTGCTGGACGCGTTCCGCCCGGACGACGACGCCCTCACCCTGGCCGAGCTGCACCGGCGGACGGGGATGCCGAAGCCCACCGCCTACCGGCTGCTCACCCAGCTCGTCGGCTGGCGGCTGCTGGCGCGGGAGGCGAACGGCTACCGGCTGGGGCTGCGGTTGTTCGAGCTCGGCCAGCTCGTCCCGCGCCAGCGGGGGATCCCGGACCTCGTCTCGCCGGTGCTGACCCGGCTGCACGCGAACACCGGGCTCACCGTGCACCTGGCGGTGCTCGACGGGACGGACGTCGTCTACCTGCACAAGCTGGCGGCGCCGGACGGGCCGCCGATGTCCTCGCGCATCGGCGGCCGCCTGCCCGCGCACTGCACCGCGGTCGGCAAGGTCATGCTCGCCCACGCGCCGGCGGAGCACGCCCACGCCGTCCTCGACCGGGGTCTGCACCGGCAGTCGCCGCGCACGGTGGTCACCCCGGCGATGTTCCTCGGCCAGCTGGACGCCGCTCGCCGTCAGGGGTACGCCCGGGACGACGAGGAGGCGAAGGTCGGCATCACCTGCGTGGCGGCGCCGCTGTTCGACGCCGGTCATCGCGTGGTCGCCGCGGTCTCGGTGACCGCCCGGACCTCTGATGCCCGGCACGCGACGTCGGTCCGTGCGGTCCGCCTGGCCGCGACGGCGGCTTCGCAACGGCTGTCCGCGTGCAGCCTCGGTGATCGTGCGCTGGCCGGGTGAGGCTGTCTCAGGTCGTTTCGACGCCGTGCTCCGGAGCGGTCAACGGGAGGGCCCGGCCGTCGGCGTCGGTCGGGGCGCCGGCCCAGATCCGCAGGGCGTCCATGGCCGGACCGAGCCCCGCGCCGCGCTCGGTGAGCCGGTAGGTGACCGACACCGGCGGCCCTTCCCCGACCTCCCGCTCCACCAGGCCCGCCTCCTGCAGTTCGGCCAGCCGCTCGGTCAGCACTCGCCGGGACAGCTGCGGGACGGCCGCGGCCAGCTCGCTGAAGCGCGCCGGCCGTTGCAGGAGCAAGTCGACCAGCAGGCCCATCCACCGCTTCCCGAGCAGGGCGAACACGTGCTCGGTGTACTGGCACAGGTGGAGGGGAGAGCCGGTGTCGTGCATGCCACAAGCCTACGCTTGCGGAACTAAGTTTTAAAAAGTAACTTGGTTTTATCAGGTTCCCTCCGCATGAAGGAGATCGTCATGAACACCTATCCCGCCGCCCGGCTCGACCGCAGCCGGGCCGCGCTCCTGCTCGTCGACCACCAGGCCGGGCTCCTGCTCGGCGTCCACGACCACGACCAGGAAGAACTCAGACGCAACGTCCTCGCGCTCGCCAAGATCGCGCAGGCCCAGGGGCTGCCGGTGATCGTGACCACCAGCGCGGACACCGGTCCCAACGGCGGCTTGCTCCCGGAACTGCAGGCCGTCCTGCCCGACGCGGAGCTCGTCCGGCGCCCCGGTGAGATCGACGCCTTCGACAACGCCGAGTTCGCGGCGGCGGTCAAGGCCACCGGCCGCGACCAGCTGATCGTCGCCGGGATCAGCACGGATGTGTGCGTCGCGTTCGCCGCGCTGTCCGGGGTGGCCCGGGGCTACCAGGTCCACGCCGTGCTCGACGCCTCCGGCACGTGGAACGCGCTGGCTTCCCAGGCCGCGGCGCTGCGGATGCAGGCCGCCGGCGTGGTCCTCAACAGCACCGTCGCGGTGGCCGCCGAACTCCAGCACGACTGGCGTGAACAGGGCGGGCAAGAGCTGGCCGGAATCTTCGCGGAGCACGCCCTGCCGTTCTACGGCTCGCTGCTGTCCTTCGCGACGCCTCAGCCGGCCGGAGTCTGATCCGGTCCTCGGGAAGGAGAACGACCATGGCACTTCCGGTCCTGTTCGGCGCCAACGTCGACCCCGTGTGGCAGGAGCCGAAAGCACCGCTGCGCCAGACGCTGGCGGCCGAACGGCTGGGGCTCGACCTGGTGACGGTGCAGGACCACCCGTACCAGGCCGCCTTCTACGACACGTGGACGCTGGTGACCTACCTGGTGGCCAGCACCGAGCGGATCACGCTGGTGCCGACCGTGTCCTCACTGCCGCTGCGTCCACCCGCCGTGCTGGCCAAGTCGGCGGCCAGCCTGGACGTGCTGTCCGGCGGCCGGATCCAGCTGGGCCTCGGCGCCGGCGCGTTCTGGGAGGCGATCGAGGCGATGGGCGGGCCGCGGCGCAGCCGGAAGGAGGCGGTCGACGCGCTGACCGAAGCCGTTTCCGTGGTCCGGGCGATGTGGAGCGGCGAGCGCAGCGTGCGCACCACCGGCAAGCACTACGCGGTGTCCGGCGTGCATCCCGGCCCGCACCCCGGGCCGGGTCTGGGGCTCTGGCTCGGCGCGTACGGACCGCGGACGCTGGCGCTGACCGGCGCCCGAGCCGACGGCTGGCTGCCGTCGCACGCCTACCTCGGGCTCGACCGCCTTCCGGATGCGGTGCGCCGGCTGGACGACGCGGCCGCCGAAGCCGGCCGGGACCCGGCGAGCCTGCGCAAGATCTACAACGTCTCCGGACACATCGGCGGTGCCGATCGCGGCGCGTTCCACGGGCCACTGTCCCGCTGGCGCGACGACGTCGTCACGACCGTCGTGGAGCACGGGATGAACGGCATCGTCTTCTGGCCGGGCGATGACCACGAACGTCAGATGTCGGTGTTCGCCGAGGAACTGGTCCCGCTCGTGCGCGAAGACCTCGCCACGCGTGACCCGGCCCGGCAGATCGAGGAGTGATCATGCAGTTCGGAGTTTTCACGATCGGCGACCTCGCGCGGGATCCCGCGACCGGCGCCGTGCCGACCGAATCGGAACGCATCCGATCGATGGTGCGCCTCGCGCGCAAGGCCGAGGAGGTCGGCCTGGACGTGTTCGCGACCGGCGAGCACCACAACCCGCCGTTCGTGCCCTCGTCGCCGACCACCCTGCTCGGCTTCATCGCGGCGCAGACCAGCCGGATCCTGCTGTCGACGTCGACGACGTTGATCACCACGAACGACCCGGTCAAGATCGCCGAGGACTACGCGATGCTGCAGCACCTGGCCGACGGCCGGGTGGACCTGATGCTCGGCCGCGGCAACACCGGCCCGGTCTACCCGTGGTTCGGCAAGGACATCCGCGACGGCATCGCGCTCGCGGTGGAGAACTACGCGCTGCTGCGGCGGTTGTGGCGCGAGGACGTGGTGGACTGGGAAGGCAAGTTCCGCACCCCGCTGCAGGGCTTCACCTCGACCCCGCGGCCCCTGGACGGCGTCCCGCCGTTCGTCTGGCACGGCTCGATCCGCAGTCCCCAGATCGCCGAACAGGCGGCCTACTACGGCGACGGGTTCTTCCACAACAACATCTTCTGGCCGCCCTCGCACACGCGAAAAATGATCGAGCTCTACCGGGAGCGGTTCGAGCACTACGGCCACGGTGCGGCGGAGCAGGCCATCGTGGGTCTCGGCGGCCAGACGTACGTCCGCCCGAACTCCCAGGACGCCATCCGCGAATTCCGGCCGTACTTCGACCGTTCCCCGATCTACGGCGGCGGCCCCTCGCTCGAGGAGACGATGGACCAGACCCCGTTGTCGGTCGGCAGCCCCCAGCAGGTCATCGACCGCACGATGCGCTTCCGCGAGGACTTCGGCGACTACCAGCGCCAGCTGTTCAACGTCGACGGCATGGGCCTGCCGCTGAAGACCGCGCTGGACCAGCTCGAGATCCTCGGCGGTGAAGTGGTTCCGGTGCTGCGGAAGGAGATGGACTCGTTGCGGCCGTCGCACGTCCCGGACGCGCCGACCCACGCGTCGCTGAAGGCCGCCGCCGAGCGGGCAGGGGAGTGACCGGCCGCACGGTCAACTCGGTTGCTGCCGCTCCGCGGTGGGCAACAGCGCCTGGAACCTCGTGTCGCCGGGTTCGGACTCGCCCCTCAGCGTGCCGGCACCGTTCATCGCCGCGACGGCGTTGTCGATGAGGTTCCTCCACGCCTGGTTCAGCTCGGCCGGATAGGCGGGGATGCGTGGCAGTCGGCGGTCGTAGTGTTCGACCACCCGGATCCGCGGACCGATCTCGTCGGCCGTGGTCACGCCTGCGCCGGCGAAGATGGACGGTGCCTCCGGACCTTGCTCCAACGCGTGGGTTTCCAGCCAGCCGCCGAGCTCGTCCTCTCGATCGGCACGTTGCAGCGCGGTCGAGGAAGGAACCGACGACAGTCGGCCCAGGCGAGCAGGCTCGCGCCGCCCTCCACACCGAGCACCTTGAGGAAGCCGGGCGGCCCGCCGCGGTGCTGGACCTACGGCCAGCCGGTTTCGCCGACGGTGCCGAGGTAGAAGCTGTCCCGCTCGGCGATGAAGCCGATCTCGTCGTCGCCGAGGACACCGTCGGTGTGCCAGCCGCTGGTCATCCGCTGGACGGCGGAGTAGCTGCCGTACCGCTTCTGCGCGGCTTCGACGGACGGCGTCGTCAGTGTGGTGAGGTACCGGTGCGGCATGGTGGCCTCCGAAGGTCGGTTCGGTCGCGTACCGGACCCATGGTGATCGGGATGGCGACCGGCAGCGCCCGTCGAATGACGGTGACGGTTACCGGGCACCGGTCTCGCGAAGGTGCGCCATCGAGTCGCCGCCGATGAACCAGTGCTCGGCCCGGCATTCGGTGAGCACGACGCGAATCGATTCCCGCTTCGCGCCGATGGCCTGCTCGGCGGCGGTGGTGAGTGCTTCGCCCAGCGCGCGGAGCTGCTCGGGGGAGCGCCCTTCGACGAGCGTCACCTGGATGAGGGGCATGTGTGTGCCTTCCGGTAGTGGTTCAGCGGCAGCCCAGCTCGACCGAGCCGAGCCGGTCGATCGAGGCGACGACGACATCTCCCGGAGCCACGGGGACCGCCGCGGTCAGCCCACCTGACAGCACGATTTCACCCGCCTGCAGACCCTCGCCTTCCGCCCACAGTTGCCGTGCGAGCCAAGCCACGGCAGAGGCAGGGTGCCCGAGTACCGCGGCACCGGATGCTGTGGCCGAGACTTTTCCGTTCTTCTCCAGCACCACGCCCACCAGGCGGAGGTCGGTGCCCTGCGGATCCACCGGTGTTCCGACCACGTACCGGCTGGCGGAGGTGTTGTCGGCGACGACGTCGGCCATCGTGAACCGGTAGTCGGTGTAGCGGGAGTCGAGTACTTCGATCCCGACCGCGACGCCGCGGCAGGCGGCGAGCACGTCCGCGGTGGTGACGTGCGGTCCGGCGAGTTCGCGGCCGAGGATGAAGACGACCTCCGGTTCACACCGCGGCTGGATCAGCTTTGCCGTGTCCAGCGAGTCGCCCAGGTCGATCGCGTCCGCTGCGGCGAGGTATCCGTACACGGGGGAGGAGACGCCGACCTGGGCCTGCTTGGCCCGGGACGTCACCCCGAGTTTCCGGCCCGCCAGGGGACCGGCGGCCGAACGCAGCTCGCGCTGCACGCGGTAGGCGGTCTCGAGGTCGAGTTCGGGGGATCCGGCGGACAAGCTGGGGATGGCGGTGCGGTCGGCGACCGCTTTCGCCAGCTGCGCGGCCCATTTGCCGACGTTGTTCATTCGCTCACCCTCACGGTCACCGGCCCGAGCCGGTCGAACTCGGCGCGGAAGACGTCCCCGGCCGCCATGGGTACGGCCGCGTGCAGCGCGCCCGTCATGATCAGGTGCCCGGGTTCGAGGGCTACTCCATCGGCGCCCAGGACGTTGGCGAGCCAGGCGACGACGGCGACCGGGTCACCCAGGGCAGCCGCGCCCGCGCCGGTGTCGATCACCTCGCCGTTGCGGGTCAACGTCATACCCACGAGCCGGGTGTCGAACCCATCGATCGGGACGATCCGGCTCGACGTGGCCACCGCGCCGTTGGACGCCAAGTCGGCCACCGTGTCGGCGAGCCGGATGCGCCAGTCCGCGATCCGGGAGTCGACGATCTCCATCCCGGCCACTGCACCGGCGATCGCCGCACTCGCTTGCGTGACGGTGACTCCGGGGCCTTCGAGGCGGTCGCCGAGGACGAACACGATCTCGGCTTCGAGCTTCGGCGCGATGAACCGGCTGAGCGGGATTTCGTCGCCGTCGCGGTAGACGGTGGACAGCAGCACCGGCCCGTAGTCCGGCGAATCGACGCCGATCATCTTCTGCATCGGCTCGGAGGTCAGCCCGACCTTGTGTCCGACGATGCGGTCGCCGTCGGCGAGCAGCAGGTCGATCAGCTCGCGTTGCACCGCGTAGCCGTCGGCCATCCCGAGAGCCGGCTCGTCGTCGGTGAACGGCGGGATCGGGGTCCGGGTGCGGCGGGCGTCGTAGAGCGCGCGGGCCTTGTCCCGCGTGCCTTTCACGGCTGGTCCTGGATGGCCATGACCACGGCTTTGGGCTCGGTGAAGAACTCGCGGCTGAAGTTACCGCCTTCCCGGCCCCAGCCCGAGTCGCCCACACCGCCGAACGGCGCCCGCAGGTCACGGACGAAGAAGCAGTTCGTCCACACCGTTCCCGCGCGCAGGGCCGCGGAGACCCGGTGGGCACGGGAGAGGTTCTCGGTGAACACCATGGCGTTGAGGCCGAACGGCGAGTCGTTCGCCGACCGGACGGCCTCGGTCTCCGTGTCGAACGGCGTGATCGTCACGACGGGCCCGAAGACCTCCTGGCACTGCAGCGGCGAACCCGCGGGGACCTCGGACACGATCGTCGGCCGGATCACCCAGCCCTCGCCGTGCCCGCCGGTGAGCACCTTGCCGCCGGGGTCGTCGAGGTAGCCGGACACCTTGCGGAAGTGGGTTTCCGACGCCAGCGGACCGACCTGCGTGGCCGGGTCCCGCGGGTCGCCGATCACCAGGGCCTCGGCGGCGGCGACGAACCGCGCCGTGAACTCCTCGAGCACCGGACGCTCGACGAAGAGGCGGGAGCCGGCCAGGCAGACCTGCCCGGCGTTGGTGAAGATCGCCTTGATCGACCAGCCGACGGCGTTGTCCAGGTCGGCGTCGGCGAACACCAGGTTGGCGCCCTTGCCGCCGAGTTCGAGGCTCACCGGGGTCAGGTTGCGCGCCGCGGCGGCGGTGATGATCCGGCCGGTGCCGGACTCGCCGGTGAAGGTGATCCGGTCGACCCGCGGATCGGTGGTGAGAGCCTCACCGGCCGACGCTGGGCCGTTGCCGTGCACCACGTTGAACACGCCGGGCGGGAATCCGGCTTCCAGCGCGAGCCGGGCCAGGATCGTCGCGCTGGCCGGGGAGTCCTCCGCCGGCTTGAGCACGACGGTGTTGCCCCAGGCCAAGGCGGGTGCGACCTTCCACGTCTCCAGCATCAGCGGGAAGTTCCAGGGCGCGATCGCGGACACCACTCCGGCCGGCTCGAATCGGGCGTAGGCGTGGTGCCCGGTGTCCGACGGGTAGGCCTCGGAGGTCGCGAGCCGGGCGTGGTCGGCGAAGAACCGGAAGTTCCGCGCCGCCCGGGGGACGTCCTTGTCCCGGGCGTCGGCGACCGGTTTGCCCATGTCGTGGGAGTCGGCGAGCGCCAGCTCGTCGGCGTGCTCCTCGACGAGGTCGGCGAGCCGGTGCAGCAGCGCACCGCGTTCGGCGTACCCCATGTGCGGCCACGGTCCCTCGTCGAACGCGCGCCGGGCGGCGGCGACCGCGAGGCCGGCCTCGGCCGGTCCGCCGAAGGCCACGTCGGCCCACGGCTCGCGCGTCCACGGGTCGATCGAGTCGAACCGCGAGCCGTCGAGCGAGTCGCGCTCCCGGCCGTCGATGATGTGCCCGAACGAGGTCATCGCCGCTCACCCGCCAGTTCGATCGCCACGTCGATGATCATGTCTTCCTGGCCACCGACCAGGCCGAGCTCCCCGCACCGCCGGAGGATGTCGGGGGCGGGCACCTGGTACCGCTCGGCGGCCGTCTCGGCGTGCAGCAGGAACGACGAGTACACCCCGGCCCAGCCCTGAACGACGGCGTTGCGGTCCATCTTCGGCCACCGGGTCAGGTAGGGGCGCACGACGTCTTCGGCCGCGTCCAGCAGGGCGGCGACGTCGAGCCCGGTGTCGATCCCGAGCCGGTCGAACACCGCGGCGAGGACCTCGGTCGGGCTGTTGCCCGCTCCGGCGCCCAGTGCGCACAGCGATCCGTCGATGTACCGGACGCCGGCCTCGTGCGCGATGACGGAGTTGGCCACGCCGAAGGACAGGTTCTGGTGGCCGTGGTAGCCCACCCACGCCTCGTCGCCGACCTCCGCGACGAGAGCCTCGAACCGGGCGCGGGCTTCATGCATGAGCAAGGCACCCGCAGAGTCGGTGCAGTACGGTGCCTGGCAGCCGGCGTCGACCATGATCCGGGCCTGCTTCGCCAGGATTTCCGGCGGGACGCGATGGGCCATCATGAGGAACCCGGCGGTCTCCATCCCGAGGTCGCGGGCGGCGGTGAAGTGCTGCGGGGAGACGTCGGCCTCGGTGGCGTGCGTGGCGACCCGGACCAGGTCGGCGCCGTGGTCGCGCGCCCGCTTGAGGTCGTCGACCGTGCCGATCCCCGGAACGAGGAGCACCGCGATCTTCGCCTGCTTCGCTTCCTCGCGGGCGGCGGCGATCAGGCGCATTTCGTCGGTGAGGGAGAAGCCGTAGTTGAACGACGAGCCCCCGAGCCCGTCGCCGTGGGTGACCTCGATGACCTCGACGCCGGCCCGGTCGAGGGCCCGCACGGTGTCGCGGACCTGCGTCTCGGTGAACCGGTGGGCCATGGCGTGCGAGCCGTCGCGCAGGGTGGTGTCGACGATCCGCACGGCGTGCGGCAGTGCGGGCCTCATGCGGACACCCCCAGCTTCGCCCGGGCCATCAGCTCGCCCACGCGAGCGGCGGCGGCCGTCATGATGTCGAGGTTGCCGGCGTAGGGCGGCAGGTAGTCGCCGTTGCCCTTCACTTCGAGGAACAGCGCGACGCGGGCGTGCCCGCCCCAGGCCTCGCGGGGTTCGTCGAACTGCGGCTCCGCCCGCAGCGCGTAGCCGGGGACGTACTCCTGGACCTGCGCCACGAGCTCGTGGACCGAAGCGATGATGGCCGCGCGGTCGGCGTCGGCGCCGATCATGCAGAACACGGTGTCCCGCATGATCATCGGTGGCTCGACCGGGTTGAGGATGATGATCGCCTTCCCGCGGCCGGCCCCGCCCACTTCCGCGACGGCGCTGCCGGTGGTCTGCGTGAACTCGTCGATGTTCGCGCGGGTGCCGGGTCCGGCCCCGCGCGAGGCGACCGACGCGACGATCTCGGCGTAGGGCACCGGGGTGATCCGCGAGACCGCGTGCACCATGGGGATCGTGGCCTGCCCACCGCAGGTGATCATCGAGACGTTGGGCGCGTCCAGGTGCGCGTGCAGGTTGACCGGCGGGCACACCATCGGCCCGAGGTGGGCCGGGGTGAGGTCGACGGCCTGGATCCCGGCCTCCGCGTACCGCGGTGCGTTGGCGATGTGGGCCTTCGCGGACGTCGCTTCGAACACGATCTCCGGCAGCGGGTCCTGCCGCAGCAGCCACGTCACGCCCTCCGCGGACGCCTCGATGCCTTGGGCACGGGCCCGCGCCAGGCCGTCGGACTCCACCACGCCGACCACGTAACGGACGTCGATCAGCTGGCTTCGCTGCAGTTTGGCCAGCAGATCGGTGCCGATGTTGCCCGGCCCCACGATCGCCGCCGTCACTTTCGTTCGGCTCATACGACCCAGGTTCGCCTCCGTGTCCGCCGAACCGAAGCCGGCCGTTTCTCTCACCGAAACGGTCGCCGTTGACGCTGCCGCGGCGCCGGTATTCACTGCGCTCCTCCCGACGGACACGACGATTGCGAGGCACACCGTGGGCGAAATTCTCGGGATCGGGGTGACGCACTACCCGCCACTGTCCGGAGTGGACGAGGACATGGCGTGGCTGCTGCGGACGAACCTCCAGGACCCGCTCGTGCCCGAGCACGCCAAGGATGTGGCTTCCTGGCCGGAGCGGATGCGGGAGGAATGGGGTGCCGACGAGGGCCGGGCCGCGGCCGGCCGGCACCGGGAACAGCTGGTGTCCGCGCTCGACCACTGCCGCGCAGAAATCGACGCCTTCGAACCGGACGTCGTCGTGATCTGGGGCGACGACCAGTACGAGAACTTCCGCGAGGACATCATCCCGCCGTACGCCGTCCTCGCCTACCCGGACCTGACGATCAAGCCGTGGGCGACCATGGCGCACTCGTCGGGGATGGACGACAAGCCGAACGTGTGGAACGAAGGACCCGACACGGCGCTGGCGGTGAAGGGCGCGCCGGACATCGCGCGGTCACTCGCCAAAGCCCTGCTCGAACAGGGGATCGACGTCTCGTACGCGTACCGGCCGCTCCACCAGGAGGGATTCGCGCACGCGTTCCTCAACACCCTGCTCTACCTCGACTACCACCGCCGGGGGTTCCCGTACCCGGTCATCGCGTTCCCCCTGAACTGCTACGGCTCCCTCGTTGTGGCGAACAAGGGGTTCGCGGTGTCCCTCGGCGAGACGCCCGGGCAGCTGGACCCGCCGTCGCCGCCGCCGTGGCGGTTCATGGAGGTGGGTCGGGCCGTGGCGCGGGCGTTCGCCGCCACCGACCTGCGGGTCGCCCTCGTCGCGTCCTCCAGCTGGAGCCACGCCTTCAACACCGACAAGACGTGGCGGCTGCAGCCCGACGTCGCCGCCGACCGCGTGCTGTACGACGCGCTGACCAAGGGCGACTACGACTTCTGGCGGGACCGCACGACCGCCGAGATCGAGGACAGCGGGCAGCAGGAGCTGCTCAACTGGTACACGTTGGTCGGGGCCATGGAGGAGCTCGGCCGGCCGAAGCCGGACTGGAGTGTGTTCGAGGAGTCCTACGTCTTCAATTCCTCCAAGGTGTTCGCGGTCTACCGGCCGTGAAACCGGACCAGCACCGCATCCTCCGGACCGCGGCCAGGGCCCTGTCCGGGGCGGGACTCGTCACGGCGTACGGGCTCTGCTCGGTCCGCCGCGACGAGTCGACGTTCCTCGTCACGCCGGCCGTCCCGTTGGCGGCATCGCGCGGGTGCTGCCCGCCGCGGTGCGGGCGCTGTCGGCTCTCGGGTGCACCGCCCGCCCGCTCGGCGGTCCCGGGACGTACTTCGCCCCGGGGCCGCCGTTGTGGCCCGATCCCCGGCTGGTCCGGACGGAGATGGCCGCGGCGGCGGTGGCGGAAGCACTGGGGGACGCGCCGGCGATCGCGCTCCGTGGCAACGGCGCGGTCGTCGTGGGGGAGTCGTTGCCGCGAGCGGTGGTCCTGCCGCAGTTCCTCGAGACGGCCAGCGCATGTGGTCCTACCTCACTCGCGACGATCCCGGAGCCCGACGCGTTCGGCGAGGTACGGGCCGGTGACGCCGGCAGGGTCGGCGGCGACTTCGTCCGGCGTCCCCTGGGCGACGATGCGGCCGCCGCCGGGGCCGCCGACGGGGCCCAGGTCCAGCACGTGGTCGGCCGCGGCGATCAGGTCGAGGTCGTGGTCGATGACGACGACGGTGGCCCCGGTGTCCAGGAGGCGGTCGAACACCGCCACCAGGGTGCGGATGTCGGCCGGGTGCAGTCCGGTCGAGGGCTCGTCGAGCACGTACAGCACGTCGCGCTGGCTGCTGCGCAGGCGCGCGGCGATGCGCAGGCGCTGGGACTCCCCGCCGGACAGGGCCGGTGTCGGCTCGCCGAGCCGCAAATACCCCAGCCCCACCTCGGCCACGGGTCGCAGCGGCCGGACGACGGCGGGTACGTCGGCGTAGCGTTCCAGGGCTTCGCCGACCGTCAGCTCCAGGACGTCCGCGATGGTGAGACCGTCCACACGCGACTCGAGCGTCTTCTCGCCGAACCGCGCGCCGTGGCACGTGGGGCACTCCACCGCGATGTCGGGCAGATACTGCACGTCCAGGTCGATCGACCCGAGGCCCTTGCACGTCGGGCACTGGCCCTCCTTCGTGTTGAAGGAGAACTGCCCGGCCGTCTGGCCGGTCGCGGCGGCGAACCGGGCCCGGATGGCGTCGAAAGCACCGGTGTAGGTGCCCGGCGTCGACCGGGCGTTGAGACCGATCGGCGTCGCGTCGATCTCCACGACGCCGCGCAGCTGCCCCAGGTCCAGCCGGGCGACGTGGCCGGGCAGTGGCGTGCCGGCCAATCGGGCCCGCGCGGCGGGGACCAGGCTTTCCAGCACCAGGGCGGTCTTGCCCGCGCCGGACGGCCCGGCGATCGCGGTGAGCCGGTTGAGCGGGAACGCGGCTGTCACGCCGGAGAGGTTGTGGAGGCGGCTGACGGTGATGGTGGCCGCTTCGCCGGTGCCCGGCCGGGGCACACGTTCGACCGTCTCGCGGCCCGTAAGGAACGGGCCGATGATGGACCGCTCGTCGGCTTCGATCTCGGCCGGGGTCCCCTGGGCGACGACCGTGCCGCCCTGCCGTCCGGCGCCGGGACCCAGCTCGATGATCCAGTCGGCGGTGCGGATGACGTCGAGGTCGTGCTCGACCAGCACCACCGAGTTGCCGTTGCGCACCAGGGCGTCGATGGCCTTGCGCAGGCCCGCGACGTTACTCGGGTGCAGCCCGACGGACGGCTCGTCCAGGACGTACAGCATGCCGGTGGTACTCGCGTGGACGGTCGAGGTGAGCTCGATGCGCTGCCGCTCGCCCGTGGACAACGTCGCCCCGGCCCGGTCCAGCGCCAGGTAGCCGAGGCCGAGCTCCAGCAGCGGGGCGAGCGCGCCGGTGAGCTCGCCGACCAGCCCGGTGGTCAACCGGGCCAGCTCGGCCGGCATCAGCGCGGGCAGGCGGGCGGCGAACGCGGCGAGGTGGTCGAGGTCCAGCGCGCCGAGTTCGGCGAGGTCGCGGCCGTCCAGGTGGCTGGTCAGGGCCTCGGGCCGCAGCCGGGAGCCGTGGCAGACCGGGCAGGTGTGCGTGACGAGGAACTTGCTGTTCCCCGAGCGGCGGGCGGCGGTGATGGCGTTGTCGTAGGTGACGTCCAGGGTCACCTGCCTGCCGTTGCGGCCCGAGACGACGACTTGCTGCTGCACGGGTTCGCCGTGCATGACGAAGTCCTGCTCCCGGGCGGTGAGGTCGCGGTACGGCACGTCCAGCCGCACCCCCAGCTCGCCGGCGGCGTACCGGCTCAGCCGCCGCCCGCCGACGTTCCACGACAGCACCGCGCCCTCGTCGAGCGTCTTGCCCGGGTCCGGCACCAGCGCCGCGGGGTCGACCTCGGTGCGCACGCCCGTCCCGTCGCAGCCCGGGCACGCACCGAGGGAGTTGAACGCGAACGACTCCGCGCCCGGGTGTTCGAACCGCACCCCGCACACCGGGCACCCGATCTCCATTCCCTGGGTGGCGACCGTCGGTGGCACGTCGTGGCCGTTGGGGCAGCGGTGGGTGCCCAGGCGCGACATGATCAGCCGCAGGACGTTGAAGACCTCGCTCATCGTCCCGACCGTGCTGCGCGGTCCGGGGACCGGTGGCCGTTGCCGCAGCGCGAGCGCCGGGGGCAGGTGGTCGATGCGGTCGGCGTCCGGCCGCTGGGCCTGGCCGATCCGCCGCCTGCTGTAGGTGCTGAGGCCCTCGAGGAACCGGTGCAGCCCTTCGGCGTACAGCGTCCCCATGGCGAGCGAGGTCTTTCCCGAGCCGGACACCCCGGCCACCGCCACCGTCCGCCACAGGGGCACGTCGACGTCGAGGTCGCGCAGCGAGTTGTGCCGCACGCCGCGGACTTCGATCGCGCGGGGGAGGTGGTCCGGCCGGGGTGTCATGACGGGTTTCCTCACGGGTTGGCGCCGGACAGGAACGCGGGGAACGACCGGATCCCGGGCCGCAGCGCCGAGGTGGTGGCGAAGTCGGCCCGGTAGCCCGGTGTGGTCGCGAGCCAGGTGTACATCGCCCGCCGGTCGGCGTCGGGGACCGCGTCGATCGGCGCCGGCTCGAACCGGGTGGGGCGGCCCGCAACCTCGGCGAAGGCCGCCGCCATCTGTTCGGGCGTCAGCTCGTCGCCGGCGATCTCCAGCTGACCGCCCGGAATGGCGCTCGGGTCGAGCACCGCCCGGGCCGCGATCGCGCCGATGTCGTCGGAGGCGATCATCTGGACCGGCACCCCCGGCGCGAAGGCGTACCGGAAGACCTGCCCGTCCGCCTCGTCCGTGACGACACCGGCCCGCATGAGGTTCTCCATGAAGAAGACCGGCCGGATCACCGTCAGCGGCACGCCGGTCGCGCGCAGCCGCTGTTCGATCGCCCACTTGCTCTCGAAGTGCGGGATCCCGGTCGCCCGGTCCGCCCCGCCGACGGAGCTGTAGACCACGGACGGCACTTCCGCGGCCACGACGGCGTCCGCGATGGCCGATCCCTGCCGGACTTCCTCCTCGGCCCCGTCGGCGGTGTATGTCGTCATCGCGAAGACCGCGGCCGCGCCCCGGAACGCGGCCACCAGCGAGTCCAGGTCGGACAGGTCGGCGCGGACGGTGTCCGCGCCGGCTTCCCGGATCCGGTGCGCGCTCCGGCCATCGGGGTCGCGGACCAGCGCGAGGACGTCCGCGCCGTGCTTGAGCAGGTGGCGGGCCACCGCGCCGCCTTGGCGGCCGGTGGCGCCGATCACCGCGATCGGGCCGCTCATGAGCGGATGAATTCGAGCAGGTCGGCGTTGATCGTGTCGGCCTGGGTGGCGGGCATGCCGTGCGGGAACCCCGCGTAGGTCTTGAGGGTGCCGTTCTGCAGCAGCTTGGCCGAGAGCGGGCCCGAGTCGGCGTAGGGCACGATCTGGTCGTCGTCGCCGTGCATGACCAGCGTCGGCACGGTGATCTTCTTCAGGTCCTCGGTGAAGTCGGTCTGGGAGAAGGCGACGATTCCGTCGTAGTGGGCCTTGGCGCCGCCTTCCATGCCCTGGCGCCACCAGTTGCGGATCAGGCCCTGGGAGGGTTCGGCACCGGGGCGGTTGAAGCCGTAGAACGGGCCGGAGGCCAGGTCGAGGTAGAACTGGGCCCGGTTGGCGGCCAGCTGGGCCTGCAGGTCGTCGAAGACGCTCTTGGGCAGGCCGCCGGGGTTGGCTTCGGTCTGCACCATGAGCGGCGGGACGGCCGCGATGAGCGCCGCCTTGGCGACCCGCGATTCGCCGTGGCGGGCGAGGTAGTGCACGACTTCGCCGCCGCCGGTGGAGTGGCCGACGTGGACGGCGTCGTGCAGGTCGAGGTGCGCGGTCAGCGCGGCGAGGTCGTCGGCGTAGTGGTCCATGTCGTGCCCCTCGGCGACCTGCGATGAGCGGCCGTGTCCGCGCCGGTCGTGGGCGATGACGCGGTAGCCGTGCTGGAGGAAGAACAGCAGCTGGGTGTCCCAGTCGTCGGCCGAGAGCGGCCAGCCGTGGCTGAACACGATCGGCTGCCCGGTGCCCCAGTCCTTGTAGAAGATCTCGACACCGTCAGTGGTGGTGATCGTCGGCATGATGCGCTCCATTCCCAGTGGCGGAAGCCCTCGCCATCCGAAGGTGTCACCATCTTCGGCCCGCCGTTGCCGGGGCAGGGCCCGTCAGATGACTGTTCCGTCGACGGTGTACCACGAAATGCTACAGTGGTGAGGCACTTGATTTCAGAAAGGACCCGATCGTGAGCAAGACTTGGTTGATCACCGGCGCGTCCCGCGGCTTCGGGCGCAGCCTCACCGAGGTCGCCCTGGAGGCAGGTGATTCGGTTCTCGCCACCGCACGGCGGCCCGAGCAGCTGGAGGACCTGGTAGCTCGGTACGGCACCCGGATCCGCCCGTTCGCCCTCGACGTCACCGACGCCGCCGCGGCAGTCCGCGCCGTCGAAGAAGCCGCGAACGCCTTCGGTCGCCTGGACGTGGTCGTCAACAACGCCGGCTACGCGAACAGTGCACCGATCGAAGAAATAGCGGAAGCCGACTTCCGTGCCCAGATCGAGGCCAACCTCTTCGGTGTCGTGAACGTGACCCGAGCCGCGCTGCCGGTCTTCCGTGCGCAGCGTTCCGGCACGTTCGTGCAGTTCTCCTCGATCGGCGGCCGGGTCGGCGGGACGCCCGGGATGGGGGCCTACCAGACCGCGAAGTTCGCGGTCGAAGGCTTCTCCGAGGTGCTCGCCAGTGAGGTCGCCCCCTTCGGCGTGAAGGTGATCATCGTCGAGCCGGGAGCGTTCCGCACCGACTGGCAGGGCGCCTCGATGACCCGGCACGCGGTCGGCCCGGACTACGAGGCCACCGTCGGCGCCATCCACCGGTACCGGGACGAGCACGACGGGAAGCAGCCCGGCGACCCGGTCCGCGGGGCGAAAGCCGTCGTCGACGTCGTCGGATCGGACAACCCGCCCCGGCGGTTGATCCTCGGTGGCGATGCCGTCGCGGCCGCGGTGAAGTCCGCCGCGGAGCGGACGGCCGAAACCGAGCGCTGGGCCGACGTCAGCCGTTCGGCTGATTTCCCCCTCGAAGAGCGCGAGCCCGTCGCGGTTTGATCAGCTTTCGCGCGTCGAGGAACCACAGCGGGATCAGCGTGGCCAGTGGCAGCACCGTCAGCTGCCACAACGCGGCCCCGCGCCAGCCCAATGCGCCCACCAGGGACGCGAACAGGAGACCGGAGAACGCGGCGGCCACGTAGTAGGTCGAGACGAACATGCCGGCCGCGCGTCCCACGTGCCGCGGGCGCACAGCCCGTTGCATGGTGCTGTTGAGGGTGGTGAACGCGGAGCCCGCGATGAACGTGGCCAGGATGAACGACATCGTGTACTGCCACGCGTGGCCGGGGGAGCCGTTGAACACCAGCCACGCGCTGACGGCCACGCCCAGGTAGGTGCTCAGCAGGATGGTGCGCGGGTTGTAGCGGTCGGCGAGCCAGCCGGTGAGGATCGACGTCGCGGCGCCCGCCCCGATGACGCTCGCGGCGACCGCCGCCTCGGCGGCGGTGTAGTGCAGCTGCGTGCGCAGGTACGTCGGGTACAGCCCGAGGAACCCGTAGAACACCAAACCGGCGGAGACGCACGCCAGGCCGAGCATCGCGGTGTTGCGGTTGAACGTCGAGGCGGGCACGTGCTCGGCGGGCAGCTCGACGCCGCGCGGACCGGCCGCGTCGAGATCGGTCACCCCACGCCGCACCAGCAGTCCGATGAGGACGGCCAGAACCAGGCCGGCGGTACCGTAGAAGAAGAACGGGGTGTGCCAGCCGCCGAAGTGCTGGGCCATGGACGTCCCGGCGAGCGGGCCGAGGAACACGCCGGCGCCGAACACCGCGCCGAGTGCGCCGAATGCGAAGGATCGTCGCAGCGCGAAGAAGGAGCCGACCACCGCGTACAAGGCGGTGGCCTGCATGCCCTCCCCGGCGCCGGAGAGGAGCCGGTACACGGCCAGGTCGGCGAAGCCGGACGACAGCGGCGTCACCAGCGTGCCCGCGGAGTAGAGCGCCACGCTGACCACGAGCACCGTTTTGCGGGACGCCTTGTCGACCAGGTAGCCGGCCGGCAGGCCGGCGACGGCGATGCCGAGGGTGAAGCCGGTGGCGAGCAGGCCGCCCTGGGAGAGGCCGAAACCGTGCTCGGCGCTGATTTCCGGCAACAGCGGGTAGAAGACTTGCCGGTCCATGGCGTTGATGAGGTACGACAGGACGAGCAGTGTCCATCCGCCGATCGCAGTCGCCGGAGAGACCCGGCGTGCGGCGGGGGGTGCGAGGGGACCGGTGCTGGGCGAGATTTTCACGGGATGACCCTTCCGTTCGCCGGAGCGGGGGAGCGTGAATGCGATCGATTGCAGAAATGTAGGCTCTGGCCCAGGCAGGGTCAATGCCGAATTCAAGGCGTTGGCGCGCAAACGATCGTGACCCAGCGTGGCTCAAGGGGCGCGGAGCAGTGAGTAGTCGATCAGCCCGCTCGCCACTGCCTGTTCCGCGGTGACCGGCGCATCGGCCCGGGAGTGGCGGATCCGCAGGTGGACCACGGTGTCCAGTTCGGCGCGGGTGAAAAGCCCGTCGGTCACGAGGCCTTGGGCGGGATCCGCGAGGGTGCTCAGGTGCTGCTCGGCGGCGCCGCCGAGCAGGCCGAGGCGGTCGGCGATCGCGGCCAGTGCCACGTCGCGGTGTTGCCCGGCGGCCAGTGCTCGCGCCACCGTCGTCGTGACCTCGAGCAGCCGGCCGAGGGCGGTGGCGTGGCCGGCCATCCCCTCGGCGGTGGCGGTCAGGACCGTTCCCGCGTACGGCCCGATCGACGTGACCGACGCGGTACGGCGTGCTCCTTGTGCCTCGGCAACCAGGTCGTTTCCCGCGTTGAGGATGGTGGTGTCGATGGTGCCTTCGATCAGGGCCCGGGCGCGCTTCGGTGTGGCGCCGAGACTGATCACCTCGTAGTCGATGCCGCGGGTCAGTCCGGCGCGGGCGAGGAGTTCGAAGGCGATGAACGCGAACCCCGAGCCGGGCACGTCGACGCCCAGCCGGCTGCCGCGGGCAGGCGCTCCGACGCCGGGAGCGGTGTAGAGGCCGAGGCCCAGGCCGCGGTCGATGGCGCCGAGGATCCGCACGTCGCCGGTCCGGCCCAGTGGATTGCCGGGGACGCACCGGTAGGCCAGGACGTTGTCGGGGTTGGTGAACGCGGCGTCGAGGTGACCATCGAAGAGGTCGGCGAACTGCTGGGCCGATGTTCTCGCCGGGACTTCCGTCACCTCGAGCCCGGCGTCGCGGAGCTGACCGGTCGCGGCGGCCACGGACAGCAGGACCGAGGGGCTGAACGTGCCCAGCCTGATCGAGTGCACCAGGGTGTCACCTTTCACCGGAGTTGCCGAACGTTCGCAGACGAGTTTTCGGGCGAGGACTTGACGGCAGCCTAGCCGTCGCTGCACTCTGACTGCAAACGATTGCACTTCGGAGGTGTTGTCATGGTGACCCCGACGCCCGGATCCACGACGATCGGCTGGATCGGCACCGGCCGGATGGGCGCCGCGCTCGTGCGCAGGCTGCTCGCCGCCGGCTACGACGTCGCGGTCCACAACCGCACGCGGGCCAAGGCCGAGGAGCTGGTCGCCGCGGGCGCCACTGTGGCCGACCGGCCGGTCGACCTCGCCGGGCGCGACGTCGTCTTCACGATGGTCTCCGCCTCGGCCGACCTGGAGCAGGTCACCTCCGGCGACGGCGGCTTGTTCACCGACGCCACGCGCGCGCCGAAGGTGCTGGTGGACTCCTCGACCGTGTCCGCCGAAGCTTCGGCTGCCGTGCGGGTCGCCGCGGCGAAGCGCGGCACCGAACTGCTGGCCGCGCCGGTGAGCGGCAACCCGAAGGTCGTCGGCAGCGGCAAGCTGACCCTGGCCGTGTCGGGCCCGCGTGCGGTGTTCGACGACGTCGAACCGCTGCTGGCGGCGCTCGGCCGCGGCGTGACCTACGTCGGTGAAGACGAGGTCGCCCGGCTGGTGAAGATCTGCCACAACGTCTTCCTGGGCGTCGTCACCCAGTCGCTGGCCGAGATCACCGTGCTGGCCGAGAAGGGCGGCGTGAGCCGCGAGGCGTTCCTGTCCTTCCTCAACGACTCGGTCATGGGCTCGGTGTTCAGCCGCTACAAGACTCCGGCGCTGGTCAACCTCGACTTCACCCCGACGTTCACCATGCCGTTGCTGCGCAAGGACTTCGACCTCGGCCTCGCCGCCGCCCGCGAGCTGGAGGCGCCGATGCCGGTGGCCTCGGCCGCGGCCCAGCTGGTCGCCTCGGCGGTCGGCGCCGGCCTGGTCGACCAGGACTTCGCGGTCCTCATCGAGGAGCAGGCCCGCCGGTCCGGTCTGACACTGGTGCCGGAAAACGCGGCTGTCAGCGACGGCCTGGAGCCCGCCGATGCCTGAGGGACGCCCGATTCCGGCCCCCGGGCACGGCGCGGTCGACTTCGAGGAACGCGTCGACTTCGCTCGCCTGCGCGAATACCGCCTCGCCCGGGCCCGCGCCTCGCTGGAGTCCAGTGAGTGCGGCGCGTTCCTGCTGTTCGACTTCTACAACATCCGGTACACCACCCAGACCTGGATCGGCGGCGCGCTGGGCGACAAGATGACCCGCTACGCGCTGCTGACCCGTGACGGCGAGCCGATGCTGTGGGACTTCGGGTCCGCGGCGAAGCACCACCAGCTGTACTCGCCGTGGCTGCAGCCGGAGAACTGCCGCGCCGGCATGCTCGGCCTGCGTGGCGCGATCTCGCCGGAAGCCGGCCTGATGCGCGAGGCGGTCACGCAGCTCAAGGACCTGCTGACCCAGGCGGGAGTGGCCGGTTCGCCGGTCGGGGTGGACATCGTCGAGCCGCCGTTCCTGTTCGAGATGCAGCGGCAAGGGCTGAAAGTCGTCGACGCGCAGCAGCTGATGCTCGACGCGCGCGAAATCAAGTCGGCCGACGAGATCACCTTGCTGTCGCAGGCGGCGGCGATGGTCGACGGCGTGTACCAGGACATCGTCGAGGTGCTCAAGCCCGGCGTCCGTGAGAACGAGATCGTGGCCCTGGCGAGCAAGCGGCTCTACGAAATGGGGTCGGACCAGGTTGAAGCGATCAACGCGGTTTCGGGAGAGCGGTGCAATCCGCACCCGCACAACTTCTCCGACCGCCTGATCCGCCCGGGCGACCAGGCGTTCTTCGACATCATCCAGTCCTACAACGGCTACCGCACCTGCTACTACCGCACCTTCGGCGTCGGCAGCGCGACCGACTCCCAGCGCGGCGCGTACCGGCGGGCGCGCGAGTGGATGGACGCCGCGATCGAGACGGTCAAGCCCGGCGTGGGCACCGACGAGGTCGCGCGCGTCTGGCCCGCGGCCACCGAGTTCGGGTTTGCCGACGAGATGGCCGCCTTCGGCCTGCAGTTCGGTCACGGCCTCGGGCTCGGCCTGCACGAGCGGCCGATCATCTCGCGGCTCAACAGCATCGCGCACCCGGTCGAGATCAAGCCCGGCATGGTCTTCGCGCTCGAGACCTACTGCCCGGCTTCGGACGGGTTCTCCGCCGCACGCATCGAGGAAGAGGTCGTCGTCACCGAGACCGGGGCCGAGGTCCTGACCAAATTCCCGGCGCAGGACCTGTTCGTCGCCAACCCGTACTGAGGAGCCACCTTGAAGGTCCCCGAAGAGCTGTTCATCGGTGGTGTCTGGCGGTCTTCCGCCGACGAATCACGCATCACCGTGGTCGATCCGGCCACTGCGGAGCCCCTCGCAACCGTCGCGAACGGCACCGTCGAAGACGGTCTGGCCGCCGTCGACGCGGCCGCCGATGCCCTGCCCGCGTGGGCGGCGACCGCGCCGCGACGGCGGGCGGAGGTCCTGCAGCGCGCGTTCGCCCTGATGCACGAGCGCGCCGCCGAGCTCGCCGAGCTCATCGTCCGCGAGAACGGCAAAGCGCTGCCCGACGCGCTCGGCGAAGTCACCTACGCGGCCGAGTTCTTCCGGTGGTACGCCGAGGAAACCGTGCGGCTGGCGGGCACCGTGCAGACCGCGCCGGGCGGCGCCAACCGCATCCTGGTGCTGCGGCAGCCGATCGGTGTGAGCGTGCTCGTGACGCCGTGGAACTTCCCGGCCGCGATGGCCACGCGGAAGATCGGGCCCGCGCTCGGTGCGGGGTGCACCGTGATCCTCAAACCGGCTTCGGAAACGCCGCTGACCGCGCTCGCGATCGCCGCGATCCTCGAAGAGGCGGGCGCGCCCGCGGGCACCGTGAACGTCGTGCCTTCCACCCGATCGGACGCCGTCGTCGGCGCGATGCTCGAGGATCCCCGGGTGCGGAAGCTGTCGTTCACCGGATCCACCGAGGTCGGCCGCCACCTGCTGCACGCCGCGGCGGACAGCGTGGTCAGCACCTCGATGGAATTGGGTGGCAACGCGCCGTTCCTGGTCTTCGACGACGCCGACCTGGACGCGGCGGTGGACGGGGCGATGGTCGCCAAGATGCGCAACGGCGGCCAGGCGTGCACCGCGGCGAACCGGTTCTTCGCCCAGCGCGCCGTTGCCGCCGAGTTCGCCCGGCGGCTCGCCGGCCGGATGGGCGCGCTGCGCGTCGGGCCGGGGAACGCCCCCGGTGTCGAGCTGGGCCCGCTGGTCAACGCGGCGGCCGTGGCGAAGGTGAGTGAGCTGGTCGACGGCACGGTCGCCAGCGGCGCCCGCGTGCTGACCGGGGGAGAACGTCCGGACGGCGCCGGCTTCTACTACCCGGCCACCGTGCTGGCCGAGGTGCCGGCCGGTGCACCGGTCCTGGCGGAGGAGATCTTCGGCCCGGTCGCCCCGATCGTCACCTTCGACACCGAAGAGGAAGCCGTCCGGCTGGCCAACGACACCGAGCACGGCCTCGTCTCCTACGTCTACACCGGAGACCTCGCCCGGGGTCTCCGGCTGGCGGAGGCCCTCGAGTCCGGGATGGTGGGGCTCAACCGAGGGCTGGTGTCGGAACCGGCCGCGCCCTTCGGCGGGGTCAAGCAGAGCGGGCTGGGCCGGGAGGGCGGGCACGAAGGGCTGCTCGAGTACACGGAGTCGAAGTACGTCGCGGTCAGCTGGTGACGTGCGCTCTCTCTATGCTGACCCCATGGACAGGGCCCCGACGATCAAGGACGTCGCCGAGCGGGCGGGGGTGCACGCGGCCACCGCCAGCCGCGCGCTGAACCCCGCCACCCGGGGAATGGTCAACACCCGGACGGCCAACCGGGTCCTGGAAGCCGCGCGGACGCTGGGGTACGCCCCCAACTCCGCGGCGCGCAGCCTGCGCACCCGGACGTCCTCGGTCGCCGGGGTGATCATCCCGGACCTGCGCAACCCGGTGTTCCCGCCGATCGTGCGGGGGATCGAGGACGAGCTGCGGGAGGCCGGGTACATGGCGCTGGTCGGCAACACCGACGGCGACCCGGAGCGCGAACGCGAACTGGTCACGGCCATGCGCGGCCGCCAGACCGACGGGTTCATCCTGGCCACCAGCCGCCGCGGCGACACCGTCCGCACGGAGGGCGGGGTGCCCGTGCCGACGGTGCTGGTCAACCGCCGCACCGACGCCGGCGACATCCCGTCGGTGACCGCGGACAACGCGGCGGGCGTCCACCTGCTGGTGCGCCACCTCGCCGGGCTCGGGCACACGCGGATCGGGCACGTCGCCGGTCCGCGCGAGCTGTCCACCGGGTGGGAGCGTTACCGCGCGTTCCTCGACGCCACGACGTCGCTGGGGCTGAACGCCGGCAGCGAACCGGTCGAGTTCGCCGAGGCGTTCACCGAGGCGGCCGGCCACGCCGCCGCCGCGCGGTTGTTCGCGGCGCATCCGGAGCTGACCGCGGTGCTGGCCGGCAACGACCTCCTCGCGCTCGGCTGCTACTCCGCGCTGGCCGAGCTGGGCCGGTCCGTGCCCGGTGACGTGTCGGTGACCGGGTTCAACGACATGCCGTTCGTGGACCGGCAGCGACCCGCCTTGACCACCGTCCGCATCCCGCACTACGACATCGGCCGGGAAGCCGCCCGGCTGCTGCTGGAACGCATCGGTTCCCCCGCCGCGCCGGCGAAGCGCGTGGTGCTGCCGGTGGAACTCGTGTCCCGGGACTCGACCGGCCCCGTCGCGAGCTGAACCGGCCGAGGCCCGTTCCGGTGGTCACCAGGTTTCCGGCTCGAACACTTCCGGGTGGCGTTCCAGTTCGATCCTCGTGCGGCGGATGTGGAGCTCCAGCACCTGCTCGGCCGATTCGAGGTCCCCGTCCCGCAGGGCCTGGATCAGCAGCCGGTGCTCCGCGCCGATGATCCACGAGCGGCTCCGGCCCGCGAGCCGGGTGAAGGCGCGGCGGTAGGGCTGGGTCGCGTCCCACAGGCGGGCGACGATGCCGGCCGCTTCGGCCGCGTCGTGGTGGCGGTAGGTCAGCCAGTGCAGCCGGCGGTCGAGGACGAGGAACTCTTCGACGTCGTCGGTGCGCTCGATCTCGCCCTGCACCGCGTCCAGCTCGGCGAAGTCGGCATCGGTCAGGTGCGGCGCGGATTCCGCCAGCAGCAGCGGTTCCACGCGTTCGCGGATGCGGTAGCTCAGCCGGCACTCGCGCAGGTCCATGCTCGTCACCCAGGCGCCCTGGTTGGCGCGCACCGTCACGAGACCGCCCGAAGCGAGGATCCGCAAGGCTTCGCGCACCGGCAGGCGGCTGGTCGCCAGTTCCTCCGCCAGCTCGTCCTGCTTGATGCGGGTGCCCGGGGCCAGGCGGCCGGACAGGATGCGGTCGCGCAGCTCGTCGGCGACCCGCTGGCTGGCCACCGAGCTGACCTCGGACACCATCGCGCTCCTCTCGGCTCAGGCGAAGCCGCCCGGGTCGTGGTCGTAGGCCTTGCCGTCCGGGTAGGACACTAGCTCACACTGCAGTCCCCACGGCGCCAGGAAGTACACCCACCGCTGCCCGAGGTGGGGGCCCTTGCTCGCGGTCGGTTCGCCGAGCACGCGCAGCCCGCGCTCGCGCAGGTACGCGACCGCCGTGTCGAGGTCTTCGACGTAGAACGCCAGGTGGTGGCCGCCCACGTCGCTGTTGAGCGGCGGATCCGTGCGCTGCCCCGGCGCGGAGTACTCGAACAGCTCGACGCGGGTGCCGTCGGGCAGCCGGACGAACTGGATCCGCGAAGCCACCGCACGGTCGGGCACGTTGAGGTGCTCGCTCATCCAGCCGCCCTCGTCGCGCAACGGACCCAGCGTGTACTGGTACTCCGCGCCCAGCACGTCGACGAAGAAGTTCCGGGCCTGGTCGAGGTCGGGCACCGTCAACCCGACGTGATCGGCTCGAGTGAGTCCGGGTACGGCCATCACCGCTCCTAATGGATCCATTTCTCTTGTCTTTGCCGAGGATAGCGCGTTTACTGGCCCTGCGATGCACTGAAATGGATCCAATGAGGAGGCAGAGTATGCCCGCCCGGGAGCCACTGGCCCCGCGTCCGGCGTGGACGCGGCTGAGCACGACCGAAGACGACTGGGACACCGCCGACGGCGACCTGCTGCTGCGCCTGCTCGGGCACGCGGTCTGGATCCGCGCGTTCGAGGAGTACGTGCTCGAGCTGGCCGGCCAGGGCCTCGTCCACGGGCCGGCGCACTCCAGCGTCGGCCAGGAAGGCGGGGCCGTCGGCTCGATCCTGCCGTTGCGCAGCGACGACCTGGTCAACGGCTCCCACCGCGGCCACCACCAGTTCCTCGCCAAGGCCTTCGGGCACGTCGCCACGCCCGTGCCGGGGCGGCTACCCGAGCTGACCACCGACGTCCGCACCGTCCTGCGGCGCACGCTGGCCGAAATCTGCGGTCTCGCCGACGGCTACTGCGGTGGCCGGGGCGGCTCCATGCACCTGCAGTGGCGGGAGGCAGGCGCGATGGGCACCAACGCCATCGTCGGGGGCGGCGTCCCGCAGGCGGCCGGCTTCGCGTGGAACCAGAAACGAGCCGGCACGGACGCCGTGACCGTGACGTACTTCGGGGACGGCGCGGTGAACATCGGCTCGGTGCTCGAGACCTTCAACCTCGCTGCCGCCTGGCGGCTGCCGGTGTGCTTCTTCATCGAGAACAACCGCTACGCCGTCTCCACCCCCGTCGAGCAGGCCACGGCGGAGCCACGACTGTCCGGCCGCGGTCCCGGGTTCGGCATCCCCAGCTGGCAGGTCGACGGAATGGATCCACTCGCCGTGCATCTGGCCATGACCGAGGCACTCGGGCACCTGCGCGGCGGCGACGGTCCGGTGATCGTCGAGGCCGAGGTCTACCGGTACTTCCACCAGAACGGCGCCTACCCCGGCAGCGCGTTCGGCTACCGGACCAAGGAAGAAGAGCAGGCGTGGCGGCAGCGCGACCCGATCGACCTGCTGCGCCGGCACGTCGAGCGGCGCGAACTGGCCACCGCCGCGGACGTCGACGCCGCGCGGGACGAGGTGACCGCGGTGCTGCGCGAACTGGGTGACGCGGTCCTCGAGCCGGATCCGAGCGGCAAGCCGGGACAGCGGCGGATTCGCGCGGCCGCGTGGCCGTCGACCGAATTCGTGGACTTCGGCGTGCGTGGTGACCTGTCCGAATTGGACGGCAGCCGGTACGCCGAGGAGGCCGACGTCGAAGGCGGCCTCGTCCAGCGCCGGTTCGTCGACGTCGTCAGCGATGTCCTCGCCCGCCGGATGGAGGCCGACGAGCGCGTGGTCGTGCTGGGGGAGGACGTGCACCGGCTGCGCGGGGGCACCAACGGCGCGACCCGCGCGCCGCAGGAGCGGTTCCCCGACCGGGTGCTGGGCACGCCGATCAGCGAGAACGCCTTCACCGGCCTGGCCGGGGGGATGGCGATCGACGGCCGCGCCCGCCCGGTCGTCGAGTTCATGTACGCGGACTTCATGTGGGTCGCCGCGGACCAGTTGTTCAACCAGGTCGCGAAGGCCCGGCACATGTTCGGCGGCCACGGCAGCGTCCCGTTCGTGCTGCGCACCAAGCTCGCCGCCGGCACCGGCTACGGCTCGCAGCACTCCATGGACCCGGCCGGGATCCTCACCACGGCACCGGGCCTTCGGGTGGTCGCGCCGTCGACGCCGTTCGACTACGTCGGCCTGCTGAACACCGCACTGGCGTGCGAAGACCCGGTGGTGATCCTCGAGCACGTCGACCTCTACACGACCACCGGCACCGCGCCCGCCGAAGACCTCGACTACCGCCTGCCGGTGGGACGGGCCGCGGTGCGGGCCGAAGGCGACGACCTGACCATCCTCACCTACCTGTCGATGGTCCGGCACACCGCCGAAGCGCTCGAGCAGGTGCCGGAGGTGCGCGCCGACCTCATCGACCTCCGGTGGCTCGACTTCGCCAGCCTCGACTGGGACACCATCGAACGCAGTGTCCGCAAGACGAACCGGGTGCTGATCGTCGAGCAAGGCGCGTGGGGCACCTCCTACGGCGGGCGGCTCGCCGACGAAGTCCAGCGCCGCCTCTTCGACTGGCTCGACGCGCCGATCGAGCGCGTCACCGGCGGCGAAGCATCGCCCAGCATCAGCAGGGTCCTGGAACGCGCGGCCATCGCGCGCACCGACGAGGTCGTGACCGCCCTGCGTCGCATCGCGAAGGAGCTGTGAACCATGGTCGCGCTGTTGCGAGTGCCCGAAGTGGCCGCGGGGGAGACCCAGGCCGTGCTGGCGCAGTGGCTGGTCACGCCCGGCGTCGAGTTCGCCGCGGGCGAGGCGATCGCCCTGCTGGAGACGGACAAAGCCGCGGTCGAAGTCGAGGCCGAAGCGGGGGCGCAACTGTTGCGGACGCTGGCGGAGCCGGGGACGACGGTCGAGGTGGGTGCCCCGATCGCCGTTCTGGGCGCCCCGTCCGAACGCGACGACGTCGACGGCTTCCTCGCCGCGTCCGGCCTCACCGGACCGGTGAGAACCAGCGAGCCGACGAGGGTCTTCAGCAGCCCGCTCGCGCGGAAGATGCTGAAGGAGGCGGGGATCAGCCCGGACGTGGGGACCGGCACCGGGCCGAACGGCAGGATCGTGCGCCGTGACGTCGAGCGGGTCATCACGGAGACGCGCGAATCACCCGACGTCCCTGCTGTCGTGGCAGCGCCCGCGTCCGAGGCGTTCACCGAGCTTCCGCACTCGCGCCTCCGAACGGCGATCGCGAACCGGCTCACCGTGGCGAAACAGACGGTGCCGCACTACTACTTGCGCCGCACCGCTCGCGTCGATCGGCTGCTCGGCCTGCGTCGCGAGCTCAATGCCGTCTCGCCGGTGAAGATCTCGGTCAACGACCTCGTGGTCCGCGCGCTGGCGGCCGGCTACCGAGCGGTGCCGGAAGCCAACGTGACCTGGACCGAACAGAACCTGCGCCAGTACGCCCGGGTCGACCTCGGCGTGGCGATCGCCTCCACGCGCGGCCTCGTCACGCCGGTCCTGCACGACGTGCTTGGCACGGCACCGGGCGAGGTGGCGGCGCGTGTGCGTGACTTCGCCGCCCGCGCGGACGAGGGCCGGTTGCGGCAGCACGAACTCGAGGGCGGCGTGGCGACGGTGAGCAACCTCGGCATGTACGGCGTCGACGAGTTCGCGGCCATCGTCAACCCGCCCCAATCCGCGATCCTGGCGGTGGGCGCGGCCAAACCGGCACCGTTCGTCGTGGACGGTGCAATCGAGGTCGGCACCAGCCTCGCGTTGACCCTGTCCGTGGACCACCGCGCGGTGGACGGGGCGTTGGGGGCGCGATTGCTCGACGCGGTCGTTCGCGCGCTGGAGAACCCGATGAGCTTGCTGGTCTGAACGGACGGAAAACCCGGCCCACCATCCTTTCCGATGGCGGGCCGGGCTTTTCGGGTGCTTCAGTCCGGCGGCAGGAGCCCGGCGCGGCGGCCGAGGGCCTTGGCGTGGTCGCCGGCGCGCTGCAGGAGCTCGGCGACGTGCAGGTGGTCGACGCGGGTGAACCGGCCGTCCTCGAGGAGCTGCTCGCCGTTGACGAAGACGTGCTTGGCGTCGGCTCCCCGGGTGGCGTGCACGAACGTGGCGAGGGGGTGGTGGCTCGGGCCGGCGTGGAGCGTCGTGAGGTCGAAGACGGCGATGTCGGCGGCGTAGCCGGGGGCGAGCCGGCCGAGGTGGCCGTCCGCGCGGACGGCGCGGGCGCCGTCTTCGGTCGCCATGGTGACGAGCTTGCCCAGGTCGATCGTGCTGGGGTGCTGGTGGAGCTGGTTCTGCAGGAGCCGGGTCCACTTGATCTGCTCGAGCATGTCGTTGGTGAGGTCGACCATGGGGCCGTCGGTGCCGAGGGCGACGCGGACGCCGTTGTCGAGCATCCGCTTCACGGGCGTGATGCCGCCGCCGCGGGCGGCTTCGGAGCTGGGCGTGTGCGCGACGGTGCTGCCGGAGGCGGCGATGAGGTCGAGGTCGTTGCGCAGCGGGTTGATGGTGTGGGCGAGGATCCAGCGGTCGTCGAGGACGCCGAGCCGGTGCAGGAACTGCACGTCGGTGCGGCCGGTCTCGAGCACCCACCGGAGGTAACCCTGTTCGCGGGACATCGTGCCGCCCGCGATGTGGGAGGTGACGAAGGTGTCCTTTTCGGCGGCGAGGGCGTGGCCGCCGGTGATCATCTCCTCGGAACTGGTGCCGAGCGCGACCCAGTGCGCGGTGGCTTCGAGCACGAATCCGACGCGGATGCGGCCTTCGGCCGTTCCGTCCCACTTCTCGAAGGATTCGAGGGCGCCCGCGTACCCGGTCTCGGTGTCGTGCGGGCGGATGACCTTGGCGAAGAACTGGCGGATCCCGGTGTCGGCCACCGGGCCGAGGATGGCTTCCTCCTCGGCGACGGTGGTTTCGTTGACCTGGTGGTTGACGGAGCTGGTGGTCCCGCCGCGGAGCATGTCGAGGCCGGCCAGCTTACTGGCCACCCGCAGGTCGTCGACGGTCAGCCGGTCCTTCAGCGGGACCAGGCACTCGGCGATCCACTGCTCCAGGAGCACGTCGCCGCCGAGGCCCTTTCCGTAGACGTACCAGTCGTGCTGGTGGGTGTTGACCAGCCCCGGCAGCACGATCGAACCGCGGGTGTCGATCACCCGGTCCACGTCGTCGCGGCTCAGCGTGCCCGCCGGGCCGAGCTGCGCGATCGTCGTTCCCTCGATCACCAGGTCGCCCGCGGCCAGGAGATCCGGTCGACCGGAGGCGACCACGTGACCTCCGCTGAGCAACGTCCTCATCCGACTGCCTCCTGCCGAGACCGAACTATCGCAAACGATTGCATTATCGTATGGGCCGGGTAACCTGTGGTCAATGGCGACCAGAACGGAGTTCTGTCGCAATCGTTTACATCGCTTGAAGGGACCTCATGATGTCCGACGTGCCGGATCCCGTCCTGACGGCCGACGGCCGCGGGCCGTTGCCCCGCACCCGCTGGGGCTCGTTCGTCGGTGGCAAGTGGGTCACCCCCGACGCCGCGCCGGCCTTCGCCGTTCTCGAACCCGCCACGGGGGACCATCTCGCCGACGTCGTGGAAGCCGACGCCGAAGTGGTCGACCAGGCCGTTCGCGACGCCCGCCGCGCCTACGAAGGGGAATGGGGCAGGCTGACCCCACGTGAACGCGGCGGTCTGCTGCGCAAGGTGGCCGCCCTGATCCGCGAGCACGCCGAGGAACTGGGCGAGCTGGAGGCGCGGGAGGTCGGCAAGCCGCGGCGCGACGCGTTGCGCTTCGACGTGTCGTTCAGCTCGGCCGGGTTCGACTACTACGGCGGCCTCGCCGACACGCTGCACGGCGACGTGCTCGACCAAGGGCCGATCGAAGCGCGGGTGCACTACGAGCCCTACGGCGTGGTGGCGGCGATCCTGCCGTTCAACTGGCCGCCCCTGCACTTCACCAAGAAGGCCGCGCCCGCGTTGGCCGCGGGCAACACGATCGTGATCAAGCCGGGGGAGCAGGCACCGCTGGCCGTGCTGCGGCTGGTGGAGATCGTGAACCAGGTGCTGCCCCCGGGCGTCGTGAACGCCGTGTCCGGCCTGGCCGCCGGGCCGGTGCTCGCCGGGCACCCCGGCGTCGAACGCATCACGTTCACCGGGGCCACCAAGACCGGTCAGGCGGTGCTGCGCACGGCCGCGGAGAACCTCACCTACGCCACCATGGAGCTGGGCGGCAAGAACGCGCTGATCGTCCTCGACGACGCCGATCTCGGGACCGCCGTCGAGGTGGCCGTCGAAGGGATGTTCTACAACCAGGGCGAGGCCTGCACGTCGACGTCCCGGATCCTCGTCCACCGGTCCCTGCACGACGAGTTCGTCGGCCGGTTCGTGGCGGCCACCGCCGCGCTGAGGGTGGGAGACGGCCTCGACCCGAAGACCGACATCGGGGCCATGGTCGACGCCCGCCAGCAGCAGAAGGTCCTCGGCTACATCGAGACGGCCGTCTCCGAAGGGGCGAAGATCGCTTACCAAGGGGAAATCCCGGTCGAGGAGCGGCTCAGCCGCGGCTTCTGGGTCGCGCCCACGGTGCTGACGGCCGTGCGGCCCGACCACACAGTGGCGCAGGAGGAGATCTTCGGCCCGGTCGCGTCGATCATGGTCTACGACACCGACGAAGAGGCCGTGCGCATCGCCAACGGGACCGCGTACGGCTTGACCGCCGCGCTGATCACCCGTGATCACTTCCGCGCCTCGAAGCTCGCCAGGGACCTGCAGGCCGGCATGATCTTCGTCAACAACTACCTGCGCCGTTCCTTCCTGGGATCGCCGTTCGGGGGAGTGAAGGGCAGCGGGTTCGGCCGCGAGAACGCGGCGGAAACCCTGCACGAGTTCGTGCGCGCGAAGAACGTCCGCTTCCCGTCCGGCCGGGCGCCGATCCCGGTCTGGCCGCCGACCGACTGACGCGCGCTCGAGCTCGACCACCCGGCCGGGCCATCCCCCTCGGATGGCCCGGCCCGGCTGTGCCGGTCCAATGCCCGTCAAATGACTGGAGCACCGACGGTCGCACGGCGGCCGCCCTTGCGCGGCCTGTCCGGCCGGGTAGCGTCGGCGCCGGCAAATCCCCTTGCGGCAGGAGAAAACGATGGCGGACGGCGAAATCCTGGGCCGGATCGACGAGCTGATCGCGGAGGAGCACGAGCTTCGGTCGCGCTCGGTCGGTGTGGGACTGGGAGGTGGCGACAAGGACCGCCTCTCCGTGGTCGAGCAGCAACTCGACCAGTGCTGGGACCTGCTGCGGCAGCGGCGGGCGAAGACGGAGTTCCACGAGAACCCGGACGGCGCCGCGGCCCGCCCGATCTCCCAGGTCGAGTCCTACTGGCAGTGAAGCCGGACTTCGGCGCCCGTGGCCGGACCCGACGTTGCCGGGCCCGGCCACGTGGGTCAGCGAACCGAGTTCACCCGGCTGATCGTTTCCTGGAGTTCGGCGGCCAGCTCGCGTAGAGGGCGATGCGTGAGCTGTGTCGCTGCCGAGCTGGGGCCCAGCACGGGACCAGGCGTCGCGTACACCTGACTTTCACCCGGAAGTAACTGCCCGGGACAGACCTCGGAGCCCGGCCGGATACCGTTCAGCAGGTATCCGTTGACGGCGTTCTCGACACACGAGTCTCCGGTCAGCGCGTACTGGCCGTGGAAAGGCGAGTCGTCCACGGACACCAGGCTCGCGCCAGGAGCCTTCCGGACAGCAGCTGCGCCCTGTTCATAGCCGGTCTGCGGGTCGAACTCACCTTGCACGACCAGCACCTTCGCCACGGCGGATGCCGGAAGATCCGGCAACGCCTCCCGAGGAGGCTGCGACCACGGGCCGCAGACCTCGGACAAACCGTATGCCCATCCGTCCAGCGGATAGCGTGGGCCCTGGTGATCGCTGAGCCGCCGGTACCACAGCGCGGATTCGGTCGGCTGGTCGTTGCACGCGACGGAGAACCGGGTTCCGGGCAGCGTCGTGAAGTCACTGCGCAGGAAGGAGCCGAAGAACTCGGCAGTGACGTCCCGGTAGGACATGTGGAGGTTGCGTTGTGCGTACGCCTCCAGTTGAGCATGGAGGTCCGCGGACACCGGCGTGAGCGAACCACCTCTCAGCTCCTTGGCCGCCGCGAGGACCAGGATCGCGTCGGAGTACCAGAAACTGGGGTTGCCGGCGCCGACGAACGCCTGGTCGAAGTCGTCTCCGGAAAAGCCCAGCCCCTTGTAGTGCGCCCGCACCTCCTCCCAGGTCTTCGCCGCCGCCTCCTTCGTGGGCCCGACCAGCTGTGGCCATTGCCGGGCCAGCCACGGCAGGAACAGGTCGTCCAGCCAGCGCTGGTCGGCGACGGGAAAGAAGGAGAAGGCGTCGGCCAGCCGGCCCTGCCAGTCGGTGCTGGAGTCGAGCACCACCTTTCCGGCGCTGCCGGGGAACATCGAAGCGTACTTCGCGCCGAGCCAGGTGCCGTAGGAGTAGCCGAGGTAGTTCAGCGTGGATTCACCGAGCAGCAGCCGGACTAGTTCCACGTCGTGCGCTGTCTGCCACGTGGTGATGTACGGCGCCAGGGGATTCGCCTGGCACGCGTTCGCGATCGCCCGCGGGATCCGCTGGTGCTCGGCGATGTTCGCCGGCGATCTGTCGCGCGCGTCCAGATCCGTTCGCTGGGGTAGCTGGTCGGCCGGCACGTGGCAGAGGTAGGGCTGCAGGCCCTCCTCGGGCGACCCGGCCACGCCGGTGCCGCGCGGATCCATCCCGATGATGTCGTAGACGTCGTTGACCGCGGGCTCCAGGGCCGCGATCTGCCCGGCGACCGGTGTTCCCTGGGCACCGGGACCACCGGGATTCGTCAGGAGGACACCGGCGCGCCTCCCGGTCGCCTTCACCCGGCTGATGCCGATCCTCAGTTCGTCCCCGGCCCGCGGGTGAGCCCAGTCGCGCGGCACTCTCACCAGTGCGCATTCGGCAGGCTTGGCCCCGGCGACCGGAGCGAACCCGCAGGTGCCCCAGCTCAGCTCCTGGGTGGCGTAACCGTCGAACGGGCTCCTGCCGGCAGCGGCTGTGCCCGTGAGCTGGGTGGCGAGGATGCCTGCCGCGGCGATGACGACGATCCCTTTTCCTACCCGCAAGACAATTCCTCCGCAAACGTGCGTCGCTTCATCGTCGAGCCCGTTGTCAGGCCGTGATACGCGGGGTGGTCATCGGGTTGCCGTTCGCACTCTGGTCCGCGGGCACTTCTTTCTGGATGTTCTGCCAGTGTTCGACGATCTTGCCGCGGTCGAGGCGGAAAATCTGGATGGCGATGACGGGAGTGGGCGCGATCCCGGTGATCCGGGCGTGGACGACGACTTCGTCGCCTTCGCTCATGACCAAGCCGGGTTCGTAGGAAAAGCCGGCGGGCAGGTTGCGTACCGCGGTGCGCAGGGCCGCGGTTCCGTTGGCCGCGAAGGGGGCGTGCTCGACGTAGGGATCGCGCCAGTAGCGGTCGATCGCGGTGAGGTCCCGGTGGCCGTAGAGCCGGTCGAGAGCCTTGATGACGACCCGTTCGTTGTCCTGGCGCGGGTGCTGCGCGGGTGGCGGGGTGGAGATCATCGAGTTGCCGCTCACGGTTTCGGACGCGGGCACTTCGTCCTGGATGATGTCCCAGTGCTCGACGATCCTGCCCCGGTCGAGCCGGAAGACGTCCATGATGATCTTGGTGGTGTCGCCCAGCCCGGTGACCCGGGCGTCGACGGTGACGAAGTCTCCGTCGGCGAGGGTCTGGAACACGTCGTAGTGCAAGTTGGGCAGGCCGGTGATCGCCGCTTTGACCCCGGCAAATCCATTGGCGATGTCGGGGTTGTGCTGGATGTAGGGCTCGCGGTAGTAGCGGTCGACGGCGCTGAGGTCGTGTTTGTTGAGAAGCTCGTCCACGGCTGCCAGTGCCACTCGCTTGTTCAGCCTTTCCTTGACGGTCAGCCGGTCTGCCGAGTGGGTGGGCGTCGCGGCCCAGGCTGGAGCCGGCAATCCGGTGAGGGTCAGCGCGAGCGCAGCGACGACTGTGATGCTTCGTTTCACATTCATGAAAGACCCCTGATCAGGTTGTTGAACCTTCACTCAGGACCGTACCAGCAAACACTTGAACATTAAAATGTTGGTCAGGGCAAGGTGCCGGGAACAATCGGGAACGTCGTCGAGCGGTCAGTCTCGCTGAGCGAGGGCGTTACCGGGGTCCAGCCGATCGAGGATCCGGCCGAGGGACTCGCTGAGCGGACCGACGTGGGCGGGATCGATCGCGTCGATCACCAGTTCCCGCACGTCGCGCCGGTGGAGCGGAGCCGTTTCGGCCACGAGCTCCCAGCCCTCGTCCGTCAGCGTGGCCAGCACGACCCGGCCGCTGTCGGGCGACTGGGACCGTTCGACGTAGCCCCGTCGCTCCAGCCTCGTCACCATGTGCGACATCCGCGACGGCGTGGCGTTCGTGCGCGCCGCCAGGTTCGACATCGACATCGTCCGGCCGGGAGCCTCCGACAGCCGGGAAAGGGCCACGTACTCGAAGTGGCTGAGACCGGCCGAGCGCAGCAGCCGGGCGTCCAGCTCGCCGATGAGCAACGTCGACACCGCCGCAAGCCGGGTCCACATGCGCATTTCGGCCTGATCGAGCGGCGGCACGTCCATCGGCCCAATCTAATGGCAGGCCCGCGGCCGGCAGCGGCAGAGGTGGGCGTGGGTCGTGGATCCGCCACTCAGTGCTCGCCGCGCGAGCCGAGGAGCGCGCGCTGGTGCTCGGTGATGTCGATGAGCCGGTGCTTGAACCGCTGGTACTCGTCCTTCCCCAGGCGTTCGGCGTGGCGCCGCTGGATGGCGGCCATGATCTCGTCCGCCGTCCGCATCTGGGCGAGCCCGCGCTCGGTGGGGCAGACGAGCTTCGCCCGGCGGTCGCTCTGGTCAGGCCGCCGCTCGAGGTACCCCAGGCCCTCCAGCTCGTCGAGGAGAATGCCGATGTTCTGCTTGTGCTGGCCCGAGAGCTTCGACAGGTCGGTCGCCCGGACACCGTCCGGGTCGAGGTAGGCCAGCACCGCGCCGTGGCGGGGCTTCAGGTCGTCGAAGCCCCGCTCGGCCAGCGTCGAGAACAGCTCCCGCTGCACGGCGAACAGCAGCCGGCCCGCGAGCACGCCCAGGTCGGGGTTCGTCGCGTTCCGTTCCGCGCGGGTGGTCATCCGCCGCTCCGGGCGAGCGTCTCGCGGATCCACTCGGTGATCTCCGCCCAGACCGGGTGTCCGGGGTGGACGACGTCGAAGTGGGTGCCGCCGTCGACCTCGAGGTAGCGGGCGGTGCCGCCCTCGGCGGTCGTCTTCTCGGCGTAGCGGCGGCTCCACTCGGCGGGTACGGCCTCGTCGGCGGTGCCGTGCACGGCGAGGACCGGGACGCCGTCACCAGCCAGTTCCACCGGCGAGGTCCAGGCGTAGTGTCCGTCGGCCAGCAGCGGCACGATCCCGCCGCCGACGGCGTCGGCCACCGCGGGCCACACCTCGGGCCGGGCGGGTTCGGGCGCGTCCTTCGGCGGCTCGGCGTCCGGGTCGGCGAGCACTTTCCCGAAGCCCGCCGCGTCCGCCGCGCGCAGGTCGAGCGCGCCGGCCAGCTCGACCAGGCCGACCGGGGTGATCTTCGGGTGCGCGCCGGGTGCTTCGGGCGGGAGCGCGCCGCGGTGGGCGGCCCAGGTGGCCAGGTGCCCGCCGGCGGAGTGGCCGAGGAGGACGACGCGGGTGGTGTCGAGGGCGGGGTCGAGGCCGTCGAGGGCGTCGATCGCGGCGGCGACGTCGAGGAAGGTGCCCGGCCAGCCACCACCGGGCTCGCCGATCCGGCGGTACTCGACGTTCCACACCGCATAGCCGCGCCCGACGAGGTCGTCGACGACGTCGGTGATCTGGCGGCGGTCCCACATGGCGGTCCAGTAGCCGCCGTGGAGGACGGCGACGACGGGGAACGGGCCGTCGCCTTCGGGCAGGTACAGCTCACCGACCTGCGACGGCTCGGGGCCGTAGGCGACGGTGCGGACCCGCCGGGTGCCGTCTTCGGCGTCGTCATAACGCACGCCGCGCTCGGCGCCGACCAGCGAGTCGATGGTGGCGAAGAAGGCTCCGATCGCGGGCAGGTTGGCGCCCTTGGCCTTCGACTCGTCCCAGGCGGCGTCGTCGGTCCACTCGACGAAGTCCAGCCACGTCCGCTCGTCGAGGCGGACCAGGCGCGCGGCGAGGAAGCCGCGCCGGTCCTCCCGGAACGCGGCCACCATGCCCGGGCGCGCGGCCAGCATCGCCTCGGTGTTCTCCGGTGCCACGGTGAAGGTGGTCAGCTCGATGACCGACATCGTCAGCTCCTCAGTCTGCGGTCCGCCAGATGGTCCTTACCTATGATAGTCATAGATCATGACTAAAATCGACCCTGTGGCGGCCGGGTCGCTGCGGTTCGGCGTGTCCCTCACCCCGGCCCTCGACATCGCGTCCGTACGCGCTCGCGCACTGGCCGCCGAAGAAGGGGGCTTGGACCTGGTCGGTGTTCAGGACCACCCCTACGTGCCGTCCTATCTGGATGCGTTCGTGGTGCTGGACCAGAAGACGGGGCTGGCTGGCGCGTCGTTATGCCGCTCGGACGGCTGGCCGCCGAACCGGCACCTGACTTGAGCGCGAGCACGATCACATCGTCGAGGGCCGGCACGGCCGCCGTGTACATCAGCCGAAAGCAGCTCTCGGCCCTAGGTCGAACAGAGGCAGGCGGTAGTGGTATGGCCAAGTACGTCATCGTGACCACTTCGTCGCCGTCTGACTGTTGCAGGTGGAGAGGCCGGTAACGACTCAAGACCCGTACGAACCCGGTGCGCGGGCTACCCGAGCAACTCCGGCCGACGATCGGATGAGGCTGATGAATGGATCCACGTTGCGTGTCCGCCACAGCGGGCCGGCTTCCTCCCCCGAATCCGGCCGCGTGGCGGTCGTGGGCGGTGGGCTCGCCGGACTGGCTGCCGCCGCGCTCCTCGCCGAAGAACGCAGATGGGACGTTACGGTTTTCGAGAAAGGCGACGTGTTCGGCGGCAGAGCTGCGGAAACAGCCGGCGAAGGAGAACACTGCACCCGACTGCTGCTCCCTGACTACCACGCGACACGAGAGCTGCTCTCCCGCATCCCGGGGGCGGACGGGTACGCGACCGTGGCGGACTCCATCACCCGGGTCGGACGGATGGAATGGGGTCCGCACGGGAGCTGGATTGAACTCGATCACATGAACCGGTTCCGCGCGTCCGGGATTTCGATGCGTGATCACTGGGCGATGTACAGGCAGGGCAGAAAGAAACCGATCGTGGCCGCGATCCACGGACCGAACCAGAACACCTTCGGCAGCTGGCGGCAGTATTCACCGGCCAGCGTGGTGGTGATGCTGCGCAACGCCTGGAAGACGGAACGGATCTTTTCGTTTCCCGGCTCGACGCACCACTTCCTCGTGGCGCCGCTGCTGGCTCACCTCGAAGCTCTGGGCGTCGAACTCCGTGCGGGCCACGCGGTCACCAGGATCGACTTCACAGAATCATGCGAGGACATCTTCGACGCCGTCATCATCGCCGCGTTCCCCAGCGATCTCGCCGCTCTGCTCGACGCGAGCGGTGTTGCCCATCGCTTGCCGCAGTCATTGCGCCACGCACACTGCAAGGTGCTGACCATCCCGCTCGATCCGCGGGAGCGTGTGCTCGCCGACCCTCGTCCCCGCCTCTACTGCCGCGCCGGCATTGCCGTTCTCCTCCAGCCGCACGTGTCCCGGTGTGTTGTCCTGTGCACCCGGGCCGAGTCGACCGACGACGCCTACGTGCTCGCACTGGTCCGGCAATTCCTGGCGCTCGAGCACCAAGTCGGCGACGTACTGACCCGGGCGAACCAGGCGCCGGGCGAGGCGGTGTGGTCGGCGACCATGCCGAAAGCCTCGCGGGTTCTGCGCGACAGGCCCGCCGGGATGTGGCTGGCCGGGTCATGGCTTGCCTCCGGATATCCCTACGACTCGGCGGAGTCGGCAATCCGTTCCGCCCGGCTCGCCGTCGAAGGCCTGAGCCGAGCGGCAGGCAATCGCCTGGCAAGGTCGTGAATCAAGCGACGAAACCATCGTCTTTGATCGGCATCCGAGCGTGCGATGCGGCCGGGTGGCCGTCCAAGAACGCTTCCACCGCTCGTTGCGCGTCGCGGATCAACGTCCCGGCGTTGGTGAAGTCGAACCCCTTGATGTGACCTCCGGGCTGTCCCGGCAGGCACAGCACGGGCATGCGCGTGCGGGCGTACTCGACGTCGTTGACGTGTTGCCTGTTGAGGGCAGCGGCGAACGCCGCGGTCATCGAGTCGCGGACATCCCGGGGCTCGCCGCGGGCGGCGATGCGGGGCCGGCCGTCGAAGAGAACGAGGGAGGCCGCCCCGAGCTCGATGGCCTGTCTGACGGGGGTGTTCGCGACGTACCCACCGTCGGCGAGTAGCTCGCCACCCCGGCGGACCAACGGGAACACGCCGGGGATGGCACATGTGGCGAGCAGCGCGTCCAGTAGGTCGCCTTCGTGGAGGACGGCAGGTTCGCCGGTACGGAGGTTCGTCGCGACGCAGGCGAACGGGACGGCGAGTTCCGCGAACGACCGCGCTGTCACCTCCGACGCGAACAACTCGGCCAGGCGGCCGTTGCGGAACATGAAGTGGCCGCCCAGGAGGTTTCGCACCAGCCGGAGCCGCGAGTCGCCGATCACCCGGGAACGGTCACACGTGGTCCACACCTCGATCAGGTGGTCGACGGCACCGTCCGGGTCGTCGGCCAGCACGACGCCGTTGAGCGCACCGGCCGACGTCCCGACGACGAGGTCGGGTCGGATGTCCGCATCGAGGACCGCGGCCAGCATGCCGACCTGCGAAGCGGTCGAGGCAGCGCCACCGCCGAAGACGAACGCGGTCGGACGGCGCAGTTCCGGCAGTACCGATGTAGTGGTCACGCGGCGGTCGCCTCCCCGGTCTCGGCGGCCACGGAACCGCCGGTCTCCAGCGCGCGGACAGCCGCCCGGATCTGCTCGGTGAGCTCCTGGCAGGTCTGGCCGGCGGGATCGATCGGCGCACCGATCCTGATCACCACCCGCGGCCTCCGCCGGCGCAGGATCGGCCACGGCCGCGAACCGGCCCAGACCTGCTGAGCGCCGGCTGCGCCGATCGGGACGACGGGGACGCCGGTCGCCAACGCGATCATCGCGGCGCCGCGGCCGTATCCGGCCGTCTCGGCCTCCTCCGGCGTGGTGATCCGGCCTTCCGGCATGATCGCCACGGACTCACCGGACCGGATCGCGGCCACCCCGGCGTTCACGGTGGCTTCGGAGCGGCGGAAAGCGGGGAGTGCGCCGGTCGCGTGGAGGACCTTGCCGAAGGCGCCTTTGTGGAAGTATTTCTGTGCGATGACCAGCCGTGGTGACACACCGAGATACCGGAATGCCAGCACTCCCGCGGGAACGTCGAAGATCGAACGGTGGTTGGCCACGTAGACGGCCGGTCCCTCGAGCGGCCAGGACTGCCCGCTGACGTCCTCGAAGCTCACGGCGGCCAGCAGCGGCACCAGGCCGGCTGCCGTCGCTTTCACGACCTCTCGCAGCGCACGGTCGGCAAGGGGCCGTGCCGGCGCGTTCGGGTGGGGCCGGGGAACCTCCCGGAGCGGTCGTGCCGCGGCGGGCAAGCCGAGCATCGATCGAGGCGTGACCTTCGGATGAGCTCGTGCCAGCCGAGCCACCGCGTAGTACGCCGATCGGCAGGCCCCTTCGGCGGAGTCGAGCGGATAGCTGTTGTCCGTGTAGCTCCCGGCGAACAGGACACTGCCGCCCAGCGATGCCTCGAGCCGGCGAGGATCGACGTACTCTCCGACGAAGACCGCTTCCGACGGTGACAGGTTCGTCCGGGTCCGGACGCGCAGCGGCGGGTACTCGAGCTCCAGCTGCGCACGAACACGAGTCACGATGTACTCGTCTTCTGTCGAAGGGGGAAAAGCCGCCAGCGTGACGCAACGCTGCTCGGCCGGCTGCACGACCGTGGTGACACCGCCACCGGCGTGAATCCGGACATCGTCGGACTCGAGGACCTTCTCCCGCGGATCCAGATCGATCGTGAAAGCTTTGCAGTGGGTGTGGCGACGGCAGTCCATCGGACGTGGCACCCCAGATCTGTCGAGGAGCGCATAGGCATCGTGCACGAATCCTGTGAAGATGACGGCGTCGAAGCGTTCTCGCTTTCCCGCTACCGCTATATCCACACCAGCGAGGCCGGGTTCGATCTTTTCGACGAGGCTGTTCTTCCGAAACTCCACGCCCCGCCCGCGCAGGAACCCCACCCAGGGCTCGATGAGCCAGTCATCGGTCGAGCCGGGAAGTGCGTAGGTGATCGCCTCGCTGCGTGAACTCGCCATCGCCCGCACGAGAGACCGCGCGGACCAGTTCCAGATCGACCCGAAGATGTTCGACGATCGCACGCTGCGGCGGGCAACCAGGATGGCTTGCCAATTCGACCGCGCAATGGCGAACTTGTCCCGTACGGACAAACCGGGTGTTCGAGCGAGAAAGGCGTAGATGTGGTCGATTTCGATCCAACGTCCGTCACTGCGGCTGGCGAATCGCCGACATCTTCGCAGGGAATCCAGCACGCTGCCGCCCGCGCCACCTGGAATCTCCCGGAACAGGCTCAGCAGGTGCTGGTAGTCGGCTAGGAACAGCCGGGTACAGTGCTCGCCCGCCTCGGTCACGTTGGCGCGTCCACCGAACTGCTCACCACCCTCGACGACCACCACCGACACCCCGGGGCTGTCCGTCAGGTAGTGCGCGGCGGACAGGCCTGAAACACCCGATCCGACAACACAGACTCTCACTAAAATTCCTCCTCGAACGGCGCTGCTGGGAATACTCAGCCCCGCAAACAGTCGCTGAATATTCCCCTGCAAATTAATGTTGTGGACGATGTCGACATAGTCGATAGGGAGTTCGTAGCTGTTACGGTCGATCCTGTAGATCGCCTGAATGCAGCAACATGTTGGCCGCCGTCATGGAATAGCGTAAGAACGGAAGTAACCGAAACGGATACCGGCTTGCGAACTCAACGATGCAGGAACGTGAAGACGGCTTCTTGAAATTCGGCGGCACGAGTACTGTGCACTCGATGGCCCGCTTCGATGGTGACCAGCGAACAGTCCGGAATCAGTGCCATGGCCTGCTGCTGTCGGCCGAAGGGTACAAAGCTGCCGGCTCCGCCGTGAACAACCAAGGTGGGCGCCGTGATGGAGGAGAGCGAAGACCACCAGTCCGGATCCGGCGCGCGAAACTGGCGCGCCAGCGATCCGATCATTCTGCGGTCGAACGACCACCACCGTGTGAGCATCCCCCACTCCAGGGAAAGACGGCCGAGGGCGATCCGCGGATCAGCGATCGCGGCCGGTGCGACTCGCAGTGGTGGCCGGGTTTCCTCGAGGACCAGTTTCCCGACGCGGTCGGGCCACCGCTGTGCCACCATCGTCGCGATCCGGCCGCCCAGCGAATGGCCCACCAGGTTGAATCGGCTGACGCCGAGGTGCTCCAGCAGGGACTCCACATCGAGTTCGAAGTCTTCGAAGGTATAGCTGTCCCGGTGGCTGCTCGCCCCGTGGCCACGGAAGTCCGGTGCAATGACGGGCAACTGTGCTGCTGCGAGCGCCAGGGCGAACGAGCGCCAGGTGGCGCCGCTGCTCGCCAAGCCGTGCAGCAGGACGACCGGCGGTCCGGACCGCGGGCCGAGCCGTCGATAGGCGAGCTTGGTCCCGTTCACATGTGCACGTTCGGGAGTCGGCCACTCCATCGGACACTGCCCTTCACACCGTTCCAACGCGCCGTGGGGGCGAATCGGTCCGCGGATCGGTCGTCACCAGGCCGCCCCGAACTTCTGCGCTGCCCGGACGCCCGAGGCGCAGCCGTCTTCGTGGAACCCCCAGCCATCGTAGGCCCCCGCATAAGCCAGTCTGGCCCCACCGAGACTGCGCAATTTCGGCTGAGCGGCCACCGAAGCCAAGGTGTACAGCGGGTGCCGATAGGCCATTTTCGCGATCACCGACGACTCGTCGACCACGCCGGCACCGTTCAAGGTCACCACGTGGTCAACCGGCGCTTCGAGTCCCATCAGTCGGTTGATGTCGTAGCTCACCACGCCGGCGCTCCCGGCGGCGCAGCCGGACCGGGTGTAGTTCCAGCTCGCCCGCGTCCGGCTCCGGCCCGGCAGCAAGCGGGAATCCCGGTGCAGCCAGGTCTCGTTGCCGGTGTACTCGAACGCAGACAGCACCCGCCTCTCCTCGCTGGTCGCTCCGGGCAAGAGGGCCAGTGCCTGATCGGCGTGCGTGGCCACGACGACTCGATCGACCCAGCAGGTTTCTCCTCCTTCGGTCACGATCTCGGCCCCGTCGAAGTGCCGCCGGACCGCGCGAACAGAGGTGCCCGAGCGAATTTCCGGCAGCGTCCCGGCAATGCGCTCGACGTAGGTGCGAGCGCCTCGGACGATCGTCTGCCACCGCAGCGATTCCGTCGGAGACAGCATCCCGTGGTTGTGCAGGAATTTGAACAGATAGGCCGCGGGGTATCGTAAGGCGTCGATCGCCCGCACGGACCAGACCGTGGAAACAAGCGGTATCGCGAAGTGCTCGACGAAGTACCGGGAGTGCCGACCCGTCACGAAGATGTCCTGCAGCGTTCGCCGCTCGTCCGGCGTCGCCAGGAAGGCCTGCGCCGACCTGTAGAATCGCCATATCTCGGCTAACATCCTGACATAGGGTCCGACGACGGCGCTGCCGCCACCAGGTATCATCCCTTTTCGCCGTTTTCCGCCGGCATACTCGAGGCCGCATCCCAGGCAGCGAACACTCAGGGACATCTCCGTCTCACGAGTGCTGACCTGGAGTTCCCGCAGTAATCTCACCAGAGTGGGGTAGGTGGTGGAGTTGTGCACGAGGAATCCCGTGTCGACCCCGAATTTCCCCCCATCAGGGGTGCATACGTCGTGGGTGTCGGCATGCCCGCCCAGCTTGGCCGATTGTTCGAAGAGCAGCACATGATACTTGTTGCGCAACAGGTATGCGGCCGTCAAGCCGGAGATTCCGGCCCCGACAACTGCGACCCGCTCCCGAGTCATCCACCACTCCGTTCGACCGTCGGCAGGCACTTTCGTGACTGTGCGTTCGGGGGCCGCACCACGCGGATAAGGTCCGCGTTGGCACTCCGGCCTCCCTCGGCCACGACCAAATGTCGTCAGCGGAACCGCCGATGTTACGCTCGCCATCCACTCGTAATCCGAGGCGCGGAGATGGGTTGAGACCTTCCTGGTCCGGCTAGTACAAACGGCACCACCGGTCGGCGCACCCCGGTGGGGAGATGGCCAGGCACCTGCGAGAAAAGCCGCGGGCGCGCTCGAGGCGGACCGGTTGTTCCGGCTCGATCCGTGCGGCCGTCGGAGCCGGCCGGTGTCACAATGCCCGAAAGACGTCGACCGGCTACGGGACAATCGACTCGGCCTGCCCGGCACGCGCGGCGTTGCTGTGTGTGCCGGGCTTGGCGAGGTCGGAGCAGACTGGCATTGGTCGAACTGGAGAAGTGCCGCGCCAGCGGCTGTTAGCTGGCGGCGATCATCCTGCTGGGCAGCTTGACCGAGGGGCTCCTGCTCGACGCGGCGGAGAACCGTATCGCCAGCACGGTGCGTGGCTTGTTTTCCAGTGCCCCCGGAGTTCTTCCTGGCTCACGTCGACATCCACATTCTCGACGAGCTGGACGAACGGCAGGAGATCGCCCGTCGGACCCGGAACGGGGCGGACGGAGCCGCGCTCTCGAACTGCTGCTCACTGCGGACCTGGTCGACGCCGACACGGCAGCCGCCTACGCCTGGATCAACCGCTGTGTCCGCAGCTGGGCTCGACGCTGTCGTAGACCAGCTGGCGAAGAAAGCCTGTCCGGCCCGGCTTGCCGAAGTCCTCACACGGTTCCGGTCGAGAAGGGGCGCGGCCGGCTCCCGTTCCGGTGCGGAGCGGGAGCCGGCCGACGTCAGGAGACGGCCGGGCCTGATTCGGAACTGCCCGAGAGGTCCTTGAGGAATTCGTGGCATTGCCGCGCGCGGGCCGAGTCCTCGTCCATCACGCGACGGAAGAAGTCGGCGATGTCCGTGCGGCCGGCGTTGTCGGCGTCGCGGACGTACTGGCCGTAGTCGTGTCCTGCCTTCAGTGAGTGGTACTGGACCGATACGAGGTCGAATGTGACGTCGTCGAATCCGGTTTCTCCGGTAGCCATCGTTGTCCCTTCCCGTTCACTTCGTTTTGGCTTTGGCGGTGGCCTTGGCGTCCTGCAGGGGCGAATAGGTGCCGTAGAGGGCGGGGTCGGGGGCGGGTGCGGTGGCGGGGCCGCCGAGGGGTTCGGGGTCCATCAGGTATTCGATGCCGGCGTCGGTGGTCCAGCTGGTGCCCTTGGGGCCGTCGGGGCCGTCGGAGAGGTGCCAGATCGTGTGGTTGTGGGTCTGGTCTTCTTCGTCGAGCAGGGCGTTGGGGGCGATGTCGTCTTCGAGGCCGTCGGCCTTGAGCTCTTCGATGGCGGCCAGCCACTGCTTCTGGTGGACGGTGTCGCGGGCGAGGTTGAACTTGAGCATCGCCTTGACGCCGGGGTCGTCGGTCATGTTGTAGAGGCGGGCGGTCTGCAGGCGGCCCTGGGCTTCGGCGGCGGCGTTGGCGCGGAAGTCGGCGAGCAGGTTGCCGGAGGCGACGATGTACTTGCCGTTCCAGGGCGTGCCGTTGCTGTCGGCGGGGAGCGCGCCGCCGCCGGCGACGATGGCCTGCTGGACGTCCATGCCGCCGATCATCGCGGCCATGACGGGGTCCTTGACGGCTTCGGCGGTGACGGTGGCGGGGGCGCCTTCGAGCAGGCGGGCGACCATGGTGGCGAGCATCTCCACGTGCCCGATCTCTTCGGTGGCGGTGTCCATGATCAGGTCTTTGTACTTGCCTTCGATGCGGCAGTTCCAGCCCTGGAACAGGTACTGCATCGTCACGGTCATCTCACCGAACGCGCCGCCGATGAGTTCTTGGAGCTTGTGGGCGTAGACGGGGTCGGGCCTCTCGGGCTTGGCCTCGAACTGCAGCAGCTTCGTGTGACGGAACAAGATTTCCTCCGTGGTCGCGTCCGTGTCCGGTGGTTGCGGGTACGTTCCCGGTTAGCGGACGGTTAACCGCGCGGGGTGAATGCGGCCGCGGGTCGTGTGAAAGGGAGTCGCGCGGGTATCCGGCGGCGGATCATGCCCCCGTGCGAGGAGTCAGCCGTGTCCCAGTCCGCCCAGCAGCAAAGCCCACCAGGGATCGGCTGCGCGGTGGCGATCGCGCCGCGCATCGTGGTCACCGGCGGGGAGCCGATCCGGTGACAAGCAACGACCTGTATTCGGCGGAGGCGACCTCGAGCCGGGGCAGCGTCCGGATCGACGGGCGCGGCGACTTGGCCTACGCGGTCGGCGAGCCGGGCGACGGCTCGGCGGATCCGCTGAACCCCGAGCGCCTCTACGCCGCCGCGCTGGCCACCTGCCTGCACCAGTCGTTGACGGTCGCGGCGACGTCGTTGGCGGTGGAGCCCGGGGAGAGCGTCGTCACGGCGAAGGTCACGTTGGCCGCTCGTGGCGACGGCGGTTACGAGCTGCGGACGACGGTCGAGGTGTACCTGCCGGGCGCGACCACCGACTCGATCTACGACGCCGTGACCCGCGAGGCACTGAGGTTGTGCCCGCTGGTGGGCGAGAAGGTCGCGGTGACGTTCGACCGCGAGCGCGGCCTGGCGCTGCAGAACCACCAGGGGCCGGCCGACCCCGGGCAGAACTGACCGCCGTGCCGGTGACCCACTGCGTGCGCCACGGGCTGGTGCGGGCGCTCGCGGCCGGTCACGACCGGGCGGACCGGCGCCCGGTCGTGCTTTTGCCGGGCCTCGCCGGTCCCACGTTCCCGCCGCCGCTGCGCGGCCTCGGTCGCCTGTCGGGCGCGTTGCTGCGGGATCTGGTCCACGAGTCACCCGCGGCGCTGCCGGGCACGGTTCCGTACTACTTCCGGGCGGGACCCCGGCGGCTGCTGCGGTTCGTCAAGTCCGCCCAGCGCGATGCACCCGAACGAGCGATACCGCTGACGCGTTGCCCCGTGCAGGTGCTGCGAGGCTGAGCCCGGCCGGCTGGGCGCGGTCGCTCGCCGACGCGGCGCGGCGGGGGAGCCTGGTCACGGTGCCGGGCGCGCACACGTTCCCCGCGACGTCCGGCGGCCTGACGTCGCGGTTGATCACCGAGTTCGGCGCCTGAGGCTCAGCCGCCGCGTTGGACGACGGCCGTGGTGAGCGTTGCCGCGATCAGTTCGAGCTCGTGGTCGGTTGCTTCTTCGCCGTCGAGCTGCGCCCGCAGGTCGGTGCGGGTGATGACGTCGCTCGCTCCGGGGGTTTCGGTGTCGGCCGGCTCGACCTCCATCCGGCCGCCGGTCAGCACGAGCACGGGGTCCGGCAGCGAAGACCCGAGCAGGCGGCGCAGGTCGTCGATGGTCACCTTCACGTCGACACCGGCTGGGGGACGGCGCCGAGCCGCCGTCGCAGCTCCGGCACGAAATCCGGATCCGTCCGGGCCAGCGTCTCCAGATCGACCTCCCGAGGCAGCGCGAGAGCGGTCCGCAGTGCGCCGTCGATGACCAAGCCGGCCGCCGCCAGCACCAAGCCGGCGTCGTCGACCGGGCGCAGGTCCGCGAAACCCGGTGACCACCGGGGCAGCACGAGGTCGAACTTGCCGGCCAGCCCGCCGCGGCAGCAGTACCGCACCCGGTACCGCGCGTCGTCCACGAGCCGGACCTGCCAGACCGTGCACGCCGTGGTGAGAGACATGACCTCCGGTACCCGGTGACGTGCTGGACAAACGGCGGCACCAATCGCAATCGCCTCTCCCGGTCATTGCTCAGGGCGGCATTCGGCCGGCTGTGGTCCACCTGGCCGGCAGCACAGTGGCGTCGTACTGGAAACGGCCGTTCTGGTGGACGGGCACCGCCTGGCACCCCGAGCCGCTCGACACGCCCGCCAGCTCGTCCGACAGGGGCCGTTGGTGGTTCACGCGGGGCACCTCCCCGATCTCGGGCGAGAGGCGAATACCCACGCCCGGGTGACCCAACCGAGATCCGGCGGGCGACCGGCTCGGATTTCGCCGCGTCGAGACCCGCCTTCCGTGATCGGCCCGCACGTGCAAGGCGACCTGGGACAAGGCGTTGCCGCTGTTCCTGGAGCGCTCGGTCAGCGGCCTGGGGTGTCGCGGAGGTAGGGCTTCAGCCGCTCGGCCAGGGACCTGCGCGTCGCGGTGATCGCCGGGCCGGTCGGTGGCTGGCTCGCGGAAGACCCGGCCGCGGTGTCGGCGACGAAGCGGGCCACCGCGTCCGGGGCAGGCACCACGTCGTCGCCGTGGTGGGCGAGGACGATCGGGGCCGAGGTGGGATCGGTTTCCACCGCGAGCGACCACCCCCGCCGTTCGTTCCACACCAGCATGACGTCCTGGTCGGGCCGGCCGGGCCACCGCCGCGGCAGGCCGAGGTAGGCGGTGGCCGTGTCGCTGATTTCGACCGTGGTGCTCTCGTGCGGGACACCGACCGCGGCCGCCACCGCTCGCACGTACTCGCCGAGAGCGCGCTCGAGGGTTCGGGTGTCGGGTTCGCCGTGTTCCATGCCCACACGCTAGAGGGCCTCCCGAAGGCGCGTCGGATGGGTCGGGGGGCCTTCACGGGGTTTAGACCGCAGTCAGCGGGCTACCCGCACCTCGATCGCCCCAGACCCCGGCGGACCGGTACGTCACGGAAGGGGCGATCGATATGACACCAACGCTGCAACGTCCACCCAAGGCCGCGGAGCCGATGCTGGCGGGCGAAAAGTCGGGCACCGAAACCGTTCTGGTCAAGCTGTTCGCGGTCGTGCCGCTGCTGGCTCTGGCCGCGGCGGTGCCCTTCGCGTGGGGCTGGGGCCTCGGCTGGACCGACGTCGCCCTGACCATCGGGTTCTACTTCCTGACCGGCCTCGGGGTGACGATCGGCTTCCATCGCTGTTTCACCCACGGCGCTTTCAAGGCCCACCGTGGCCTGCGGATCGCGCTCGCCGTCACCGGCAGCATGGCGATGCAGGGCCCGGTGATCGGCTGGGTCGCCGACCACCGCCGCCACCACGCCTTCGCGGATCGCGACGGCGACCCCCATTCCCCGTGGCGCTACGGCACGTCCGCCGCGGCCCTGGCCAAAGGCTTCTGGCACGCGCACATGGGCTGGTTGTTCGACCGGGAGAAGACCAACGCGCAGCGTTTCGCCCCCGACCTGCTCGCCGACCGCGACATCGCCCGGATCGACCGCTGGTTCCCAGGCCTGACCGTCCTCACCCTGCTCAGCCCGGCACTGATCGGCGGGTTGGTGACGATGTCCTGGTGGGGCGCGCTGACCGCGTTCTTCTGGGCGAGCCTGGTGCGGGTGGCGGTGCTGCACCACGTTACCTGGTCGGTGAACTCCCTGTGTCACTTGATCGGCGAGCGGCCCTACGCCGCTCGTGACAAGTCCGCGAACTTCTGGCCGCTGGCCATCGCCTCGATGGGCGAGTCGTGGCACAACTCCCACCACGCCGACCCCACCGGCGCCCGCCACGGCGTCCGCCGCGGCCAGCTCGACATGTCGGCGCGCCTGATCTGGCTCTTCGAGAAGCTCGGCTGGGCCACCGACGTCCGCTGGCCCAGGCCCGAACGCCTGGCCCGCAAGCTCAACCCCGGCTACCCGGCAGCTCCCCGCTGGTTCGGCAAGCCGGAGCGCGGTCATGACCGCCGTATGTGACGAGTTCGTTCGCGGTGGCTGAGGTCGAGGTCCTGCGCGCGAGCGTGCTGGCCGGGCTGGGCGAGGACGGGGCCGGCAGCGGGGTCGACGTCGTGGGCCGGGTGTGCCGGGCCTGTGTGCGCTTGCTGCCGGTGGACGGCGCGGCGGTGTCGGTGGTGGCGGGCGCCGGGCACCGCGAGATCGTCTACGCCAGTGACGAAGTGAGCACGGCGTTGGCGGAGTTGCAGTTCTCCCTCGGTGAAGGACCGTGTTTCGAGGCACAGACCGCGGGCGGGCCGGTCCTGGTACCGGATCTGGCCGCCGGGCCCCCGGCAGGGTGGCCGGTGTTCGCCGCCGAGGCCGCGGCGCTCCCGGTGGCCGCGGTGTTCACGTTCCCGGTGCAGATCGGGGCGGTGCGGGTGGCGACCCTCGACACCTATCGCACGACGCCGGGGTCGCTGACCGCCGGCGAGCTGTCGATGGCGTTGCAGGTGGCCGACGTCGCGGCGCTCGCGTTGTCCGGGTTGCGCGACGGAGGCGGCCGCTGGCTGGACGGGGACGGGCGGTGGATGGAAAGCGCGGGGATGCGGAACCGGGAGGTGCACCAGGCCACCGGGATGCTGATCGCGCACCTGGACCTGCCCGCCTCGGCCGCGCTGGCCCGGTTGCGGGCGCACGCGTTCGGCCACGGACGTCCCCTGCTGGAGGTCGCGGCCGACATCGTCGCCGGCCGGCTGCGATTGGCCGAGGAGTTCCGGCGGGGACACCATGAATCAGCCGACGATTCAGGAGATGGTGGTCATGCCCGACCGTGAACGACAGGTGACCCGGGCGTTCGTGGCGCTGGCGGACACGCTGGTCGACGACTACGACGTCGCCGACCTGCTGCACACGCTGGTGCAGCAGTGCGTGGAACTGCTCGACGTCGCGGCGGCCGGGCTGACGCTGGCCGACGAGCGGGGCGGCCTGCAGGTGCTGGCGTCTTCCACCGAGCAGGCGCGCCTGCTGGAGCTGTTCCAGCTCGACATCGACGAGGGTCCGGGCGTCGAGTGCTTCACCACCAGCGCACCGGTCCTGGTGGCCGATATCGCCGCGGCGGCGGCGCGCTGGCCGCGGTTTGCGGCCGAGGCGGCCGAGGAGGGGTTCGCGTCGGTGCACGCGGTGCCGATGCGGCTGCGCCGGCAGACGATCGGGGCGCTGAACCTCTTCGGGCAGCGGCCGGGGGAACTGTCGGCCGACGACATCGCGCTGGCGCAGGGTCTGGCCGACACCGCGACCATCGGCATCCTCCACGAACGAGCCTTCCGCCAGGGGGAGATCCTGTCCGAGCAGCTGCAGACCGCGCTGAACAGTCGGGTGATCATCGAACAGGCCAAGGGCGTGCTGGCCGTCAGCGGGCAGCTGGGCATGGACGCGGCGTTCACGGCCTTGCGCGCCTACGCCCGCCGCAACAACCTCCGGCTCGGCGACGTGGCCCGCGCCCTGGCCGACCGGAACCTCACCCCCGCGGTCGTGCTGGCCTCGTCGACGGTGCGCCACCCGCGCTGAAAAATCCTTTGTGGACCGTCGAGCGAAAGGGTGCCGAACGGTCCGGTTGTGGTGACCAACGGCCCTCACGTCCGTGGACGTGGTGCGGTCATGCTGGGAGACGGCCGAGCGGCTTCGACTCCCAGGAGTGCCCATGCGGTTCCGTGATCGCCGGGAGGCGGGCGAGCGACTGGCCCTCCGCCTGCGCCAGCTGCGTGGCGACCGCGCCGTGGTCCTCGGGCTGTCCGAGGGCGGGCTCGTGGTCGCCGCCGAGATCGCCGACGTCCTCGGGGCGCCGCTGGACATCCTGCTCACCTCCCGGATCGAGGCCGCCGGACCGCCTCCGGTGCTGCTCGGTGCCGTCGGTGAGGGCGGCCTGGTCGTCTGGGACCACGGCGCGATCCGCCGGTTCGACATCTCGACGGACGGGCTCGCCCGGCTCGTCGACGGGGCGCGGGGCCGCTTGGCCCGGCAGGTGGCCGGCTACCGGCGCGAGGTCGCGCCGGTGCCGATCGCCGGCCGGACGGTCGTGCTCGCCGACGACGGCGCCGCGACCGGTACGACCGCGCACACGGCCGTCCGCGTCCTGCGCGCCCGCCAGGTGCGCCGGATCGTGCTGGCTGTCCCGGTCGCCCCGGCACCCGTCCTCGACCGGCTCGCCCGCGAGGTCGAGCAGTTCGTCTGCCTGCGTCCGCTGCCCTGGCTGCACGCGGTCCGCAACAGCTACCGGAAGTTCCCGGCGGTCGACGGCGCCGCGGCGCTCGAACTGCTGCACCGCGAACCCCGCCTGCCGACCGAGGTTCCGCGGTGACGTCCACAGTGGACGACCACGTTCAGCTCGGCAGGCGCACGGCGATCTCGTCACCCAGGGTGGCGCCGCTGGCCAGGTCGAGGTGGTCGCCGCTCCAGAAGCGGCCCGGGTCGTACCAGTTCGGCCGGCGGCCCGGGGGCAGCAGGCCCATGGCTTCGTAGGTCAGCGCGACGATCTCGGCGCAGTAACCGGACTCGAGGCCGGCGTCCCGGGCGGTGTCCCGCTTCCGGGGCGGCAGCCGTCCGCCGAGCCAGCGGGACGCGAGGCGCGCGGTGGAGGGGAACGGTGTGCCGTCGAGCCGCGCGACCGTGCGCAGGGCGGCGTCCTCCATCTCCGCGGTGACCGGGTGGTCGAGCTGGCGCAGCCAGACCCGCTGGTGGTACCGCTCGGCCCAGACGAGCACGGCCTGGCGCAGGTCGTGCAGCTGGGCGCCGCGGTGGTGGCTGCCCGACCAGACGTCCGGCAGCGAGCGGCCGAGCTCCGCGTGCCACATCAGCGGCGGCAGGTCCTCGATCACCACGGCCATGCCGACGTGGTTGACCGGGCTGTTCGTGACGACGCGGATCGTGCGGTCGGCCGCGGAGCGGCCCCGGAACAGCCACAGGTCGCCCGTGCGCGTCACGGCCACGGCTTCGTCGAGATCGAGCTCGGTCCCCGGCACGCCAAGTAGCCTAGGCCCATGCGCTGGTGGAAGACACTGGGACTGGCCGGGCTCGTCGGGGTCGCCGCGACCGGGGTGGTGATTGCGCGCCAGGAACGACGGCGGCGGGCCTACACCCCCGACGAGATCCGGGAACGCCTGCACGCCCGCCTCGCCGCCACGCCACCGGGGCGGGAAACGGACTGAGCCGGCTACCGGCCGACCGGTTCCGCCGGGGCTGGGATCCGGCCGCCTTCTCCCTCCTGGCGCTGCACTGCCGTGTCCTCGCCGAGCGCGGCGAGCAGCGTGTCGGCGGTATCGACGTTGCCCCGCCGCGCCGCGGTGAGCAACGCGTGGTGCGCGAGGTCCGGATCGGCGCCCGGCGGGATCACCAGCAGCGTCAGCCGGCGGCGCGCGCCGAGCCCGATCACGGTCAGGGTGGCGGCGTGCTGCGACCGAAACCCCTCGAGCCGGACGTCGCCGTGCTCGTCCCCGGACCGCAGCCGGCGTCGGACGGGCGGCCAGGCCGCGAGGTGGTAGGTGACCCGTTCGATCCGGCCCAGCCGGGCGGTCAGGGCGGGAAGCAGCGACGGCAGTTCGGCGGCCAGGTCCGGGGACCGGGGCCACCAGGCGCCGTCGACCCAGCCGGTGGCGGGTGCTTCCGGCTTGAGCCGCAGCCGCGGCGCGTGCCGGTGGGGTTCTTCGGCCGCCTGGGCGACGCGCATGGCGTGGGTGGTGTGCGGGACCGACTTCATGCCGGTGCTCCCGTCCCCGGCCGGAGGGCACCGGCCGGACTTGGGGCCGAGAACGACGCGGGCTTGAGCACCGGCGTGCGAAATGCTCTCGGACGTCTTCGATCCTGCTTCGGAGAAGCGGTGTTCCGTTCCGCGGGGCCGGTCGCGGGTCCACAGTGCCCTGTCCTTTTCGCACAGGACACTGCGGAGTTCCGGGGCGGCCGGCGGGTGAGGGGCTCAGCCGGAGAGCTTCACCTGGTTGCCGGCCGCGGTCACGCCACGGGCGAACCACGCGGTCTGCTCGGCCGGACGGCGTCCGGCCGGGTGAGGACGGCGCCGGTCAGGGTGCCCCGGCCGTCGTCGAGGCACTGCCGTCGGCGCTGACGGCGATGCCTTCGGCATTGACACTGGGAGTCCAGGCGAGCTCGTCGGTGGCGGCCGTCTTCAGGTGGTGATCGGGCCGGTGCGGGAGCTGTGTCATGCCTCCACGGTGGTCCGCCCGTGCCGCGCCGCCTAGAGTCGCGGGACCCTTGTCCGGGGGTCGTTCGGCGCGGCGGGCGTAGGCTCGTGTGGTGGATGACAGCCCGCAGCGCGCTCTGCCCGTCATCACGGTCTTCCTGGTCGACGACCACGAACTCGTGCGGCGCGGGGTCGCCGAACTCGTCGGCGACGAACCCGACCTGACGGTCGTCGGGCAGGCCTCGTCGGTGGCCGAAGCCCTGGCCAGGGTGCCCGCGCTGCGCCCGGACGTGGCGGTGCTGGACGTCCGGCTCCCCGACGGCAGCGGCGTGCAGCTGTGCCGCGACCTGCGCGCGGCGCTACCCGGTCTGCGGTGCCTGATGCTCACCTCCTTCACGGACGAGGGTTCGATGGTCGCCGCGGTGCTGGCCGGCGCCGAAGGGTATGTGATCAAGGACGTCAAGGGGCTGCAGCTGGTCGACGCGATCCGTCGGGTGGGGTCGGGTGAGACGCTGCTGGACGGCCGGGCAGTGGCCGCGCTGGTGGCCGAGCTGCGTGCGAAGACGGGGGCACCGGGTCCGCTGGCGGGGTTGAGCGAGCAGGAGCTGGTGCTGCTGGACCTGCTGGGGGAGAGCCTCACCAATCGGGAGATCGCCGAGCGGATGTTCCTGGCCGAGAAGACCGTCAAGAACTACGTGTCCCGGCTGCTGGCGAAGCTCGGGCTGGAGCGGCGGTCGCAGGCGGCGGTCCTGGTCACCGGGATCCACGGCGGGCAACGGCGTCCAGGCGGTTAACGACCGAACGGGTGCGCGTCGCTGATGACGACGTCTTCGAGCTGCGTCCGCTCGAGGGACGGCACGGCGGTGCCGTGGCCGAGGCGCAGCATGATCTGCGGCCAGAGCCCGCCGCCGAGCAGCCCGCGAAGTTCACGCCGGGTCGCCGGAATCGCCATCGCCCGGGTGGAGAGCGCCGCCGACAGCCCGGCGGCCGTGGCGGTGAGCAGGATCCGCTGCAGGGCCTGGCCGGCCTGGAGCCGGGCCAGGGTGGTGTCGCGCAGCGTGCCGATGACCACGACCAGCCGGCCGGGGTCGACGTCGAGGTCGGTTCCGCCGCCGGGACCGGGCGTGGCCGGCGGGACTTCCGTGCGGCGCATGATGGTGCGCAGCTGGGGCACCTGGTCGTCGGTGATGGTGGCCAGCCAGGCGCGTTCCACTTCGGCGGCCCGCCGGAGCTGCCGCTGCACGGCGTCGGGGATGACGGCGGCGGTGAACGGGCGCCGGTTGCTCTGCCGGTCGGCGATGGCCGCCACGAGTGCCCGGTCTTCCGGGGCGATCGTCTCGTAGCCGTTCGGCCGCACCACGGCGAGCAGGTCGGGCCGGTCCGCGGTGGGGAACAGGCGCGTATCGGCGTGGCTGCCCTGCGCCTTGATCGCCAGCCGGAGGTTCAGCAGGGCGGCTCCGCAGTCGAGGAGCCGGTCCCGCTGCCGGCTGTCGGTGCCGGTGGTGAGGGAATCCGAATACAGCTCGACGGCGTCCGGCGTGCACTGGAACCGCCACGGCCGCGCGTTCAACAGGGGCGGCGGCGCCGTGGCCGCGAGGAGCACGGATCGCATCTGGCTCGCGTTGAGATGCCCGACGGGCATGACACCGGTCTTCATGGACGGCTCCGCTCTCCGCGATCCTGGCTTGCGTCTCCACCGTTCGCCCGGGCGGCGGTCCGGCCAAGTGCCGAACGGCCTTCACCCGGCGGCGATGGTCGTCGGTTGCGAACCCGGTCCGGTTCACGCCGGATCCCGCCGCGGACCGGGCAGCTGTGTCACTGTGGAGCCATGCCCGCGGAACCGACGTCGGGCCGGGACCGGATGGACGCGCTGCCGGCGGCGGTCCTCGCCTTCTCCGCCGGTCTGGAGCTCGAGACCACGCTGCGCCGGATCGTCGCCGCGGCCACCGCGCTGGTCGGCGCCCGGTACGGCACGCTGGCCCTGCTCGACGAAGACGGCCGGACCACCGGGTTCGCCGCGGCCGGCGTCGACGACGGCACCCCGGTGCCGGCCGTCCTCGACGTCCCGCTCCTGGTCCGGGGCGCAGTCCTCGGCCGGCTGTCCCTCGGCGGCGAGCGGCCATTCACCGCCGACGACGAACGGGCGATCGACGCGCTGGCGGCGGCGGCCGGGATCGCGGTGGACAACGCACGGCTCTACGAGGAGAGCCGGGGCAGGCAACGGTGGCTGGAAGCCACCGGGGAGATCTCCGCCGAACTGCTGGGCGGCACCGAGGTCCGCGAGGTGCTGCGCCTGGTGGCGACCCGGGCCGCCGAGCTGACCGGCGCCGACCACGCCCTCATCGCGCTGCCGGAGTCGCCCGGTGGAGCGCTCGCCGTCACGGTGTGCGCCGGCCCCGACGCCGAGGTGCTGACCGGCCGCCGGATCCCGCTCGACGGGTCGACTTCGGGCGCCGTACTGCGTGACCACGTCCCGCGCAGCGTGCCGAGCCTGGCCTACGGCCTGGGTGTGGGCCTCGGGCCGGCGCTGGTGGTGCGCTTGCGCTCCGGCGAGTCCACCGCGGGCGTGCTCGTGGCGATCCGCGCTCCCGGCGCGGCGCTGTTCGACGAGCACGAACTGCAGCTGGTGTCCGCCTTCGCCGACCAGGCCGCGCTGGCGCTGCGGGACGCCGAAAGCCAGGCCGCCCGCCGCGAGCTGGACGTGGCGGTGGACCGGGACCGGATCGCCCGAGACCTGCACGACCACGTCATCCAGCGGCTGTTCGCGGTCGGCCTGGGGATCGAGGGCACCCGCCGCCGGGCGGACTCGCCAGCGGTCACCGCCCGGCTCACCCGGCACATCGACCAGCTCCAGGACGTCATCGAGGAGATCCGCAGCGCGATCTTCGCCCTGCACGGCCGGCCGGGAGCCGGCCGTGGCCTGCGGGCGCGCCTGCAGGACGCGGTCACCGACGGATGCGCCGACTCCGCCATCCGCACCACGGTCCGGCTGTCGGGAGCGTTCGACCGGGTGCCCGTCGGGCTGGCCGAACACGCCGAGGCGGTGGTGCGCGAAGCGGTCAGCAACGTCGTGCGGCACGCGCGTGCGGCGGAGCTGGCGGTCACCGTGTCCCTGGAGGAGGAGCTGGTCGTCGAGGTCTCGGACACCGGGATCGGGATGCCGGAAGCCGTGGCGCGCAGCGGGCTGCGCAACCTCGCGCAGCGTGCCGCGGAGGCGGGCGGGTCGTTGCGGCTCGAACGCCCGGACGGCGGCGGCACGTGTCTCACGTGGACGGTTCCGGTGCCGTGAGGCGCCGGTGCGGGTGTTCCGGCGAGCGGTGCTGGAAGGACAGGATCGCGGGGTTGCGGATCGTGCCGTCCCGGACTTCGATGGCGCGCCACACGGTTTCCTGATCGTCCCATGTGGAGTGTCCGGAAAGGACTGTACGCAGGTGGGGGAGCAGGGCTTCGCTGATCTCCCAGGTCGCGGAGTTCCACAGGTAGGACGGGCTGTGGTCGACGGCGTAGTAGGTGATGCCGTCGCCCACCGGGAAGGTCGGCCGGGTGAACGTGGTGGGTCGCGCCCAGCTGAAGCCCATGCCTTCGTCGCAGGAGACGTCGACGATCAGGCTGCCCGGGGCGAACGCGGCGAGGTCGTCCTCGATGAGGAAGGTCAGCGGCGCGTCGGTGTCCTGCAGCACGCAGTTGACGACGATGTCGTGCTCGGCGAGGAACCCGGCCAGCGGCACCCGGCCGTGGGCGGTGTGCGCGTGGCTGCGCCGGGGGTCGCCGGGGTTGTTCTTGTCGTGGTCGAAGTGGACCATCGTCGCAGAGTGGATCGGTGAGGCGACCGCGCTGAGGCCGCGGGCGGTGAGGACTTCGACGTCGTGGATGCCGTGGGCGTTCAGCGCGGTCACCGAGCCGCGTGCGGTCGCGCCGAAGCCGATCACCACCGCCCGCAGCCGGCGGCCGTAGTCGCCGGTCGAGCCGATCAGCTGCAGGGCGTGCAGGACCGAGCAGTAGCCGGCCAGTTCGTTGTTCTTGTGGAAGACGTGCAGCCCGAACGAGCCGTCACGCCGCCAGTGGTTCATCGCTTCGAAGGCGATCACGGTCAGCTGCCGGTCGATGGCCAGCTGGGTCAGCTCGGCGTCCTGCACGCAGTGCGGCCAGCCCCACAGCACCTGGCCCGGCCGGAGTCCGGCGACGTCTTCCCGCACCGGTTTGGCCAGCAGGACGACGTCGCACTCGGCGATGAGCTGTTCTCGCGTGCGCAGTCCCGCGACAGTGTTCGCCAGGTGTTCGTCGGGCACGCCGAAGGGTTCGCCGTAGCCGTGTTCGAGGTAGATGCGGTCCCGGAGATCGGCGTCGATCCGGTCGAGGTGGTGCGGGTGGATCGGCAGCCGCCGTTCGTTCTCTTTCCGAGAGTGCGCGACGACGCCGAGACTGAGCTGGTCCACGAGGGCCCCTTTGCTAGGACCCAGTCTTAACACACCCGGATCGGCCGTCGTGTACGCTGGGTGTTGTCCGAGAGCATTTCGTGCGCAAGTGGTCGAACCTGCGCCGTCCTCGGCCCCAATCCGGCGCTGCCAGCGGCCGGGGGCGGGAGCAACCGGCCTGCCGTCGGACCCCAAAACCACTCTCACCGAAGTGTGGCCGCGCTGAAGCCCGGGCACGTCGACTGGTTGCCCCGCATCGGTGCCCTGTCCGTCGCCCGGCCGTCGCCGCTCGCGTACCCGACGCCGCCCTCCGGCGGCACACCCGAAAGGAACTTCCGATCAGTACTCCCACCATGGACAGCTCGTTGTTCAGCCATCCCATCGCGGAGCAGCCTCGTCCCGGAACGCTCACCACACCGCAGGACAGCCGGTACGGGAGCTTGTTCCGCCAGCCGGTGTACACCCCGGCCCCTGCCACCGAAGACGAGGGCGAACACGCCCCGCGCCGTCGACCTGCCGCACCCGGCAACCGGGCGCACGACCCGTCCGGCCGCCGCACCCGCCGCTGACATCGGAAGAAGGTCAGACATGGACTTCGTGTCCCGTTACGAACAGCGAGTGAACCTCGTGGAGAACACGGTGAAGGAGAACTCGCCGCTGTCCGCCGAAGAAGCCCGCGCACTGGCGATCCGGCTGCTGCGGACGCTCGAAGAGATCCCCGAGAAGATGCGGTGACCGCACCGCGGTAGCCGGTGGTACCGCAGGAATCACCGAGACCAGGTCATGGTGACACTGGTGCCCTCGGTTCCCTTGTCGATCGTGGCGTGGTCGGCCAGCGTGTGGATCAGCGGGAGGCCACGGCCGTGCAGCACACCGTGGCGCGCGGCGGGTTGCCACCGGCCGTGGTCGGCGACGGTCACGGTGAGCCTCTGGTCGCGGCTGCGGGCGAGCAGCGAAAAGGTGCCGAGCTGCCCGGGGTAGGCGTGCACGACGACGTTGGCCATGGCCTCGTAGACCGCCAGCTGCAGTTCGGGAATCCGATCGGGACGCAGGCCGGCACGGGCGGCCCAGGCGGCGATCTCCTTACGCAAGAGGGCGAGCTGCGCCGGGTTCGCCGGTGCGGCGGGATGGCAAAGATCCGAGACGTCGGATTCGCTCGCGGCGGAGCCGGGAATGCTTTCGTCACCGGAATCGCCGGCTGGGGCACTCGGGGTGGGCATCGCGGATCAGCTGGCCGGGTAGGGCGTGCCCGGAGCGGGGACAGCGCCCTCCGTTATCGGCGCCATGTGTCCTTCTTCCGCGAGTGAGGCTGGTGCTTAGCTGCCCTTGGTCGGGATACCCAGCGATTCACTGTTCAAACGTCTGTGACCCACGGCTCGACAACAGCGTGGGCCGCTGCCGTGGCTGGGTGGAGTTCAGCCCGTGGGCGATGCTGAAGTCACAGATCAGGGGGCTGCCCGCCCCCGCTGGCCCGCGTGCTGCCCCGGATGACCGCCCGTGAGGCCGTCGGCGTCGAGCGGGACGGTGGCCGGCCCGGTGACCCGCGCGGGCGGCAGCGAACGGCAAGCAGCCGCTGGGCGCTGCCGGCCTGGATGGTCAGCTCAGGGGCATCGGCGGGAGACCACCACGGCGGGACCCGGCCGCAGTGGGCCGGGCATGGGATGGATCTCCGCGGGCGAGCAGGAACACCGGACACCGGCTACGCCCGTGTGCGAATACCGGCACTATGGTTCACCCTGGCGGCGGATGGGCATTTCTGCTCGTCGAGCAGGAAGGGGCGATGACCATGTCGCGCGCGGTGCTGGACGCGATCGCCGCCGACCCGGCGTTCGAGGCGACGGCGGCCCCGTACCTGGTGCTCGACCCGGACCTGCGGATCCACGCCGCGAACGCCGCCTACACCGAGGCGACCCTGACCGCGGCTACCGAGCTGGCCGGCACGTACCTGTTCGACGCCTTCCCGGACAACCCCGCCGACGCGGAAGCCGACGGTGTCGCCAACCTGTCCGGTTCGCTGGAACGGGTGCTGCGCCGCGGCCGCCGTGACTACATGGGGCTGCAACGCTACGACGTCCCCGACCCCGAGGACCGGTCCCGGTTCGTGCCGAAGGTGTGGGCGCCGCTGAACGTGCCGCCGCGGGACGCCGACGGACGGATCACGGGAATCCTGCACCACGTCGAGGACGTCACGGACCTCGACGCGGCGCTCGCCTGCGGCGGACCGGAAGGCTGGTCGCCGGACGAACCCCGCCGGTTATACGAGGTCATGCAGCTCGCGACGCGGTTGCGCCACGCCCACGGCGAGGTGCGGCGGGAGAACCGGCATCTGCGCGAGGCGCTGCGCACCCGCGGCGTCATCGAGCAGGCGAAGGGTGTCCTGATCGGTCAACGCGGCTGCGGCCCCGACGAGGCGTTCGCGATCCTCGTACGGCTGTCCCAGGACACCAACACCAAGCTCTACGACGTCGCTCAAGCCCTGCTGGACAGCGTCATCCGCGGGGACTAGCCGCGCCCTCGGCCGGACGAGCTCAGGAGCAGACCGCGGACGCTGGATGGCCCGACGCGATTTCGCTTAAGACCGGGGACGATGCAGTCGCCGGTTACGTGAGGTCGTCGGCGCGCCGGCGATCGGCGCTTGCCGCGGATCGGTGGCCGGCGGCCTTGCGACGGTGTTCCTGCGCGGCAGCGCCGTGGCCGTGGGCGGCCTCTTCGTGTCGCTCGGCGGCGCGATCGTGCGCTTGTGCCGCGCGTCGCAGGGCGGTCTGCAGGCGGGCACGCGCGGCCCGTTCCCGCTGCTGCGCCGCCTGGAGCGCAGAATCCGCCCTCTGCTTCCCAGCGTCGGCGTCGCCGGAACGCCGGCGGGCGGCGAGGTCTGCTCGCCGCCGGCGGAGGTCGCCCACGCGCTCCGCGGCGAGGCGCGCGGCCTCCGCGGCGACCGCGCCAGGATCGACCGAGGCGTCCACCCGACGACGATCCCACGTTTCCCGGCGCGGTGTCAGCAGCCGGGGCGAACGCGGTGCGACCTGGGCTTTGCCGCCGGGCGCACTGACACGTCTGCCCTGTTCGCGGCGAGTTACCCGGGTATTTACCGGCGAGTAGGAGTCGGGTGGGAGACATCCGGCCGAAGGGAGCACCATGACCAGCGCAGCACGCCCGGCCGGACCCGTGGGCGGGCAGCCCGTTCCCGCGAACGCGGCTCCGGCAGGCCCGCCGGCGAGGGATCTCGGTACGGCGGCTTCCGGACACGCCACGGGCGCAGAGACAAGCGTTGCGCTACATCACGTTCCTCGCGACCGACTCGCTCGCGAGCACGGCCTGGGAAGCAGCTCAACGGGGGAAGTTCCGCTGCGGCGGTCAACGCGGGTCGATGACCCGGTGCGAGCGGCGTTCCAGTTCCTTCGGGTCGCGGCCGAGCGTGCTGCTCCAGTGATGAGCACCGGCGCACAAACGCCGGGCGCGGTCCCGCTTCCGCTCAGCGAAGGCTTGGGGGGAGACCTGCGAGCGGAAGCGGGAGACTGAGGCCGGTACGGGGGTCGCCTCGCGGCGAAAGGCACTACACGGCTCCTGCGTGACCGGTATTCCGTGAAGGCAAGGGGTGAGGCCCGGGGACACCGCCGTACCGACACCCAGTACAACGCCGCGCCGTCACCGGTGTTCCCGGGCCGGGCCGCCCGTCCCCGTGACCTCCATCGCGTTTCGGACTTCGGCCGCTCGCGCGGAGTGCCTTGGCGGCCGCGTGGCTCGACCTGGTCTCCGGCCGGGCAGGGCTCGCAACTCCGGCGGCAAGAATCCTCCTCGCAGAAGGTGAAGGGCGCGCCCAGCACTTTGCCGGTGTACCGCCCGCTCCGCCGCCAACCAGCCGGACGGGGCACCAGGACGAACGCGCTCTCCGGCCGCGCGGAATGCGCCGCGGTGAGATGGTCCACGCCGCGGTCACCGGGGGTGGTCGCCGACGCCTTCGCCGCGCGGTTCGGCCCGTTGCGTCGCCGGCACGGGTGAACCTGGGACCACGGACGGCGGCCGTGGCCGTTTGGTCGCGGGCCCGCCGGGTACGGCGGTGGCTTGGCAGTCCGACGATCGAGGAGGTCGCTGTGGACCAGGATCAGGTAAGTGCCGTGCTGGCGACGGAAGGCCCGTTCGCGTCGGTGTTCCTCGAGGATTCGCACGACACCGAGGACGCGGGACGGCAGCTCGACCTGAAGCTGCGGGAGATCGCCGGGCGGCTGGGCGAGCAGGGCGTGGCCGAGGCGACGGCCGAGGCGGTCGTGAGCGCGATCCGGGACGGTGAGCGGCCGGTGGGCCGGGGAGGCCGCGGGGTGGTGGCCGCCGGTGGGCGTGTCCTGCTGGACCGGCGGCTCGCGGATGCGCCGCCGGCCCAGGTCGCCCGCGTCTCGGCGCTGCCCTATCTGCTGCCGTTTCTCTCGCACGGTTCGGCGGAGATCCCCTACCTGCTGGTGACCGTGGACAACCGGGGCGCGGATCTGGTGACCTACGACCGCGAGGGCCGGGAGGTCGCCACCGAGACGGTGACGGGTGAGGACGCGCCGCTGCACAAGGTGCGCGGCGGTGGGATGGCGCACCGCAACATGCAGGCCAACGTCGAGGAAACCCGCAGCCACAACCTGGAGGACGTCGCCGAGCGGGTCGCGGCGGTGCACCCGGGGCTGGTGCTGCTGGTGGGTGAGCAGCAGGCGCGCCGGGCGCTGCACGCGAAGCTGCCGGAGGCGGTCCAGGACGTCACCCGCGAACTGGAGGCCGGCAGCCGGGCGGCGGGGTCCTCGCGGGAGGACCTGGAGCAGGAGATCCGGACCGTGCTGGCCGATCAGCGGCTGAAGGAGCTGGACGAGCTCGCGGAGCGGTTCCGCATCGGGCTGGGCCGGGAGGACGGGCTCGCGGCGACCGGGCTCGCCGAGGTCGTCCGGGCGCTGGCCGAGGCCAAGGTGGACACGTTGCTGATCGGCGATCCCGGCGACGCCGAAGTCTGGGTCGGCCGCGACGCCGGCGAGATCGCGCTCGACCGCGGCGGGTTGACGGCCTTCGGGGTCGAAGACGGCCGGAAGCAGCGCGCGGACGAAGCACTGCCGTGGGCGGCGTTCGTCTCGGGCGCGTCGGTGACGGTCATGGACGAGCGGGTCGACCTGAAGGAGGGGATCGGCGCTCTCCTGCGGCACACCTGATCGTCCGGCCGGCTCAGTCCGGCGGCTCCTCGTGGGGCGGCGCCTGCCCCCGGACCTTCCTGTCCCAGCGGGTGCGGCAGGCCTACGAAAGCCTGGCCCAGCCGTGGCGACTGGCTGCCGAGCCGGCGATCGTCCCGGCGTCGGTGGTGGCGCTCCGGCGCGGCGTACTCGGTCGGTGCCTGGCCGCGGCTGTGCTGCCGGCGGAGGTGGGCATGGACGTCGCGGTACCGGGTACAGGTCACCGAAACGACCCTTGAGGAGGCGGGTATGACCGAGGACCAGCACAGCCGGGAAACCGCGGAGCAACACCCCGGCCCGGAAGAACAGCGGGGGCAGGAACAGCCACACCCGGGTTCGGGTGAAGCCATGGACCCCGCACCGGATCACGGTGAGGAGTCCTACCGCGGCAGCGGACGGCTCGAGGGGCGCCGGGCGGTGATCACCGGCGGCGATTCCGGGATCGGCCGGGCGGTGGCGATCGCGTTCGCCCGGGAGGGCGCGGACCTGGTGCTGTCGTACCTGAAGGAGGAGCAGGGCGACGCCGAGCGCACGGCGGAGCTGGTGCGCGAGGCGGGCCGGCGGGTGGTGCTGGTGCCCGGGGACGTCCGCGACGAGCAGCACTGCGCGAAGATCATCGAGACGGCGGTGTCCGAACTCGGCGGCATCGACGTGCTGGTGAACAACGCCGCCTACCAGATGGCGCAGGAGGAGGGGCTGCTCGGGATTTCGACCGAGCAGTTCGACCGGGTGCTGAAGACCAACCTGTACGCGATGTTCTGGTTGTGCAAGGCAGCCGTGCCGCACATGGACCGGGGGTCGGCGATCATCAACACCTCGTCGATCCAGGCGTTCCAGCCGTCGCCGGAGCTGCTGGACTACGCCACGACCAAGGCGGGGATCGTGAACTTCACCAAGGGGCTGGCGCAGGACCTGGCCGAGAAGGGGATCCGGGTGAACTCGGTGGCGCCGGGTCCGGTGTGGACGCCGCTGATCCCGGCCACCATGCCCGAGGAGAAGGTGGACTCCTTCGGCGAGCAGACCCCGATGGGCCGGGCCGGGCAGCCGGCCGAGCTCGCTCCGGCGTTCGTGTTCTTCGCGTCGCAGGAGTCCAGCTACGTCACCGGCGAGGTCCTCGGTGTCACGGGCGGCCAGCCGCTGACCTGACCGGGAACCGCTTCCGCTCGGCGAAGGGTGGGGGAGACCTGCGAGCGGAAGCGGTGGCTGAAGAGCCGGTACGGGGGTCGCCTCTCGGCGAGTGGCGCGACCCGGCTCCGGGGTGAACCGGTGGTCCGGGAGGGCGGAAGGGGTGAGGCCCGGGGGACTCCGCCGTACCGACATCCGTTACAACGTCCGGCGGGGCGCGGTGTTCCCCGCTGACGACGCCGGCCGGCGTGACGTGCGTCGCTCACGAGTCTCGGTGGCGTTCGCCGGCCGGGGCGAGGGCGCGCTCGTCGGCCCAGGTGGTGAGCACCGGTTCGATCGCCGCATACACGTCGGGGTCCAGGGGGAGGCCGAGGTGGGTGCTGTGGACTTCGACGTGGGTGGCGCAAGGGTCGAGGGAGGATTGCCACGGCACGATCGCGTCGCGGCGGGAGAACACCGACAGCGCGGGGACGTCGGCGGGCAGCGGGGCCGCGAGGGCGGCCACGTTGTCGTCGCGGCAGCGGCCGGTGAGGCAGTCGGCGGTCAGGAGCCCGGGCAGCCCGGCGGCGGAGAGCCGGGTGAGCAGGCGGGCGGCGCCGAGGACGACGGGGTGGGCGCCGAGCGGGTCCACTCGGGCTCATGGTTCCTCCGCGCGGATCGGCGACCGTCAGCCGCGCATACCCCGGCCCGTTCCCGACAACCCCCACGATCCTGGCGTTGTTTCCGCCGGGCGGCCGCGGGTACTTGCGGCGGATGGCAGGAAGACGCGACGAACTCCAGCGGATCGCGGCGGAGAACTTCGGCTGGTCGCAGCTGACCGGCGAGCAGCTGGCCGCGATGGAGCACGTGATGGCCGGCCACGACGTGCTGGCCGTGCTGCCCACCGGGGCCGGCAAGTCCGCGATCTACCAGGTGCCCGCCCTGCTGCTGGACGGCCCGACCCTGGTGGTCTCGCCGCTGATCGCGCTGCAGAACGACCAGATCGAGGGCATCGAGGAGAGCCGTGCCCCGGCCGCGGTCGCGCTGAACTCAGCGCAACGCGCGGCCGAGCGCAAGCACGCCTGGGAGGCGCTGCTGACGGGTCAGGCCGAGTACCTGTTCCTGTCTCCGGAGCAGCTGGCCTCCGACGAGGTGCTCGACGCGGTCGCCGAGCTGGGGGTCTCGTTGTTCGTGGTGGACGAAGCGCACTGCGTCTCGGCGTGGGGCCACGACTTCCGGCCGGACTACCTGCGCCTGGCGCCGGTGATCGACCGGCTCGGGCACCCGCGGGTGATCGCGCTGACGGCGACCGCGGCGCTGCCGGTCCGCACCGACATCGTCGCCCGGCTGGGGCTGCGCGACCACCGGGAGGTGCTCGCGAGCTTCGACCGGCCCAACCTGCGCCTCGGCGTCGACCCGCTGCCGAACGACGACGACCGGCACCAGGCCGTGATCACCCGGACGCGCGCGCTCACCGCGGACCCCGCCACCCGCCCCGGGCTGGTGTACGTCACCAGCCGCAAGGACGCCGAAACCTACGCCCAAGAGCTCGCCGCGGAGGGCGTCCGCGTGGCGGCCTACCACGCTGGGATGAAGGCGGCCGACCGCGAACGGGTCCACGAGCGGTTCTCCGGCGGCGACCTCGACGTGGTGGTGGCCACCTCGGCGTTCGGCATGGGGATCGACAAGGCCGACCTGCGGTTCGCGCTGCACGCGGCGGCACCCGAGTCTCTCGACACGTACTACCAGCAGATCGGCCGCGCCGGCCGGGACGGGGAACCGGCGGAAATCACGCTCTACCACCGGCCGCGCGACCTGGGCCGGCAGAAGTTCCTCACCGCGGCGAAGGCGCCCGAGCAGGCGCTGGCCGAGGTCGCCACCACCCTCGCCGGACACGACGAGCCCCTGAAGCCCGCCGAGCTCGGCAAGCAGGTGGACGTCTCGGCCGCCCAGCGCACGCGGGCGGTGAACCTGCTGGAGCAGACGGGGGCGGTCGGCGTCACCGCCGACGGCCGCCTCGAATACCAGGACGCCGAGGTGGACCCGGGCGAGGCCGTCGAACGGGGTGTCGAGGTTGCCGAAGCCCATCAGCGGCTGATCCGGTCGCGGATCGAGATGATGCGCGGCTACGCCGAGACCACCGGGTGCCGCCGTCAATTCCTCCTGGGCTACTTCGGCGAGCAGCTGGAGCAACCGTGCGGCAACTGCGACACGTGCATCGCCGGCACCGCCGAAGCGGCGTCATCCGACAGTGTCACCTTTCCGGTCAACAGCGGGGTCGAGCACGCGGAGTGGGGCCGCGGCGTCGTGATGTCCGCGGACGGCGACACGGTGGTCGTCGTGTTCGACGACCACGGCTACAAGACGCTGTCGGCGCCCGCGGTTCTCGAGCACGGCCTGCTCACCGCGGTCGACGGGGATTGACCGGCGGCCGCGCGGGTAGCCGGAGGCCATGACGGACGACGGCGGACCGGCCGGCAGTCCGCGAACGAAGGCGGTGCGCGATGACCGACTACCTGGCCGTCTACCTGCGCGACCAGCTCGCCCTCGGCGTCACCTGGCGGGCTCTGGCGCGTCGCGCCCGCGACAACAACAAGGGTACCGAGCTCGGTGCGGCGTTGGCGGAGGTCGCCGACGGGATCGCGGAGGACGTGCGCACGTTCGAGGCGATCATGCGCACGCTCGGGGTGCGGCCCAACCGGGCCAAGCTCGTCCTGGCGGCGGCCGGGGAGCGGTTGGGGCGGCTCAAGCGCAACGGCCGGTGGGTGTCGTACTCGCCGTTGAGCCGGTTCGTGGAGCTGGAGGGGCTCGCGATGGGGATCGAGGGCAAGAAGATCCTGTGGCACACGCTGGGCGAGCTGGCCGGGTTGCGGGAACGGCTGCCGGGTACGGACTTCGACGAGCTGCTCGCTCGCGCCGCCCGGCAGCGGCAGACCTTGGAGCCGTTCCGGCGTGAGGCCGGTATGCGAGCGTTCGCAGCAAGGACGTGACCTTCGGCCGCGGCCGGTGGTCACGGCCGCGGTCGCCACCGGGTCCAGGACCGGCGGTCCGTGCGCTCACCGGTCGCGGCGGCGCAGCGGTGGCACCGGAGCAGCCGCTGGTCGGTCGTGTCGGCCAGCCAGCGGGCGTCCGGCCACCGCACGTGCGGGAAGCGCCGCAACCCGGCCTTGCGCAACGGGATCCCGCACAGGGTCTGGTTGGTGCCGATCCGCCAGGCGTGCACGGACCCGCGGGGTGCGCGCACGCCTTCCTCGTCGAGCCACTGGTCCGATGCGGCCACGGCCGGGTCGCGGCGGCCGGCCATTCAGGGCCGGCCGCGCTTGGGGGTCTGCCCGGCGACGCCGTGCCGCAGCGGGGTGGTCCCGTCGGCCGACGTCGCTTCGCCGACGGGTGAGCCGGCGGCGGTGTCGCTCGACGGCGGCGCGGCCGCGGGATCCCCGGGAGCCGGCTCGGCCCCGTGTTCGAGTTCGTCGAGGCGGGCGCGCAGAACCTGCAGCACTGGTACCCGCTGGCCGTGCCGGTCCTCGTGCTCGACGAGGGTCCGGAGCTGTCCTTCGTCCAGGGAGCGGATGCGGTGGCGCAGCGCGCCGAGCGGGGTCTGGTCGTAGTCGGGCAGGGGCAGTTCGGTCATCGTCGTTCCTTTCACCGGCCGCGGGGGTCGTCGGTTTCGCCCTGGTCGTCGGGCTGGGTGGCACTGGCGGCGACTTCGAACGGGGATGGCGCGTCTTTCGGGTGGCCCTTGGTGATGTGCGCTTCGGCCCGCATCCGCTCGATCATGTGCGGGTAGTGCAGTTCGAACGCGGGGCGCTCGGAGCGGATGCGGGGCAGCTCGAGGAAGTTGTGCCGCGGCGGCGGGCTGGTGGTCGCCCATTCGAGCGAGTTGCCGTAACCCCAGGGGTCGTCCACGTCCACCGGTTCGCCGTAGCGATAGGTCTTCACGACGTTCCAGATGAACGGCAGCACCGACAGGCCCAGCAGGAACGCGCCGATGGTGGAGACTGTGTGCATCCAGGTGAAGTTGTCGCTGGAGAGGTAGTCGGCGTAGCGGCGGGGCATGCCCGCGTCGCCGAGCCAGTGCTGGATGAGGAAGGTGGTGTGGAAGCCGATGAAGGTGGTCCAGAAGTGCCATTTGGCGAGTCCTTCGTCGAGCATCCGGCCGGTGATCTTGGGGAACCAGAAGTAGATGCCGGCGAAGGTGGCGAAGACGATGGTGCCGAAGAGTACGTAGTGGAAGTGGGCGACGACGAAGTAGCTGTCGTGGACGTGGAAGTCCAGCGGTGGTGAGGCGAGGATGACCCCGGTAAGCCCGCCGAGGAGGAAGGTGACGAGGAACCCGACCGACCACAGCATCGGTGATTCGAAGCTCAGCTGCCCTTTCCACATGGTGCCGATCCAGTTGAAGAACTTGATCCCGGTCGGCACGGCGATCAGGAACGTCATGAAGGAGAAGAAGGGCAGCAGGACCGCCCCGGTGGCGAACATGTGGTGGGCCCACACGGCCACCGAGAGTGCGGTGATCCCGATGGTGGCGAACACCATCGTCTTGTAGCCGAAGAGGGGTTTGCGGCTGAAGACGGGAATGATTTCGGTGACGATCCCGAAGTAGGGCAGGGCGACCACGTAGACCTCGGGGTGGCCGAAGAACCAGAAGAGGTGCTGCCACAGGATCGCGCCGCCGTTTTCGGGGTCGAACACGTGCGCGCCGAGGTGCCGGTCGGCCAGCAGCGCGAACAGCGCGGCGGTGAGGATCGGGAAGGCGAGCAGGATCAGCACCGAGGTGAACAGGATGTTCCAGGTGAAGATCGGCATCCGCCACATGAGCATCCCGGGGCAGCGCAGGCACACCACGGTCGTGATCATGTTGACCGCGCCGAGGATGGTGCCGAGCCCGGTGACGATGAGGCCGGCGATCCAGAGGTCGCCGCCGACGCCGGGGGAGTGGATGGCGTTGGACAGTGGGGTGTAGGCGGTCCAGCCGAAGTCGGGTGGGCCGCCGGGGGTGGCGTAGGCGGAGAGGACGACCAGGCCGCCGAAGAGGTAGAGCCAGTAGGAGAAGGCGTTGAGCCGGGGGAAGGCGACGTCGGGTGAGCCGATCTGCAGGGGCAGGACGAAGTTGGCGAAGCCGAAGAGGTTGGGGGTGGCGTAGAGCAGCAGCATGATCGTGCCGTGCATGGTGAAGAGCTGGTTGTACTGCTCCGGGGAGAGGAACTGCAGGCCGGGGCGGGCCAGTTCGCCCCGCATGAGCAACGCTGTCAGGCCGCCGATCAGGAAGAAGGCGAACGACGTGGTCAGGTAGAGCACGCCGATGGTCTTGTGGTCGGTGGTCCGGATCGTCTTGAGGATCGCCGAGCCGCGTGGGGCGCGCCAGGCCGGGCGATGCGGAATCGGCGTCGGCCGGGCGACGGTGTCGGTCACGGGAGTCCCTCCGGGAAGGTCGGCGTCAGTCGCACGTACCCGAGCCGGCCGCCGATACACCGGTATCACGGGGTTGATCCCCGCGCGTGCCGGGTAGCCGGGCCCCGATGCGCGGCGGAGGAGCGGCGATGGACCGGCTGAGTCACGAGGCGCGGCGGTTGCGGGCGATCGAACGCGGCCTGCTGGCCACCGACGCGCCTTGGGTGCGAGAGGTGTTCGGCGAAGTCACCCGGCCCCGCCGCCGGAGCTGGCTGGTCCTGTGCGCGGTACTGGACGTGCTCGCGGTGGGCCTGGTCGTGCTCGGCGTGGTCGCGGTGCTCCCGCTGGCGTTCGCCGGGTTCGTGCTGATGAACGTGGCGGCCTGCGCACACCTCGAACGCGCGCGGCGGCGACCGGTTCGCGGTGCCCGCGCAACGCCGCGCGATCAGGCCTGACGGCGGTCAGGACCGGACGCCCTGGGCGACGAAGCGTTCGACGCCTTCCCCGACAACTCCGCCGACCCCGAGGCCGACGGGGTCGAAACCTGTCCGGCTCGCCAGGCCCACCCGGCAGACCGGATGCACGCACACCCGCGGCAGCTCACCGGGCCCTGCACGCGGTGTCCCGGCTGGGCCAGGCCCACCGGGAGGCGCTGCACGAAAACCGGGAACTGCGCAAAGCCCCGCTCACCTGCGGGGCCATCGAACAGGCCAAGGAATTCTGATCGGGCAACGCGGCCGCACCGGACGACGAAGAACGCCGGGACAGCGAAGCGCGCTGAGGACGCCGTCGGCGGTGGCCACGGGGACCAAGGAGCCCCGGTCGTCGGCTTCGGCCTGCCGCGACCCGGGTAACCGGTATCGATGACGACGTCATGGCGGGAACGGCTGCGCGCAACGGGCGCGGCGGTCACCGGGCGGTTCCGGCGGGCCCGGTGGTCTGTCGCGCAGACCGCGGTCGCGGTCGGTGTCTCCTGGTTCATCGCGCACGACCTGCTCGGCCACCCGCAACCCTTCTTCGCGCCGATCGCGGCCGCCGTCTCGCTGTCGGCCAGCGACATCCTGCGGGGCCAGCGGGCGCTGCAGCTGATGAGCGGGGTGGCGCTGGGGATCTTGCTGGGCACCGGGGTGGAAGCGCTGGCCGGTACGAGCGCTCCGGCGTTCGCGCTGGCCGCGCTCCTGGCGGTGTACGGCGCCTTGGCCTTCGGCGGCGGCCCGTTCGACCAGGGCCTGATGTTCGTCAACCAGACGGCGGCGTCGGCGATCTTGATCCTCGCGCTGCACCGGCCGGGATCCGGGACCGAACGACTGGTGGACGCGCTGATCGGTGGTGGCGTCGTGGTGGTGATCGGGGTGCTGCTGGTGCCCGCCGACCCGCACCGGCTGCTCGGGAAAGCCACCGGCGACCTGTTCGCCGAATTGCGCGACGCGTTGTGCGGCCTCCGGCTCGACGGCCCGCCGTCGGCCGCCGACGACGACCGGGAACTGGCGGCCGGCCAGCGGATCCACGCGCGGCTGGCCGCACTCGACCAGGCACGGGGGACCGCCAGGCAGGTGGTGCTCGTCGCTCCGCGTCGCTGGAAGGCGCGGGCGAGCGTCCACCGCGTCATCTCCCGCAGCCGGCACTTGACGTTGCTGGCCAACGCGGTCCTCACCCTGGTCCGCGTCACCCGGGCCGCCGTCGATGCGGGAGAGGGACTGCCGCGTCCGCTGGGGGAGGCGATCGCCGAACTCGCGCGGGCCTGCGACGTCCTGGCGACCGGCGGCAGCCGGGATCGCGCGGTCGCGGCGGCCACGCGAGCACGGGACCTCCTCGACCCGGCGCGGCACGCCGGTCCCGGCTACCGCGGCGTCGCGGTGTATGCGGTACGGGCCTGCGCACGCGACCTGGTGGCCGCCGTCGGAACGTGACGGGGATTCCTCGTCAAGACGCGAGCGCGATGGCGGCGTCGGGTTCGACGACCCGGAAGCTGAAGCTTTCCTCCAGGTAGAGCGTGACCGTCTCGGCGCTGGGACTACTTCTGCTCGGCCGGGGCGCCGTTCATCATCTTGAGCATCGGCAGGCCGCCGGTGCGGGCGAAGCGGACCAGCAGTATCCCGGCGAGCAGCAGGAAAGCGATGTTCAGCCACGTCGTGTAGTTCCACGAAATCCCGCGGTCCAGCGCGGTGGCGTCCCGTGCCGTCGGGGTGAGCCCGGTGACGCCGAAGAGCAGTTCGACGGCGTAGCCGGCCACGACCATCGCGGCGTAGAACGTGCCGAGCAGCACCAGCATCATGCGGACGCCGTAGTACTTCCGGTAGATGTTGAGGATCGGCAGGATGAGCAGGTCGGCGAAGAGGAACGAGACGACGCCGCCGAAGCTGATCCCGCCGTTCCACAGCACCGCCGCCAGCGGAACGTCCCCCACCGAGCAGACGAAGGACAGGATCGCCACCACCGGCCCGATCAGCGGTCCCCACACCGCCGACAGGACGGGGTGGCCTTCGAAGAACAGGGCGTGCCACCACGAGTCCGGCACCCACGCCCCGACCGCGCCGGCGATGAGCAGCCCGGCCACCAGATCGCGCAGGATCGCCGCCCACTCCATGACGAACACGTGGGCCACGGCGGTGAAGCCCTCGCCGGACCCCAGCCGGGACAGGAACGACCCCCCGCGCCGGACGGACATGTCCATGGCCGCGTGGCCTTCCATCGACCCGGCCAGGCCCCGCTCGGCCTGTTCGCGCGCCGCATCGAGCAGCCGTCGCCGCACGAACAGGCGGAACAGCACGGCCAGCGCCACGATCATGAGGGGGCCGCCGACGAACTCGGCGACGGTGAACCGCCACCCCAGCAGCAGAGCGAGGATGACGCCGAGTTCGGCGACGAGGTTGGTGGAGCCGATTTCGAACGCCATCGCCGCGGTGAAGTGCGCGCCCTTGCGGAACAGCGAGCGGGCCAGCGCGACCGCGGCGTAGGAGCACGACGACGAGGCCGCACCCAGTCCGGCGGCGACCGCGAGGGTGCGCGGGCGGTCGTCACCGAGCAGCTCCGCGACGGTTTCCTTGCGCACCACGGCCTGCACGACCGCGGACAGCGCGAAGCCCAGGATCAGGGCCCACAGGATCTCCCAGAGCATCGAGCCCGTCATGGCCAGCGCCCGGCCGATCGCGGTCCACATCGCGTCAGTGCGACCCGGTGACGACGTGGATGACCGCGGCCGTGTCCTCGTCGCCGTGCTCGTCCTCGGTGGTCATGCTTGGGCGGTACCCGGTTCCGGCGCGCCGAAACTCATTCTCGTGCGGCATGGGTTCGACCTCCTCGTCAATCGATCCAGACGGTCTTGGCGTTGACGAAGGCGCGCGGTCCGAAGCCGGCCAGCTCGCGGCCGTAGCCGGAGTTCTTGACGCCGCCGAACGGGACCTCCGGCGTCGACTCGGTGAACTTGTTGATATAGATCATCCCGGTCTCGACTTCGGTGACGAACCGCCGCTGTTCGGCTTCGTCGCGGGTCCAGGCGCTGCCGCCGAGCCCGAAGGCCGAGTCGTTGGCGATGCGGATGGCGTCGCCGGCGTCGCGGGCGGTCCAGAGCAGCGCGACCGGGCCGAAGAACTCCTCGCGGTGGCCGGGGGAGCCGTCGGGGATGTCCGTGAGCACGGTGGGCTCGAAGTAGTGGCCGGGCCGGTCGATCGGGTGGCCGCCGGTCAGCAGGCGAGCGCCGGCCGCGACGGTGTCCGCCACCTGCTTGGCCAGCGTCTCGACGGCCTCCGGCGAGGACAGCGGGCCGAGGTCGGTGTCCTCGGCCATCGGGTCACCGATGCGCAGTCCCTCCAGTTCGGACACCAGGCGGCGGGTGAACTCCTCGGCGACCTGCTCGTGGACGATGAAGCGCTTGGCGTTGATGCACGACTGGGCGTTGTTGAGCATCCGCGAGGTGACCGCGCCGTCGACGGCGGCGTCCAGGTCGGCCGACGGCATGACGATGAAGGGGTCGCTGCCGCCGAGCTCGAGCACGCTGGGCTTGATGTTCTGCCCGGCGCGGGCACCGACCTGCCGTCCGGCGGGCTCGCTGCCGGTGAGGGTGACGGCGCGGACGCGGTCGTCGTCGATGATCGCTTCGATCTTCTTCGAACCGACGAGCAGCGTCTGGAACACGCCTTCGGCGAAGCCGGCGCGGCGCAGGACGTCCTCGATGGCCAGCGCCACCTGCGGCACGTTGGACGCGTGCTTGAGCAGGCCGACGTTGCCGGCCATCAAGGCCGGGCACGCGAAGCGGAACACCTGCCAGTACGGGAAGTTCCACGGCATCACCGCGAGCACCGGGCCGAGCGGTTCGTACCGGGTGAAGACGTTCGCGTCATCGTCACCGACGTCGTGGGGTTCGTCGGCGAGCAGGACTTCGGTGTGGTCGGCGAACCAGCGGCAGCCCTTCGCGCACTTGGCGACTTCGGCCTTGGCGGAGGCCAGCGTCTTGCCCATCTCGAGGGTGGCCAGCCGCGCGAGGGTGCCGGTTTCGGCTTCGAGGATGTCCGCGGCGCGCCGCAGCCGCTCGGCCCGCTCGGCGAACGACGTCCGCCGGTGTTCGTGGAACGCGGTGACCGCGCGGGCGATCTTGCGGTCGACCTGGTCATCGGTGAGCTCGTCGAAGGTGCGCAGGGTTTCCCCGGTGGCCGGGTTGACGGACGCGATGGCCACGGGGGCCTCCTCGGATCGGGTGCGGTTCGCGCTTCGGGTTCCCTCGGGCGTCGAGCGGAAACCGTGCGTTTCCCGGGCGTTGCCGCTCAGCCGTTCCGAAGTCGGGAACGCGAGGTCTTGTCGTGGGCCGGAAGACCACCGGGGCCCGATCGCCGATGGGAGCCCGGCGGGCACAAGGACTCTCGAAGACAGGACTTTGCGTTCTCGTGGCTGCTTCCGGTGCGTGGCTACGGTGTTTCCGACCGCAGAATTCCCGAAACCGACCGGACGTGTCCGAGGTGAGCCGTGATGACCAGAGTGATCTTTCTCCTCGCGGGTGTCGCTGCTCTTCTGCTCCTTTGGCGCGGTCTAGTCACCTTCCCGACGTACGCCGTGGTCGCGTGGGCGGCCATGAGCGTGATGATCGGCATGGGCGTCTGGCAGCGGGCCGACGATGCGCGCGGGATGACGCGGATCCCACCGCCGCGGGCGGGCGTCGCTGCCGCCGGGGCCGCGTTTCTCGCCGGTGTCCTGAGTGCCGAAATCCTGGCGTGGTCCGGGCTCGTCGTCGGTTCGGGAGTCCTGGCCGTCCTGGCGGCGGCCGGGTGGTGGGCCGGACGGCGAGTGCTGTGCCGCGGGCCGGTGGTCAGCGTCCGGACGACCGTGCCCGGCGCGGCCATCGACGAGCTGTGCCTGGTCTGGCGCCGCAGCGACGATGAACTGCGGCGCGTGCCGGACGACGACCCGGAGCGGGCAAAGCTGGCCGTGGTCCGGCAGCTCCTGCTGGAGGAGCTGGAGCGCCGCGATCCGGCGGGGTTCCGCCGGTGGCTCGACGACGGCGCGATGGCGGGCACCGACCCCCGGCCCTTCCTGCACCCGGACCACCGTTTCGCCGAACCCGGTTCCGCCGCGGCAAGCTGAGCGGCCGGCGCGATGCCGGGGCTTCGGCGCTTTCGGGTTCGCCGTGCACGAGGTGGATCGTTCCGGGCGGTTCGCCGGCGCAGGCCCAGCGGACCAGGTCGTCGGCGTCGGCGTGGGCGCGGGTGCCGGCCGTGGCGGATCGACTCCGCCGAACCGGCGTCGCCGCTCAGCAGGAGCTGTGCATGAGAAGGTCGAAGGCCCGTGTCTGGTGGGCGTTCGCTTGGCCGAGCTCGTGGTCCAGCCTGTTCAAGGCGGCGAAGTCCTGTGCGTCCATCGCCTTCAGCCAGTCGTGCATGCCTTGGTCCATCAGTTCGGTGGAGCGGCGCATCTCGGAATCGGCTTCGCGCAGGCAGCCGGGAACGGTCCGGCCGGCCAGTGCCTTCTCCAGCTCGGCATTGGTGTCGTGCACCTTCTTGAGCGCATTCCGGCACTGCGGCACGTTGGCCGGTCCGCATTCGGCCGGGATGCCGGCGATGGCCGTGCCGACCGCGTTTGCCGCGGGCGCCATGGCGGCGAGGTAGGCGCCGGCTTCGATGCCGGGGGTCCCGGTCGCTGGTGGTTCGGTGACCGGGGCCGGTGTCGTGCCGGGCGGCGCCGGGGTGCCCGGGTCGCCGCCGCACGCGGCGCTTGCGGCAGCCATTGCCGCAGCCAGGATGATCGCAGCCGATTTCCGCATGGTGCCGGCTCCTTCCGCAGCGGCGGGTGGGGTTTGGCTCAGGTGTCCAGTGGCCGGGGCGCGGCGGAGCGGGCCACGCTCGACAGGGTGAAGACGAGGGACAGGCCGATCACGAGGTTGAGGAGCGCGGTGGTGAGCCGGGCGTCGAGGCCGGTGGCCAGGCTCAGCGGCATGACCACGCCGATGGCCGTGACGAGCACCATGATCCACCCGAAGAAGACCAGGGCGCGGGGTGTGGTCACCAGGAGCAGGTGCAGCAGGCCGGTCGCGGCCAGGGCGAGGGCGGCGGCGCCGAGGGTGTAGGTCAGGGTGTTCGCGCCGCCCCAGGTTCCTTCGCCCTTCGGTGCGAGGATCGGGACGTGCACGATGCCTCGCGCGGTCAGGATTCCGACCACGGTCACGAGGACGGCCACGATGGCGCTGGCCGCTCCGCCGGCCCACAGCCGGCCGGCGTTGACGGCCGGGCGGTTTTCGACGTCGGGGTTGTTCATGGGCCTTCCTTTCCGGGTGGGTTCCGGCGACGGTCGCGCTGGAGGCGGAAGCCGACGCCGCCGGCGGCGAGCAGGACGGCGCCGGCGACTTTCCCGTCATCCCGGCAGTTTCGCCGCTGGGTGACGCCACGGGCAGGGCCACAGGGTGGCCGGTCGCGGGACTTTCGGCATCGATCGGGGACAAGGTCGTGGTGGCGTGGACGGTTCCGCATCGGAGCGCATCGTGGGTTCTGGTGACACGTTGTGGGCATCACCGCCAACCCGGCCGAGACCCGAACGTCATCCACGCAGCACCCGGCCGGGGTTCGGCGGCCGAGCTGTTCGCACTGTTCGCTCCGTCGGTCGCCGAACGCGCCGAAGCCCTCACGCACCGACCGGGATCACCGCGGCGGGGCCGACCACCGGATTCCGCGTTCGACCAGCCGGCCCAGCAGCTCGTCCAGCTCCATCCGCGGCAGGTCCGGGAACGTCAGCCGGCTGTCGTCAGCATCGGTGCTGGCGGGGGCGAGCGGGTTCGTGATCAAGGACATCAAGGGTATGGACCTGGTTTCGGCGGTCAAGGAGGTGGGGGCGGGCAAGTCTCTGCTCGACGCGCACGCGGCCGAGAACTACGTCTCCCGGCTGCTGACCAAGCTCGGGATGGAGCGGCGTACGCAGGCCGCCGTGCTGGCCGCCGAGCTGCGCAGCCAAGATCGGTGAGGACGGACCAGCCTGCTCAGTCGGCCGGGTTCTCGTCGACGTCGAGCCGGTAACCCGGTACCAGCCGGGCCTGCCCCGGAGTGAACTCGACCCAGACCGAGCCTGGCCGCAGGTCGGGGGTGCGGTCCACGACGATCCCGGCTTGCCCGTCGAACTGGCCGCTGTGCGCGTGTACGTGCAGTCCGGCGGGGAATCCGCCCGCCCGGGCCGGTCCGGGCTCGCGGGTGCGATGAGCGAAGGTCATGTCGCCCTCCTCTCCGAGGAGAATGGTGGCGGGCTGTTGCCGGCTCTTCGATGGTGCCGCTCTTCGGGGCGACGGAATCAGGGCCGAAAGCCAAGACCCGCGAGGTCGTTCCTCCCCGGCCGGCGGAGTCGTTGGGCCACGGCCCGGTGGGGGCGGTGGAACCGGTCAGAGCCGTTGCCGCGCGGCGGGCGTGCTGGTGAGCGGTCCGCAGTGGCGCGTTTGCCCGGCAGCGTGGCGGTAGCCGCCCACGGAGCTTGCTGGACCTGTCGCCCGGCGAAGCGTGTCCGAACTCCGACGGCGGCCTGTACGCCTACGCCCGGCACGAGTTCGGCGACTTCGCCGGCCGGCAGACGGTCGTGCAGTTGCCGCCCGCCGGTCTCGTGCCATTCGGTCAAGGCGGCGCCAACAGGGCCCGGAGGCGTCCTACCAGTGCCACGCAGTGGGCTGTGGCCCCCTGTCGGAGTAGGAGAACCCGACGGCCACCCCGTGATCGTTGATGTCGACCGCCTCGCTCGAGGTGTTTCCGGGCAGTGCGCCGAGGTCGTGGACGCGTCCCGACTGATCCCACAACGCAGCGTGCGAGCCGGTCGCGGTCGCCGCCACTCCGACGACCGTGCTGCGCGCATCAAGCGCGTTGCCACGACTCCACCCACCACCTTGCAGTGGAGGCAGTTCGATCGCGTTCCCCTGCTCATCCCAGCGCACTCCGCGCCGTTGATCCCACTGCTCACCGAAGGAGACCTCCCCGAGTGCCACGCCCGCGTTGTTGATCTCCTTCGCGCTTGCGGACAGCCCCCCAGCGGGAATGCCGAGCTCGGTCAGCACGCCGTCGCGGTCCCAGCGAACCGGCTGGGAGTGTGCATCAGGGCCTTCGACGTGACCAACCGTGATCCCACGGTCGTTGATGTCGAAGGCGGCGTTCCACCGGTATCCCCAGTCCGGAAGCGCGGTCCGCACACCTGACGGACTCCACCTCGACGCCCCCACCTTCCAGTTCTCGTCCGTATCGACACCAACGATCACGCCGCGCTCGTTGATCGCATTGGCCGAGCCGGAGAACCCGGTCGGCGACGAGTCCAGCTTGGTCACCTGTCCGCGCTGGTTCCACGTGACCGCATGGAACCAGCCGTCGGGGCCGACGCTCGTGCCGACCACGATCCCGTGCTCGTCCAGATCGTTGGCGGACGTGTTGATGCCGCCCAGCCCGGCGAGTTCGACGATCCGGCCGTCAGGATCCCAACGCAGGGCTCCGGTGGTGGCGTTCCCAGCATCGAACGAACCGGTCACGACACCTCGATCGTTGATGGCCCTGGCCACGGCCGACGAACCTCCGGGCGGTGGGAGCAGTTCGACGACCTTGCCGTGCCGATCCCACTTCACCGCCACAGAACCGGAGTCGACAATGTTGTAGCCGACAGCCGTCCCCTGGTTGTTGATCGCCAGGGCCTCACCCGCCACCGCCCCCGGCAGCAGCGCAAGCTGCGTCACGGGTCGTTCGGCGACCGCAGTGCCGGCGACGAATGCGGGCAGCAACGTGATCACCGCGGCCACGCTGCCGTAGCGCATGAAGGAGCGTCTCAGGCTGTTGCTCATGGTGAACTCCTCGATTGCACCGTTTCACATCGAGCGACGTTTCCGTCTCGACGCGCGCACCGACAGAGGCGGAGGGCCTTCGGCGGCAGGACGAAGTGCAGTCGCGGAACTGGCGGTGGGCACTGGCATCCGCATGGGGCACTCCTTGGAGCCGGCGCTACGGCCCGGCGGCCGTCAGGACGAGCGGATTCCCCCGTGCGGCAGCGGTTCTCGCGAACTCCCGGCCGTCTCCGCCGATGATGGGGCCCATTGGTGCCCCGACCGGTGACGTTCGGCCCCTGCCCGGCCGCGCGGCCGGTTCCACGCTGAGGATCGCGCAAGTCCGTCTCGACGGCGCGAAGGACCCCCATGCCGGTTTGCCCGGTCGTCGCCCGACGGCCGGCGACCGATCCGAGGAGAGCACGATGGCCAGACCCGGTCCGGCGACCGCCGGTTCACTCCTGGTTCCCGCTCCGGTCGGCAGGCTCGCGATCGAGCGGTTCGAACCGCTCGTCGGCGCGCAGGCCTACCACCGCCTGCTGGAGCGGTTCGCCCGCGGGCGGGAGTTGCTCGGCGACCACGTCATGTGGCACGTGAATTCGACCGCGCGCGGTGGCGGCGTGGCCGAGATGCTCCATTCGCTGCTGGCCTACGGGCGCGGTGCCGGTGTCGAGCAGCGGTGGCTGGCCGTCGCCGGCACTCGCCCCTTCTTCGCGGTGACCAAGCGGCTCCACAACAACCTCCACGGCGCGCTGGGAGACGGGCTGCCACTCGACGAGGACGCTCGCGAGGCGTACGACGCGTTCACCCGTGCCGCGGGCGAGGAGCTCGCGAACCTGATCTCGCCGGGGGACGTCGTGCTGCTGCACGACCCGCAGACGGCAGGGATGATTCCCGTCCTGACGGGGCTCGGTGTGCCCATTGTGTGGCGAAGCCACGTCGGCATCGACCACGCCACCCCGCTCGCCCGCCGGGCGTGGGAGTTCCTGCGCGGATACGTCGCCCAGGCCGACGCTTACGTCTTCTCCCGTCGCCAGCACGTCTGGGCCGGTCTGGACACGGCGAAGACGGCGCTCATCGCTCCCTCGATCGACGCTTTCTCGGCCAAGAACCAGGATCTCCCCGGAGAGCGCGTGGCCGCGATCCTCGCCGCGGCGGGAGTGCAGGACACCGTGTCCGCGGCGGACCCGGTGTTCGCCCGGCTGGACGGCGCGCCGGCCCGGGTCGAGCGCCGTGCGCAGATGACGGAAACCCGGCGGCTGCGCCCGGACGACGCGGTGGTGCTGCAGGTTTCGCGCTGGGACCGGCTCAAGGACCCGCTCGGGGTGATCGACGGGTTCGTGCGGTACGTGCTGCCCCGGACGGCCGCGCACCTCGTGCTGGCCGGCCCGTCCGCGGCGGAGGTCGCCGACGACCCCGAAGGCGCGGACGTGCTCGGCGAGGTGACGGCGTCGTTCGCCAAGCTCCCCCGGCCGGTCCAGGACCGCGTCCACCTGGCGACGCTGCCGATGGCCGACCCGGAGGAGAACGCCGCGATCGTCAACGCGTTGCAGCGCCGCGCGCAGGTGGTGGTGCAGATGTCGATCGCCGAAGGGTTCGGGCTCACGGTGGCCGAGGCCATGTGGAAAGCACGCCCGGTGGTCGCCACCCGGATCGGCGGGATCCAGGACCAGATCGAGGACGGGCACAGTGGCCGCCTCGTCGCCGCCCGCGACCTGGCTGCCTACGGCGACGCGGTGACGGACCTCCTGGCCGAACCCGCTCGCGCGGCCGAGCTGGGCGAGCGGGCCCGGGAACGGGTGCGGCGCGACTACCTGGGGACCCGGTCCTTCCTGCAGTACATCGCCCTCTACGAGCGGCTGGTGACCGGACGCGGGGTGCCGGCGGAGGTGTCGTCGCCGTCCGGATACGCGTAGCCCGACGGCCGGTCAGGGCTTCGGCATCGCGCAGGCGGGTCACCCCGAGGACCATCGACCCACCGCATGAGGACCGACGACTCTACGTACCCGTGGCTCCTCCCGCGAAACTGCCCGCATGCGGACCTACGAGATCCAGGTCGGGAACCGGAACGAGCAGCCGACCGCAGTCGCCGATGCCGTTCTGGACGTGGCGGAACTCGGGCCCTGGCTGGGCCGGCAGTACGGGGCGATCGCCGGTGTCCTGGCCGCTCATGGCACAGCGCCGGCCGGCCCGCCGTTCGCGCGTTACCGCCCGGAGCCGGGCGGCCGGTTTCACGTCGAGGCCGGCTTCCCCGTCGCCACCCCCATCGAGCCCGTCGACGGCGTCCGGCCGTCGACCCTGCCCGCGGGCCCGGTCGTGGAAACGGTCCACGTCGGGTCGTACGAGACGATGGAGCCTGCCTACGGCGCGCTCGCTTGCTGGGTGCACGAGCACGACGGTGAGCTCGCCGGCGCGGCGTGGGAGGTCTACCTGACGTCCCCGGACGCCCAGCCCGACCCCGGTACGTGGCGCACCGAAGTCGTCCAGCCGTACCGGATCCACTGAGCCGTCCCGATCCGGTGCCGCGCGAGGCGCTCTCAAGTCGCGGGAGATCGATTCCGGGGATGGTGTGGAGGCCACCGCGCACGGCAGCGACCGGCGCGTGCCAAGCCCGGACACCGAGCTCGTCCGCCGGCCTTCGGGTATTCCGCCGAAGAGACGGCAGCTGGTGGCCCGGCCCTCCCGGCGCCGGTGCGGTAGGTGCCGGAGCCCGCCGTGACGGCACGGGAACGGCAGAGCCGATGGTCTCCTGCGGGGGTGACCGAGGGCCCCCGGGCCGGTGGCGTTCGCCAGCGGCGGCGGCCAACCGGCCGCGATTTGCTGGCCACACCGGAAAATCAGCGACTCCGAAGGCCGTCGTGGCACACCGTCGCCCGCCGGCAGCGCGACCACGACGAGCCGGATGTTCCAGTGGCGCCATCGAAACGGCGCCCGAAGAAACTGAGGAGGAACCATGCAGGAGAAGCGCTGGCACGTCGAAGTGCACATCGACGAAGACGACGACGGCCGGACCCGGGCCACGGCCCGGCTCCACACCAGCGACGACACCCGGGTCTCCGGGACCGGCGTCGCGCGGCTCAACCCCGCCGACACGGACGTGCCCGAGATCGGCGACGAGCTGGCCGCGTCGCGTGCGTTGAGCGATCTGGCCCACAACCTGCTCGAATGCGCCGCCGGAGACATCGAAGCACTCACCCGCAAACCGGTCCGGCTCGACCACTGAGCTCGATGTGGTCCACCGGGGCTCGTGCGCGCTCGCGGACCGGGGCGGTGTCGCGGGGAACCGACGACGAGAGCCTGGAGGCACGGTGAGCGTGCTCGCAGGAACCCGCTCCGAGCGCACGCTGCGGACGTCGGCCCCGCGATGACCCCGACGACGCCGGCGCACTGCACCGGTGCTGTCTCGACGCGGCGAGCGGGCTCGCGCTCACCGCGGCGAGGTCGGCCCGGCTCGAGGGCCGAGCGCACGGGCGAGGACGCTCTGCCGGCACCATGGAGGACGCCCGCTGACGGTGGAGGTGAGGCGCGATGCCCTGGCCGTCCTTTCTGAAGCCGGCTCACGCGGTCGTCAACCCGATCGCCCTTCGCCGTGCCGGGCGGGCGGGTTCGCTTGCCGTCGTCATGCACAAGGGGCGCCGAAGCGGGCGCGTCCACCGCACTCCTGTCCGGGCGTTCCGCCGCGGTGACGTCGTCGCCATCGGAGCCAACTTCGGAGCAGCTTCCGAGTGGGTGAGGAACATCCTGTCCGCAGGTGGATGCGAGATCCTGCTCAGAGGTGAGCTCCTCCGGCTCACGGCGCCTCGGCTGGTGGGTATCCGCGAACTGCCACCGATCTTCCCTCGCTGGTACTACTGGGGATTGCGCTGGGTGGTCCGCACACAAGACTGCATGGTCATGGACGTCGCGGACCGGGAGTGAGTTCCGGTCGGCCCACGCCGGATTGGTGCGGAAGCTCGACCGGCGGTGCTCAGTCCAGCAGCACCGGCAGTGACTCGACACCGTACACAAGGGACAGTTTCCGGAAGGACAGCTTCTCCACCGGAACGGCGAGCCGCATCGACGGGAAGCGGCGCACCAGCGCCGGGTAGGCGGCGCGGAGCTCGCGGCGGGCGAGTTCGGCGCCGAGGCACCGGTGCATGCCGTACCCGAAGGCCAGGTGCGGGGTGGCCGGGCGGGTGGGGTCGAGGCGTTCCATCGCGGCACCGAGCACGGCGTCGCGGTCGGCGGCGCTCAGGGAGCAGAGCACGATGTCGCCCTGACTGATCGTGGTCCCGGCGATGTCGACGTCGGTGCGGGCGAATCGCGGGAACGCCAGCTGCACCACGGACAGGTAACGCAGCAGTTCCTCGACGAGCGGCTCGACGGCGTCCGCCTCGTCCCGCATCCTCGTGCACAGCACCGGATCTCTGAGCAGAGCCAGCGCCCCGAGCGCGAGCATGCTCGCGGTGGTTTCGAACCCGCCGGTCAGCAGTCCGTCGGCCAGCCCGGCGAGCTCCTCGTCGTCGATCTCGTCGCCGTGTTCGGTGACGAGTCTGCCGAGGAGCCCGTCGGTCGGTGCTGCGCGCTGTCGGTTGACCAGGTCGCGGAGGTAGGCGAGGGATTCGCCGAGCGCGCCCAGCGACGCACCGGCGCCGCCGAACACGTCGAACCGGGCGACGCTCAGCCGCTGGAAGTCACCGCGATCTTCATAGGGGACACCGAGGAGTTCGCAGATCATCAGGGACGGGATGGGCAGCGCGAACTCCTTCACGAGATCGACCGGTGCTCGCGCGGCCGCCATGCGGTCCAGCCGGTCCGCCACGATGGCGTCGATCCTCGGCGCGAGCTGGTTCAGCCGGCGCACGGTGAACTCGGGGGTGAGCAGGCGCCGCAGCCGGGTGTGGTCCGGTGGGTCGCTGAAGCCCAGGCCGCCGGGATCGCTTTCCGCGCTGATGCCGACCGTGCCGAGGTTGGCGAAGTCGTTGCTGAACGCGGCCGCGTCACCGAGTACGGCTTTCGCCTGCTCGTAGCCGGTGACCAGCCAGACGGTCACACCGAGCGGCAGCGGGAGCCTGCTGACGGGCTGTTCTTCCCGCAGCCGGCCCAGCTCGGGCACCGGGTCCAGGCCGGTCCGCCGGAGCGGGAACACGACCGAGCGGGGAAGGAAGCGCAGCCGCGAGAAGTCGAGGCCCTTCCGGCGCATCCTGCTGAGGTAGCCGCGTCCGATCCAGGAACGGATCCGGGAAAGACCGGTCTGGAGCACCAAGGGAACCTCGCGGGCGGGTGAGAGGGAAGATCCGGACCGGCACAGCCTCGTACCGCGTGGACGACCGAGGCAGGGGCCCAAGGTCCTTCGGGCTCACGACCGAAGTCCTCACCCGCGGGAGAGCAGGTAGCCGATGACGTCGGTCGCGGAGTAGCCGGTCGCTCCCGCCGGCAGCAGGTGAGGCAGGAAATCGAGGTCCTGGCCGAGGGTGACCAGCGGGGTCTCCTGGTAGCCGTCGCGGCGGCGCCGGCCGAGTCCGACGGTCGCGACCAGTCCGTTGCACAGGCAGCGGCGGCCGATCGTGTCCTCGGCCTGTCCCTGCTTGGCGACGTAGTCGGCGACCGGCTCGGCGGGGCAGCGGTAGCCGATCCTGCCCTGCGGGGTTTGGTACGGGGTGCGCAGATACCCGAGATCGCACAGCCGGGGTCGGGCAGCGTAGGTCTCCTCGTCGGCCAGGGTCCCGGGAAGGCGGGCGAGCTTGAACGGGAAGCCGGCCGGTGAGGCGTGGGGGTCGTTGTGTACCTCGAGCGTGCCGCTCGTGGCGCGGTCGAGTAGTCGCCGCTTGAGTGCCGGGTCGATGCCCGATTCGTCGGAGAGCGCGAACGCGGTGCCGACCTGGATGCCGGCCGCGCCGGCGGCTCGGGCGGCGGCCAGGCCCTGCGGGCTCGCGAACCCGCCGGCGAGCCAGAACGGCAGCCCGGTCGCGGCCACCTTGGCCACTTCGATGTCGTCGCGCGGGCCGTACACCGGTTCCCCGGTGCCGGACAGCTGCATCCGGCCGCGCGGCGGCGCGCTGTGCCCGCCCGCGACCGGGGTCTCCAGGACGAACCCGTCCGGGCGCGTCCGCGCGTCCCGGCCGAGCCGGGTCGCCAGGACCGCCGAGGAGATGATGGCCAGCAGCTTCGGCCTGCGCAACGGCCCGGTGTCGGGCAGCAGCGAGGTGGGGTCGAAGCGGAGGGTGTGCCGCTGGTCCGAGCCGGCGACGGCGACGGGGAAGTCGACCGGGGCGGACCGGGCGAGCGCGTCGAGCAGGCCGGGCAGTTCGGTCGGGATGCCCGCGCCGACCAGTACGTAGTCCACTCCGGCGAGCATGGCGCCGTACGCGGCGGCCGGGGTCGCGAGCTGGATCTTCTCGAGGTAGTTGATCCCGATCGGACCCGGGTGACCCTCCTTGGCGAGGAACACCTCGGCGAAGTTGCCGACGACGGTCAGCGCGGTGGCGGCGGGGCGGGCCGGGATGCCCAGCCGCGCCACGGCGCGGAACGGCCGTCCCGGGTCGATCCCGCCCGGGACGAAGTACCGGTGGAGGATCCGCTCGACGAGGTCGGGCTTCGGGAAGTGGGCGAGGGCGCGGCGGAGGTGGCCGCCGGGGTCGCCGAGCTGCAGGTTCCGGGCCAGCAGCGTGTCGAGCGCGACCCCGGAGACGACGCCGAGCTGTCCCGCTGCGGCGACGGTACCGGCCAGCCGCCAGCCCGACACCGCGACTCCCATGCCGCCCTGGATGATCGGCGGGTGAGCGGGTTCGGTCATGAGTGCGGCTCCTCCCGGTCGGCCCGCCGCATCCGGCACGCCGACCACTGATCGGCACCAGGAGGTCCGGCGGTCGGCGCCGAGCCGCCGACGAGCCACCGCAGCACAGTGCTCGGGGAAGGTGCATTCCGCAACGAGATCAGCCTCTTCTCTCCGGTGGTACCGATCAACCCGGCCGGCCCGACCTTCTCGGCGGCGACCGGTCGCCGGAAGGGTCGCAAGTCCTCAGCTCGCGTCGAAGGTCCCTTCGCCCCGCGGTCGCGGACGCGTTGCCGGCCGGGCTCAGTGGTCGCGGGAGGCGGCCATGCCGGCGCGGCAGGCGCGGACGAGCTGGCGGGTGGCGTGGGTGGCGGGGGTGTCGCCGCAGGACGGGCAGCGGACGGAGATGTCGCCGGCGAGCTGGTCGATGGCGACGTTCAGGGTGAGCAGCCGCTCCCCGGCGTCGGCGACGGCCTGCGGGGCCAGGTGCGGTTCTGCTGCCGGGCGGGGTGGGTCGTCGGCCGAAGCGTGCCCCTCGCGCTCATCGGCGACTCCCGGGTACGGCTGTCGTGGTCCGGCCGCAGGCCGCCGCCAGAGCCGGGAGCTGCGGCCGGAAGTCCTCGCCGGGAGGGTCTTCCGGCCGCAGCCCGCACGTCCGCACGGCCCGCATCCTCGACTTCATGAATTCCGTGCTGCCCGGGCTCGCGCGCCTGCGCCAGTACCGGCGCGACTGGCTGCGCGGGGACGTCGTCGCCGGCGTGACGGTCGCGGCCTACCTCGTGCCGCAGGTGATGGCCTACGCCGAGGTCGCCGGGCTGCCGCCGGTCGCCGGACTGTGGGCGGCGCTCGGCCCGCTCGCGGTGTACGCGCTGCTGGGTTCGTCGCGGCAGCTGTCGGTCGGGCCCGAGTCGACCACGGCGCTGATGACCGCGGCGGTGCTGATGCCCCTTGCCGCGGGCGATCCCGGCCACTACGCGGCCCTGGCGGCCGTACTCGCGATCATGGTCGGCTGCCTGTGCCTGGTGGCCGGGCTGGCCCGGCTCGGGGTGCTCGCCGAGCTGCTGTCGAAGCCGGTGCTCACCGGGTACCTGGCCGGGATCGCGGTGCTGATGGTCGCGGGCCAGCTCGGGAAGGTGACCGGCGTGCCGGTCGGCGGTGGCGAGTTCGTCGCGCAGATCCGGTCCTTCCTGGCCGGGCTCGGGCACGTGCATTGGCCGGCCGTCGGGCTCGCCGCGGGCGTGCTGGCCCTGCTGTTCCTCCTGGAACGGCTCGCCCCGTGGGCGCCGGGGCCGTTGGTCGCGATGGTCGTGGCGGCCGCGGTCGCATCCGGGCTCGCGGGCCTCGACGTCGTCGGCGCGCTGCCCGCCGGCCTGCCGCCCGCCGTCTCCGGGGTGTCGGCGGCCGATGCCGGGCAGCTGGTGCTGCCGGCGGTGGGGATCGCGATCGTCGCGTTCTCCGACAACGTGCTGACGGCCCGGGCGTTCGCGGCCCGGCGGGGCGAAGAGATCGACGCCGACCAGGAGCTGCGCGCGCTGGCCGCGGCGAACGTGACCGCCGGGCTGCTGCACGGGTTCCCGGTGAGCAGCAGCGGCAGCCGGACCGCGCTCGGCGCGGCGGTGGGCGGCCGCACCCAGCTGCACTCGCTGGTCGCGCTGGGGACCGTGGTGCTCGCGGTGCTGTTCGCCCGGCCGCTGCTGGCGGCGTTCCCCAAGGCGGCGCTCGGCGCGCTGGTGGTCTTCGCCGCGTGGCACCTCGTCGATGTCGGCGAGCTGCGGAGGTTCGCGCGGTTCCGGCGCAGCGAGCTCGTGCTCGCGTTGCTCACCACGGCCGGGGTGCTCGGGCTGGGCGTCCTCTACGGCGTGCTGGCCGCGGTCGGACTGTCCATTCTGGACCTGCTGCGCCGGATCGCCCGGCCGCACGACGGGATCCTCGGCACGGTGCCGGGCTTGGCGGGCATGCACGACGTCGACGACTACCCGGCCGCGACGACCGAGCCCGGCCTGGTCGTCTACCGCTACGACGCGCCCCTGTGCTTCGCCAACGCGGAGGACTTCCGCCGTCGCGCACTGGCGGCGGCGGACGGACAGGCACGGTGGTTCGTGCTGAACGCGGAGGCGAACGTCGAGCTCGACGTGACCGCGGCCGACGCCCTCGATCGCCTCCGGGAGGAGCTGGGCCGGCGCGGGGTGGTGTTCGCGATGGCGCGGGTGAAGCAGGACCTGCGGGACGACCTGGTCGCGGCGGGGCTGGTGGCGAAGGTGGGGGAGGAACGGATCTTCCCGACCCTCCCGACGGCGGTGGCCGCCTACCGGGGCTGGGCCGCGGCCGGGCGTTGACCGCGTCCCCGGTGCCGGGACGAACGATCGCGGCGACCAGGCGCGGCGCGCCGTGCCGCAGGCCCGGGGGCCCGGGCCGGTGGCTGCTGACCGGAGGAAGATCTTGGACGGCAAGGAAAAGGCTGTCATCGAACGCTTCGCACGCGTTGGTTCATGGCTTCCAGCTCCACCGCCGCAGCTTCCAGCAGTTCTTCGGTGAGGTCGGACATCGCGCGGCACAACGCGAGGTAGCCGGCGACCCTGGCCGAACCGGCGGGCTGGGCGAGTCCCACTCCGGAAAACTCGTGCCCGTCGGGAGTACGCAGCACGAGCTGGGCCCTGGTGCGGCCCGGACCGTGATCGACTGCTGCGGAGAACCGCCAGGATTCGGGTGTGCTCATGTCCGGTGTCCCGTTCTCCCCCGGACCTCCGAGAGTGGCACTGCCGCCGGATGGGGTGAAGGGCCCAAAGTCCCCGGCAACGTTTCGGTGACGAAGGTCCTCGCGGTTCGGGCCATCCTCCCGCGTCGCCGGCCCCCTTCCCCGAGGTCTCCTTGTCTTGCGACCCCGATGTCGCGGAGAGGAGAGAACGATGACTGCCCTGGTGCCGGGCTCACGCCTGGCGTTGCCGAGCATCGCGGCGTGGCTGGAGAACCCCTGGCCGTTCGCCGAGCACAACCCGGTCCGGATCGAGGAGTCCACTGAGGACGGACGGTACCTCGTGCGGGCCGAGCTGCCCGGTTTCGACCCGGAGAAGCACGTCTCCGTGACCACGCACAACGGGCTGCTGACCATCTCCGCCGAGCGTGAGGCGAAGGAGACCGCCGAAGGCCGTAGTGAGTTCTACTACGGCACCTTCAGCCGCACGGTCAGCCTGCCGGCCGGGGCGGACCCGGCGAAGGTGAAGGCGACGTACACCGACGGCATCCTCGAGGTTTCGATGCCCGTTTCGGAGCACCCGCGCGACAAGCACGTCAAGATCCAGGTCACCAAGAACTAGGTGACCCTCCGCGGTGGGCGCGGCCCTCGGTCGGCCGCGCCCACCCTCGTGCCCGAGGAGATGCGATGACCCGGGCCTTACTCGCGCACGGTGACGTGGTGCTCGTGCGCTGGGGCCGACCGCTCGTGCGGACGGTGAGCAGGCGTCGGCAGGGACGAATTCCGCCGGATCGGGGGACTTTCTGCTCCGGTGCCGGTCCAGCGGCCAGGGCGACCATGACCGAAGGCGGAGCATCCGGCTCCGCGACGGGACAGACCGCGATGACCGCCGCCGCACCGGCCGCGCCGACGTCCGGCCGGCCGGCGTCCTCGCCCGCGCGGTGAGCCGGGCGGTGGCGCGGTGTCGTCGGCGCGCGCCGGCCAGAACAGGAGGACTCCGATGACGTACGTACGCGACCTGGCCGAGATCCGGCTCGCCGACGACGAGACCGTCGGCGGCAAGGGTGCCAACCTCGGCGAGCTGATCTCGGCCGGGTTTCCCGTGCCGGGCGGTTTCGTCATCTCGCGTGACGGCTACTGGGCCGCGCTCGAGAAGGCGGGCGTCCGTTCCGAGGTGGCCGACCTGCACGCCAAGGCACTGGCCAACGTCGACGACGCGGGCTTCCTGGCCGAGCAGTGCGACCGCATCCGCGACCTCGTCCGGCTCGCCGGGCTCACCGGCGAGCTGCGGGAGGAGATCGCCGAGGCCTACCGCGAGCTCGGCGCCTCGAAGCCGGTCGCCATCCGCTCGTCGGCCACCGGCGAGGACGGCGCCGAAGCCTCGTTCGCCGGGATGAACGCCACCTACACCAACATCTGGGGTGACCACGCCGTCGCCGAGCACGTCATCGACTGCTGGACGTCGCTGTTCAGCCCGCGGGTGGTCAGCTACCGGGCCAGCCGCGGGTTCACCGGCGAGCCGGCGATCGCCGTCGTCGTGCAGCGCATGATCCGCTCCGAACGCTCCGGCGTCGTCTTCACCGCCGACCCGCGCTCCGGCGACCGCGACCGCGTGGTCATCGAGGCCGTGTTCGGCCAGGGCGAGGCGATCGTCAGCGGCGCCGTCGAACCCGACACCTACGTCGTCGGCAAGAAGGACCTGCTCGTCCACTCGGTCCGGATCGGGCGGCAGACCCACAAGATCGTTGCGGACGAGGGCGGTGGCGACGTCACGGTCCAGCTGCCGGAGCCCGCGGGCGGGCGCCGCGTGCTGAGCGAGACCGTCGTGCTGGAACTGGCCCGGATGGCCATCCGCGTCGAAGAGCACTACGGCGTCCCGCAGGACATCGAGTTCGCGATCGCCGACCACCAGATCTTCCTGGTGCAGTCCCGCCCGATCACCACCCTGCCGCCGCCGGCGCCGGCGGCCACCACGGCGTTGGTGACCGGGCTCGGTGCGTCGCCGGGCGAGGGCAGCGGTGCGGTCCGCGTGCTGCGCGACCCGGTCGAGGCGAAGCACCTGCGCGACGGGGAGGTCCTGGTCGCGCCGATGACCAACCCGGACTGGGTGCCGGCGATCCGGCGGGCGGCCGCGGTGGTCACCGACGGCGGCGGCATGACCTGTCACGCGGCGGTCGTCGCTCGCGAGCTGGGGGTGCCGGCGGTGGTCGGCACGGGTGACGCGACCCGCGTCCTGGCCGACCGCAGCCTGGTCACCGTCGACGGCACGCAGGGCGAGGTGCGCTCCGGCGCGGCCAAGCACGAAGCCACCCGTGCGGCGCCGGTCGTGACCCCGGTCGCGCCGGAGGCCATCGGCACCAAGCTGTACGGCAACCTCGCCATGCCCGAGCACGCCGAGGAGGTCGCCGCGCAGGCGGTGGACGGCGTCGGCCTGCTGCGGGCGGAGTTCCTGCTCACCGAAGCACTCGGGGGCAGGCATCCGCGCGACTTGCTCGCCAAGGGCGAAGAACGGTCCTTTGTGGACAACATGGCGGAGTCGCTGCTGAAGATCACCAAACCGTTCGGCACCCGTCCGGTCGTCTACCGCGCGACCGACCTGCGGACCAACGAGTTCCGCGGCCTGGCCGGCGGCGAGGCGTTCGAGCCGGTGGAGAGCAACCCGATGATCGGCTACCGCGGCTGCTACCGGTACGTGCGCGAACGCGATCTGTTCGCCCTCGAGCTGGAGACCCTGGCGCGGGTGCGCGAGCAGTCGCCGAACCTGCACCTGATGATCCCGTTCGTGCGGACGAAGTGGGAGCTGGAGGAGTGCCTGGAGCTGGTCGACGCGAGCCCGCTCGGCCGGCAGCGCGGCCTGCACCGCTGGGTGATGGCCGAGGTGCCCTCGGTGGTGCACTGGCTGGGCGAGTACGCCGGGATGGGCATCGACGGCGTGTCCATCGGCAGCAACGACCTCACCCAGCTGATGCTGGGCGTCGACCGCGACTCGGCGGTCTGCGCGGAGCTGTTCGACGAGAGCGACCCGGCGGTGCTGGACGCCATCGAGCGGATCGTGCGCATCGCGCGGCATCGCGGGATCACGTCGTCGTTGTGCGGCCAGGCGCCGTCCACCAAACCCGGCTTCGCCGAGCACCTGGTGCGCTTCGGCATCACGTCGATCTCGGTCAACCCGGACGTCATCGGCAGCGCTCGCGCGGCGATCGCGTCGGCCGAGCGCCGTATCCTGCTGGAGGCCACCCGATGAGTGCGGCGATCGAAATCCACGGCCTGCGGAAGTCCTTCGGCCACACCACGGCGCTCGACGGACTCGATCTCACGGTCGAGACCGGTGAGGTGCACGGCTTCCTCGGCCCGAACGGCGCCGGGAAGACCACGACACTGCGCCTGCTCTTGGGGCTCCTGCGTGCCGACGGTGGCGAGCTGCGGCTGCTCGGTGGCGACCCTTGGCGCGACGCCGTCGCGTTGCACCGGCGCCTGGCGTACGTGCCGGGGGAGGTGTCCCTGTGGCCGAACCTCACCGGCGGCGAGGTCATCGACCTGCTCGGGCGGCTGCGCGGCGGCCTCGACCCGGTGCGCCGCAAGCGTTACCTGGACCGGTTCGAACTCGACCCGCGGGTCAAGGGCCGCGCCTACTCGAAGGGCAACCGGCAGAAGGTCGCCGTGGTCGCCGCGCTCGCCTCGGACGTCGAACTGCTGCTGCTCGACGAGCCGACCGCGGGGCTCGACCCGCTGATGGAGGAGACCTTCCGGGAGTGCGTCCGCGAGGAACGCGACCGGGGCCGCACGGTCCTGCTTTCGAGCCACATCCTGGCCGAGGCCGAGGCCCTGTGCGACCGCGTCAGCATCATCCGCGCCGGCAAGCTCGTGGACTCGGGCAGCCTCGACGACCTGCGTCACCTCACCCGCACCACCATCACCGCCCGGCTCGCCGGACCGCCCGACGGCCTGGCCCGGCTGCCCGGGGTGCACGACTTCGTCCTGGACGGCTCCGACGTCCGGCTGACCGTGGACACCGCCGCGCTGTCGCCGGTGCTCGCCGCACTCGGCCGGTGCGGGGTGCACGGCCTGGTCAGCCGTCCGCCGACGCTCGAAGAGCTGTTCCTGCGCCACTACCGCGGCGAGCCGGAGGCGGTGCCGGTATGAGCGGCGCGTTCACCGGCACGGGCGCGCTGATCCGGCTGGCGCTGCGACGTGACCGGATCCGGCTGCCGGTGTGGATCGTCGTCTTCGCGGCGACAGCGGCCTCCGCCGCCGCCGCGACGATGGCGGTCTACCCGACGGCGGCCGATCTGCGGGCGGCAGCGGACAGCATCAACGGCGTTCCGGCACTGCTCGCCCTGTACGGTCCCGTGCACGAGCCGACCCTGGGCGCGACCTCGGTGTTCAAGCTGACCGCGTTCGGGGCCGCGCTGGTCGGGCTGGTGATGATCTTCACCGCGGTCCGCCACACCCGGGCCGAGGAGGAGGCCGGACGTCGCGAACTGCTCGGCTCGGCCGTGGTGGGCCGGTACGCGGGGCTCGCCGCCGGGCTGGCCGTGACGGCGGGTGCCAGTGTCGTGCTCGGCGTGGCCACCGCGGCGGCCCTCGCCGCGACCCGGCTGCCGGTCACCGGCTCGCTGGCCTTCGGCCTGTGCTGGGCGGCCGCAGGCCTGGTGTTCGGCGGCGCGGCGGCGGTGACGGCCCAGCTGACCAAGAGTGCCCGGACCGCGTCGGGCCTGGCCGTGCTCCTCCTGGTCGCCGCCTACTTCCTGCGCGCGGCCGGCGATTCGGCCGGACCCCGGTGGCTCTCGTGGGCCTCGCCGATCGGGTGGAGCGAGCAGGTCCGCCCGTACGCGGGCGACGTCTGGTGGGTGCTCGCGCTCCCGACCGTCATGGCCGTGCTGCTCGGCGGGGTCGCGATCGCGCTGGCCCGGGTCCGCGACCTCGACGCGGGCCTCCTGCCCGACCGCCCGGGCCCCGCCGGGGCAGGGCGGTCCCTGCGGAGCACCTGGGGCCTGGCCTGGCGGCTCAACCGCGGCACGCTCGCCGTGTGGACGAGCGCGTATGTGCTGCTCGGGCTCGTGTGCGGCAGCCTGGCCGGCAACGTCGGCTCGATGCTGACGAACTCCCAGGCCCAGGCCATGATCACCGCCCTGGGTGGCGAGAAGGGGATCTCCGACGCGTTCCTCGCCGCGGAGCTGGCGGCGGCCGGCGTGATCACCTCGGCCTACGTGATCGCCGTAGTGGCCCGGCTCCGGGCCGAGGAGCGGGCCCTGCGCGTCGAGCCGCTGCTGGCCACGGCGGTGGACCGGCGTCGGCTCCTCGGCGGTTGTCTCGTCTTCGCAGCCGGGGCGCCCGCGGTGTTGCTGGGCGCGCTCGGGCTGGCGGCCGGACTGACGAACGGCGCGTACCTCGGCCGGATCGGGCCCGAGGTGGCCCGGCTCGTCGGCGCGGCGCTCGCGCAGCTGCCCGCGGTGTGGGTGCTCACCGGGATCGCGACCGTCGTGTTCGGCCTGTTCGGCCGCGCGCTGACCGCGGCGTGGGCCGCGCTGGTGGCGTTCCTCCTGCTCGGCGAGTTCGGCGCGCTGCTGAAGCTCGACCAGTGGGTGCTCGACCTGTCGCCGTTCACCCACTCGCCGAAGCTGCCGGGCGCGGCGGTTCAGGTCGCGTCGTTGCTCTGGCTCACCGCGCTCGGTGCCGCGCTGATCACGGCGGGCGTGGCCGGATTCCGGCGGCGGGACATCACCGGCTAGCACACGAACGGAGGAGCCGATGTCCGAGGGATCCCGTGCGCCGCGCCTCCGTGACCTCGGGCATGCCGGGTTCCTGGCGCAGCCGGCCGCCGAAGGTGGGCCCGGGCCGGTGTCTCGCCGTTCCGCGCGGAGGACGTCGCTCGCGCGCTTCCTCCGGTCCGGCCGGTCGAGTCCGGCCGCGCCGACGGCCGGCTGGGTGCGGAGGGGGCGCCGTTCGGTGGTGTGCGCGGGCCCGCCGGGGGCCCGGTTCGCGGGATCCGCCGGACGCTGAACGGGCGGGGCTCACCGGAAGGCCTCAGCGGCCCAGTGGCGGCCGCGGAACGGGAGGAGCGAAGATGAAACGACTGTCCCGGGTGGCCGCGGCGGCCGCGCTGGCGGTGGCGATGTCCCTCGGTGTCTCGGCGGGGCCGGTGTTCGCGGCGGAGACCGAGCCGCCGGCTTCCGCCGCGCCGGTGGCGAGTTCCCCGGCACCGTCCGTGCCGGAGACGCCGACGACAAAACCAGGGCCGACCTCGAAACCAACGCCGGCACCGACGTCGAGACCGTCGCCGACGCCCGAACCGTCACCCACGTCGGTGAAGCCGTCGAAGACCGCGGTGAAGGACCCGCCCTCGCCCGAACCGGCGCCGACGTCGGCGTCCGGTTCGGTGGCTCCCACCACCCCGGCGTCGACCACATCGGTTTCCACGTCGACCACGTCGACCGCTGCCGCCGCTGAGAACCAGCCCGACCTGCGGCTCACGGTGGCGTTCGGTCAACCGTCCTACCGGCAGAACGACCCGGTCTGGGTGCGGGTGTCCGTGGTGAACGCCGGCACCGGCACGGCCACCGGCGTTCGGCTGACCGATTCCGGCACCTTGACGTCCCACACCTGGAACGGGTTCACCGGCATGTACCTCGTCCTGGCGCCGGGGCAGGCTGCCGAGGGCAGTACCTGGGCGTACATCGCCGACTTCACGGAGGATGTGGTGCGCCTGCAGGTCGAGGTCACCTCCGACGAACCCGACGCGGAGCCTGCCGACAACTCGGTCACGATCACGGCTCCGCTGACGGTGGTGCGCGGCGGCTTCACCGGGATCGCCTACGGCGACCACAACCGCAACCACGTGCTCGACCCGGGTGAAGTACTTCCCGGCCTGCACATCCAGGCCTTCGGTGAGGTTTCCGGCTGGTCCGCCGAGACGGTGACCGACAGCCGGGGCCGGTTCGCCTTCCACGACCTGCTCGCCGGTACCTGGCACGTCTACCCCAGCTCTCCCGACTGGACGTTCACCTACCCCGCCGTGGCGGTGGACGGGGTGAGTGAACCCGAAGTGGTGCTTCGGGGCGAGTACGACATCACCGGGTGGCTCACGGGATCCGCCAGGCTGTCCGCGCCGGCTTACGCCGAGGGCGACACGGCCCGGATGTTCGTCACGGTGGCCAACAGCGGCCGCGGTCCGGTGCCCGGCCTGACCGCGTACTGCTGGACGAACGACTACGCACAACCGATCGGCCTGGGTGAGCTGGATCCGGCCGGTCCGGGCGCCACCGTCCAGGCCGCGTCTTCGCGGACCTTCGAGATCACCATCCCGGTTCGGCAGGTAGCCGCCATCGCCGGCTACCTGGAGGTCTACTGCCGCGTCCAGCCTCGCGGTGACTACGCCGCGGTCGAGGTGTCGGCGACCGCTCGGGTCCCCGGCGCCCGGGCGATCAAGTCCGTCGGGTACGTCGTCACCCCCAGCTACGGCTGCGGGTGTCATCCGCAGTACGACCCGGTTCCGGGAGTGAAGGTGTACCTGCGCAACCAGGTGACCGGAGCGATCGTGGCGCGTGCGGTGAGCGGCTCGGACGGGACCGTGGTGTTCTTCGACCTGCCTGCCGACCGCTACGACGTCGGCATCGTCGGTCCGTGGCAGGGGCAGTGGGGCCGGACACCGATCTGGCTCGCTCGAGGCGGTGACGACGGCACCTACTACCGGAACTGGATCGTGATCGTGCCCGGGCCGGACCAACCGGACCCGGACGCGGTCCCGCCCTCCGGCAACGGGAAGCTGCCCGCTCGTCCCGCACCCGCCCGATCGGTCGTCGCGGGGCCGGGAACCGGACGCCTCGCCTCGACCGGCGTGGACGTCGGCTGGCTCGCCATGGGCGGGCTGCTGACCTTCGCCGCCGGTGCGTCCCTGGTGCTCGGCAGCCGGCGTCGGCGGAATTGACGGACCGGTCCGGCGGTGGAGTCGCGCGCGAGCAGGCGAGGGCGCGTCCGATCCGGCCGAAGCCGTTGCTCCCGAGCCGTACCGTCCTCTGCTTCTCCCTGTCGAAGCCGCTTTCGCCGATGGTTCTCCCGGGGGCGCGGATCGTAGGGCCCAAGGTCCTTGCAGCTCAGGAAGAACGGCCGCTTCGTCCGGCGCGTGAGAGGAGTTCGCTGAAGGTGCAGGGGACTGCGGAAGGAGCGGTGATGACGGAAACGACCGCGAAAGGCCGGATCGTCGTCGGTGTCGATGGTTCCGACGCCGGCACGGCCGCCCTCGTGTGGGCGGCCGGCCAGGCGGCGGCCAGCGGCGCCGAATTGGACGTCGTGGCGGTGTGGCTGCACGACGCGATGCTCGATGACGCGTCCGTGAACCGGACCCTCGAAGAGGCACGCCGGGTGCACGTCCACGAATTGGAGAAGCTCGTCACCGCGGTGACGAAGGACTTCACCGGGGTGACCGCCCGGTGCTCGGCGCCCGACGGCGATCCCGCCGGGGTCCTGACCGATCGGGCGAAGGACGCGACCATGCTGGTGGTCGGCAGCCACGGCAAGGGCAAGGTGCGTGCGGCGCTCGCCGGCTCGGTCAGCAGCGCCTGCCTGCGGCACGCAAACTGCCCGGTGGCGGTGATCCCGCCGCCCGCGCGCACGCCGGACAGCCCGCTCGGCCGGCGGCTGGCCGAGGTCACCCGGGAAAAGGCCTGAAGTGACCACCATCGCCGAGCGGCCCGCGGAAGTCCCGGACGCCGCGGATCCGGCCGGGACGCCGCTGTTGCGCGTGCGGGGCCTCACCAAGAAGTTCGGGCCGGTACAGGCCTTGGCCGGAGTCGACCTCGACGTCCCGGCCGGGCAGGTGACCGCGCTCGTCGGCGACAACGGCGCCGGCAAGTCCGTGCTGATCAAGTGCATCGCCGGCATCCACGTCCCGGACGCCGGCGAGATCACCTGGCAGGGCCGGGGAGTGCGGATCCGCACCCCACGGGACGCCGCCGCGCTCGGCATCGAGACCGTGTACCAGGACCTGGCGCTGTGCGACAACCTCGACATCGTGCAGAACATGTTCCTGGGCCGGGAAAAGGTCCGGCACGTGTCGCTCGACGAGGACCGGATGGAGCTGGCCGCGAAGGAGACCCTGCACAGCCTCGGTGTGACGACGGTGACGTCGGTTCGCCAGCCGGTCGGCTCGCTCTCCGGCGGCCAGCGCCAGGCGGTGGCGATCGCGAAAGCCGTGTTGTGGCATTCGAAACTGGTGATCATGGACGAGCCGACGGCGGCGCTCGGCGTGCAGCAGACCGAGGTCGTGTTGCAACTGGTCGGCCGCCTCGCCGAGCGCGGGCTCGGCGTGGTCGTGGTGTCGCACAACATGAACGACGTCTTCGACGTCGCCGACCGCATCGCCGTGCTGTACCTCGGCCGGATGGCGGGTGTGTTCGCCACCGGCGAGCTGACCAAGGAAACGGTCGTCGACCTGATGACCGCGGGCCGTTCCGACCGCTGGAGCGTCCCGGTGCGAACGAAGGGAGTCGCGTCATGATCGGCTGGTGGATCGCCGCCGCGGTCGTCGTCGTCCTGCTGGCGCTGTCGATCCGGATCGTCAAGCAGTACGAGAAGGGGGTGCTGTTCCGGCTGGGCCGGGTCGTCGGGGTCCGTGAGCCGGGGCTGCGGTTCATCATCCCGGTGATCGACGTGCTGCGCCGGGTGTCCTTGCGGATCGTCACGATGCCGATCCAGTCGCAGGGCATCATCACGCGCGACAACGTCAGCGTCGACGTCTCGGCGGTGGCGTACTTCCGCGTGGTGGACGCGACGAAGTCGGTGGTCGCGATCGAGAACGTCTACGCGGCGATCGACCAGATCGCCCAGACGACGCTGCGGAAGGTCGTCGGCCAGCACACCTTGGACGAGACGCTGGCCGAGACCGACAAGATCAATTCGGACATCCGGCAGATCCTCGACGTCACCACCACCGAGTGGGGTGTCGACGTGACCTTGGTGGAGCTGAAGGACATCCAGCTGCCGGAGTCGATGAAGCGGGCCATGGCCAAGCAGGCCGAGGCCGAGCGGGAGAAGCGAGCCAAGATCATCAACGCCGAGGGTGAAGCCCAGGCCGCGGCGGCGCTCGGCTCGGCGTCGGACACGATGATGGCGCACCCGCTGGCGTTGCAGCTGCGCAACCTGCAGACGCTGATGGAGATCGGCGTCGACCACAACAGCACGGTGGTGTTCCCGGCGCCGCTGATGAGCACGATCGGGGAGCTGGGCACGTTCCTGGCCCGCGAAGCGGCCGCCGCCGCTCCGGCGGCGGTGTCCAACGGCGAAGCGGCGGTTCCAGCGCCTCGCTGAAGGGATGGCTCGTGATGGCCACTTGGCGGAACTTCGAGTTCCGCCGGGTGGCCATCACGGCTTTCGGGCGGTTCGGGCCACCTGCGTGGCGAGCACCACGAGCCCGGCGAAGCAGGCGTAGGCGTTGATGCGCTCGAACCAGCCTGGGAAGGCGACCGCCGACAGGAACCGCCCCGGGCTCACCGGGCCAGCCAGCGCGTCGCCCCTCGCAGGCCGAAGGCCATCGAGTCCCAGCCGGCGCCCGCGTGGACCGGCAGTCCGGTGCGGAACCGGCCCGGGACATACGTGCCGAGGGCCTTCTTGCCCAGCCGCCAAACGGCCGACGTGCCGACGCGGTAGCTGCCGAGCGCGTCCGGGTCGACGGCCACCGGGCGGGCGGGGTCGCCGGTGACGGACAGCGGAACCTGCGCGAAGGTCGCCTTGTCGAACATCTCCAGGACGCACATGCTCACCGGTTCGAACCCCGGCCCCGGCAGGTGCACGCCGGCGTCGGCGGCGATCTGCCCGGCCACCGCCTGGGCCTGCAGCAAGGCCAGGAACGCCTGCTTGACCGGGAAGTCGCCGGCGTCGCCCGGGGCGTAGACACCCGGGTGCCCGAGGACTTCGCGCTTGCTCTCCTCGCAGACGAGGAATCCGCGGTCGTCGGCCGGAAGTCCTTCGAAGCGCTGCGCGGCGACGTACGGCGGGAACGCCACCAGCAGGTCGAACTCCTGCGAGGTTCCGTCGGTGAAGGCCACCTCGAGCTCGCTGACCTTGTCGGGCTCGGCGCCCGTGCGGCCCTCGATACCGCGGGCCGCGAACTCCGTGGCGACGACGTCGTGCAGCTTGGGCCCGAACGCCTGCACGTAGCTCTTCTCGAAGGTGGTGAAGGCGATCTGGACGTTGTCGCGGACCTCGCGGCGGCGCAGCCAGGTGTCGAGCATCAGCGCGATCTCGTACAACGGCCCGGCGCACTTGTTGCCCGGCGGCACGAGGAAGAGGACCTGCTGCAGCCGGCCGTGCCGGGCGTGCTGCGCCACCCACTGCAGTTGTTCGCCCAGTGCGTGCAGCTGCCCCGGTGCCCATACGGTGCGCGCGTACTCGGCCAGGCCGGGCACCTCCTCGGGGCGCATCGCGGCGCCGGTGGCGATGACCAGGTGGTCGTAGGGAATCGGCTCCCGGGAGGTGTGCACGACACCGCGGTCGGTGTCGACGCCTTCGGCCGTGGCGATCCGGGCGTCGATCTCCCGGCGCCGCAACGGTTTCGCGAGTGGTACGTGCAGCGGCGCCTCGGCCGCGCCGAAGGGCAGGTAGATGCTGTTGGGCCGGAACAGGAAGTCGTCCCGGTCGGAGACGAGGGTCAGCCGGACGCGGTCGGGGTTCGCCAGCGCGCGCAGAGCGAACGCGGTTTCCAGCCCGGCGAACCCGCTGCCCAGGACGACTACGTGGGTGGGGGACATGAGTCTTCTCCGATGCTCCGATGGGGTCGGCGGACGCCTTCACGATGCGCCCGCACGGGGGAGTGGCGGGAGAGTCCTCGGCCGCGCGGGCGAAGGACTTCCGGCCTTTTCGCCCGCTTCGCCGTCGTAGCGCGGTCGCGGTGAGCAGCGCGCCCGCGTCGGCCGGCTGCGCTCAGCGGGCAGTCAGTGGGCGATGTCGACGACGACGCGCCGGACCTGGTCCTGCGGGCCGAGCTGGGTGAACACGCGGAACGGCAGCTTCGCCCGGACGCCGGCGGCGAACGTGCTGAGCCCCTCGAAGGAGCCGGCGAAGCGCACGGCCCGCAGGGACGGCCAATCCGGGGTGCTGACGAGGGTGTCGCCGACCGCGGCCAGTACCCGGCCGGGCTGGTGCCCGGAATCGTCGGTGCCGAGCGCGGGCGCCCGGACGACGATCTGCAGGGCCGCGCCGCCGGGCACCGGCAGCGGGTCGCCCTTCGGGTCGGTGGTCACCACCGGCTCGTACCGGACGGCGAAGCCGACCGCCGCCGGGCCGTTGACGTCGAAGACCACCCGGTCGAAGCAGGCATGCCGCCCGGCTCGCACGAGGTAGAGCGCGTCCCGGCTCATCGAGTCCGCGTCACGCGCGTCCGTGCGCCAGCCGGCGGTTTCCCGGCACACCGGTGGCACCGGGATGGCCGTCGGCGCGGGCGTGGTGGTCGGGGCCGTGGTGGTCGGGGCCGAGGTGGTCGCCGGTGCCGGCGTCGGCGCCGGGAGCACCGACGCCGGGGGTGACGTGCTCGCCGGCGGCGCCGCGGCCCGGTCGCTCCCACACCCGGCGACCGCCAGGCCGCACACCAGCGCGACGAGCGCCACCTGCCCGCGCGGGGTCATCTCGTCCTCGCCAGGGCGTTGCGGCGGCGTTCGTACTCTTCCTGGTCGATCTCGCCGCGGGCGAACCGTTCGTCGAGGATCCGCCGGGCCGTGTCGGCCGGCGGCGGCTGCGGTCCCCGCCGGGCGAGGACGACGGCGAGGGTGACGACCGCGGCCAGGACCAGTGCCATCAGCACGAGCATGCCGATGCCGCCGGCCCAGCCCAGGTGGGGATGGTTCCAGTACGGCATGGCCGGCCTCCTTTCCCGGTGGGCCCGGAAGTGTTCGAGTGGCTGCAGCACGTCGGCGAGGTCGCGGCGCCGCAGCCGAGGATCAGGTCGAGGCCGTCCGGGTCGGTTTCGGGCAGGCGCCGTCCGGGACTGCTCGGTCCGTCATCGGCTGTCCTCGTCGTCGGGGTGGCTTCCCGTTCGACCTTGACACCGCGGACCTCGTCGCCGGGAGGGCCGGAGTGCCTTCGCTCCGGGGACTTTCGGTGCCCGGGCACCGGGCCGGCCCCGGCCGGCGCGAGCGATTCCTCCGGTGTGCCGGTGGTCGGCAGCGGATGCGCTCCGGGCCGCTGCCGCATTCCGGTGACGAAAGTCCCCGGCGCGAGGGTCCAACGACGCCATCCGCCGGCGCGCGCGGAAACGTACCGTCGGTCCCGAACCGAGCCGGTCCGAGGTGGCCGGTGCACGACCCCAGGCGTTGGAGGGTGATTCTCCTGCTCACCGGAATCGATCGTGATCACGGCCTGCGCAGCGGGCTGACCGGCTACCTGGCGGCGGTGAGCGCCGCGGTCGGGGTGGGGGAGGAGTCCTGCACGGTGGACCTCGACGCCCCGGCTTCGGCGTACATCGCCCTCGACGTGCGGCTGCCCCGCCACCCGGGCCGTGACATGGCGCTGCTGTGGGACGAGCGGCACGGCTGGGCGTTCGCCATGGAGACCCATTCCGGCGAGGACCTGCTGGTGCTGGCCTACCTCGGCGGCGAGCTCGTGCCCGGACCGGCCCGGGTCCGCGGCTTCGTCGCGGCGGTCCGGTCCGCGGGTGGTGCGCCCTGTACGCCCGTGCCGCCGGATCTGTGCGGTGGCCGCGGCGAACTCCTGGATCGCCTGCGCCGCCACCGGCGGACTTTTCCGTACCTGTCCCGGACGGGGTGATCTTGTGTCCACAGCCGAGACGCCGGGCTGGACGCCCGCCGAGACCGAGGTGCTGGTCCGGTCGATGATGCGGGCGCCGTCCGTGCACAACACGCAGCCCTGGCTGCTGGAGGCCGCCCCGGGGGAGCTGTCGGTGCGCGAGCGCTCCGAACCGGCGCTGCCGCACCACGATCCGCAGGGCCGTGACCGAGCCGCGTCCTGCGGCGCGGCGGTGGCGAACCTCGAGCTGGCGGTCCGCACGCTGGGCCGGTCCTGCGTGGTGGCGTTCCTGCCGGAGGACGAGCAGCCGGACCTGGTGGCGCGGGTCGCCGTCGGCGAACCGGCCGCCCCGGCGATCGAGGAACTCCGCTGCTACGGGGCCATCGCCCGCCGGGCCAGCCACCGCGCGCCGTTCGAAGGCGTGGCCGTGCCCGAGGCCGTGGTGCGGCGGATCGTCGCGGCGGGCGGGGCGCCCGGCGTCGAAGCCCGTCGGGTCCACGAGGTCGCCGCTCTCGCCCGCTTGCTGCACTTCGCCGCGGACACCTTCCGGCAGGACGGCGCCTACCAGCGTGAGCTGTCGTTGTGGATGATCCGGGACGAGCTAGCCCACCGGCACGGCGTCGGTATCCCCGTGAGCAGGATCCCGGCCGGTTCGGTGCCGTGGGCGGGCCTGGTCCGCCGCGCGACCGAGATCCCCGAAGCGCCCGAACTCGAGCGCCGGCTGGCCGGGGAGACGCTCCTGGTCTTCGTGACCGTGGACGATTCCCGGCTCGACCACGTCCGGGCCGGATACGCGATGGAGCGTGCCTGGCTCGCGGCGGTCGACCTCGGCCTGGCCGCCGCGGTGCTGACGCAGCCGCTGCACCTGCCGGAGGTGCGCTCGGCGCTGTGCGAAGACCTCGGGCTCACCGGTTTCCCCCAGGTCCTCCTCCGCATCGGCTACACCGCGGAAGCGGATCCGCCGAGCCCGCGGCGGGCGGTGGACGAGGTGCTGCGCCGCGGGCCTTAGGGCCTGCCGCCGTGGACCAAGGACTCTGCCTCCGGCGTGCCCGCGGGTCGACGATCGTGGTGGGAGAACGGAGTCCACGATGACGACCAGTGTGCGGAAACGCAGACCCCCCGTCCGGACCCGGCGCGCCGGCTACCTCGTCGGTGTTGTGCTGAACGGCGTCCTGCTGGTCCTGGTGAACGCCTGGCCCGGCTGGGACGTCCTGCCGTTCCTCACCCCGGCGTTCCCGAGGGTGCTCGGCCTGGTCGACCTCGCGCTGGTCGCGGGGCTGGTCACCGGCCTGGTCCAGCTGTGGCAGGACCCCGAGTGGCTCGTCGCCCTCGACGGCGTCGTGACGACGTGCGCGGGGCTGGCCGCCCTGGCGCGGTTGTGGCAGGTCTTCCCCTTCGACTTCACCGGCAGCAGCTTCGACTGGGCGTTGACGGCGCGGATCGTGCTGGTCGTCGGCCTGGTCGGCTCGGTGATCGGACTGGCGGCCCAGGCGGCCGGCCTGATCCGCGCCGGGCTACGGCGACCACGCTGACGCCGGTTACCCCGCCACAGCGCGGTTGCGGGCGCTCCCCGCGGCCGGGGACGGTGGCCAGGGCCCGAAGTCACCGGAACCACGGCTGGGGAAACAGCCTCAAGGCCCACTGAACGGGGACTGTCGCCCCTGTGGCGCGATCACCCCTTCCGGCGATGCTGGGCCCACGTTTCCGAGCGACCCGGAGGGCGGGAGTGATGTACACCAGGATGCGGTTGACCCGGTTGCGGCACAGTCTCCTGCCGGGTGACGGCCCGCTGGTCCGCCCGTCGGACCGGCTGCAGGCCAGGCTCCTCGCCCTGGTGATCCTGCTGTCGCTGGCGGCAGCGGTGGGAGCGGTGCTGTTCGGTATCGGCGCCTGCTCGGTCGCGGCGGCCAAGTCCCGCGAGCAGACGGCCACGCGCTACCCGGTGACGGCAGTCCTGCTGGCCGACGGTCCCCGGCCGGTCTCCACGGGCCGCGGTGGAACGCCGTTCGGTTCCGGCCCGACGCGGGCGACGTGGTGGACCCACGATGGGCAGCAGCGAGTGGGCGAGGTGGACGCGGCGGCGGGAACGGTCGCGGGTCATGAGGTCGGGATCTGGGTGGACGACACGGGCAAACCGGCGGAACGCCCGCTGACCATGGCGGCAGCGGTCATCGGCGCCCCCTTGGGCGCGGCAGCTCTCTGGGCAGTGGCGGTGTCGTTGCTCGTGTTCCTCTACCGCGGTGCGGTCCACGTGCTGAACCGCCGCCGATTCACGGAATGGCAGCGGGAATGGTCCGCACGCCAAACCGGCAGCACCCGCCGCGACGACCAGCGTCCGACTGGCTCCTGATGGAACGCGGCTCCCGGTGCGGCGAGTCGGTACGGGCCGGCTTGCCGTACTCGGCGCAGCTGCGGTCTGTTGCACGAACACGCTTCCCGTTCGCGTCCCTCCTTGGACACAGTATTACCCACCGATCGCGAAACGCGATCTTGGGCGGGCTTTCATCCCGAGTAAATTACATATCCCGAATCCGGCCGTAGACGCCGTGGATACCGTTCCCCGTCCTTGACAGTGGCCAGGCCGGCGAGTTTAGTTCACTGTCCAGACGAAGTGGTCCACCGAGGCGCTGCCGAACCCGCACTTTCTCCCCGAAATCAGGCCATGCACACGGGCGTGCGTGGTGGGCGGGGCGTCACCGAGGAGGCAATCGTGCAGGATCGCCACTCATCACCCGCGGATGATCCGGCCGCCGGCTGTTCGCGGTTCTCCCGTCGGATGTTCCTCGGCGCAGGCGCAGGCCTTGCTGCCGGGGCGACGTTGGGACTGCCTGGGTCGGCGTTCGCGGACACGGGAAAGGTCCCTGGAGAGACTCCGTTCGGGCCCGTTGTCGTGGCGAACCCGGGAGGACGGGCGTCCTACGCCCGGGCCGTGCGTCTCACCGCCGGGCGGCCTGCCGGGATGTCGCGGACGCTGCTCGCGACGTTCCAAGGGGGAGGCGGTCCGGGTTTTCCGCTGTACCGGAGCGACGACGATGGTCGTACCTGGGAGAAGCAGGGCACTGTGCCCGACGCCGATGAGGCCACCGGACTGTCCCTTCATCCGTTCCTGTACGAACTGCCCAGGGCGTTCGCCGGCCTGCCCAAGGGCGCATTGCTCTTCGCCTGCAACTGGCTGGAGAGCTTCACCAGCACCAACATCCAGCTTCACGCCAGCACGGATGGCGGCCTCACCTGGCAGTTCCTGAGCACGGTCGCCCGGGGCGGACCGCCCGACACGACGAACGGCGCGACGCCGGTGTGGGAGCCTTTCCTGCTGCTGCACAACAACAGGCTGATCTGCTACTACTCCGACCAGCGAGATCCGGGCTTCGGTCAGAAGCTCGCCCACCAGACCAGCACGGACCTGCGCACGTGGGGTCCCGTGGTCGACGACGCGACCGGAACGACGTACCCCGAACGACCGGGCATGACCACCGTGGCCAGGCTGAACCGGGGCCTGTGGATCATGACCTACGAATTCGGGGCGCCCGACGACCCCGGCAACCCCGATCAAGACAATTACACCTACCACGTGCACTACCGGATCGCGAAGGACCCGGAGTCGTTCCGGTTCGCCAGGGACACCCCGCTCCTCGACCAGGATGGCGATGCGCCGAACGGAGCGCCCGTGGTGTCGTGGACGGACTCGGGTGGGCCGAACGGAACGATCATCGTCTCGGACAACGACAATCAGGACTTCTTCGTCAACCGCCACCTCGGCAACGCCGGGAGGTGGACGCGGCTGTCCTCGCCCATGCCGGCCGGCTACAGCCGGTTCGCCCTTCCCCTCGACGGTCTCCGGGGCCCTCGAAAGCGTGGCCTGGTCTTCGTCATCACCGGAGCGCAGTACGGAAAATCCGCGCCGGTCGAGGCAGGCATCATCGCGGTGGACGACTGCGAGAACGCGGGCGCGACCGCCTCCTGACCACCACTGACGCCCGCAACCGGCTCATCGGCTGCACCTACGACATCCTCGGCAGCCGGCCCGGTCGACGGCCGAGTCACTCGGCTCGGCCGAGCCTGCGGTCGACGAACCGGAGTTTCTCCTGGACGGCCGGTGACAGCGCGAACGGGTACAGGTCGTCCTTGCCCATGCTGCGGTTGAGCTGGTTCAGCGCCCGCGACAGCGGGACCCAGGTGGCCATCAGGGCATCGAAGTCACGCGGGTGGTCTTCGGGGTCCGCGTCGACCTGGGTGCCCGGGTGCGGCGCGATCGGCGTGCCGGCGACGAGCACACCCAGTGCGGCGGCGGTCTGGACCGTGTCGCGGATGTGCAGCAGGTGGGCGAACGTCTCCGCCCAGTCCTCCCACGGGTGCGCGGCCGCGTAGTGGCTGACGTGGGTCTCGGCCCAGCGGGTGCCGGGCTCGCTCGCGTAGTGCGTCGCCAAGGCTTCCCGGTAGTCGGCGCGCTCGTCGCCGAAGACGCGCCGGAACTCGCCGGGGTCGGCGGCGATCAGCACGTCCCAGTACCAATGGCCGACCTCGTGGCGGACGTGCCCGAGCATCGTGCGGTAGGGCTCGGCCAGCTGTACGCGCAGCCCTTCGCGGAACCCGGCGTCGCCTTCGGCGAGGTCGATGGTGATCACGCCGCCGGCGTGCCCGGTGGTCACCGGCTCCTCGGCGCTGGACAGCAGGTCGAACGCCAGCCCGTGCTCCGGGTCGTCGGTGCGTGGCGTGGTGGGGAGGCCGAGGTCGTCGAGCTGGTAGAGCAGCCGCCGTTTGGCGGCCTCGGCGACCCGGAAGGTGTCGTCGACGTCCTTGTCGGCCGGGCGGGTCCGGGTCAGGGCGCAGCAACCGCACAGCGGGCCGCCGGCAGCGAGCCAGTTGCACCCGGCGAGCTCGGCGTTGGCGCAGCGCCGGTTCCCGCCCGCCCGGACCATCGACGCGCTCGCGCGGTCGAAGCCGACGCCGGTGCCGCACACCACGCAGGCCGAGTTCTCGAAGAACAACAGGTTCGCGCATTCCGGGCAGGTAAAGGTCCGCATGGGTTTCCCTTCGGTTCGGGCCGGGAGCGCGCCGTTTCACGGGACGTCCGCCGGAAGTTACCCCGTGGCTGTCCCGGACGAACTTGTGCTGGTCGTCACGTCACCCGCGACGACGACGCCCGGGTGACCACGATCGATTGAATGATCATCTTTCTGCCAGCTGTTTTCGGGCCGGTCACGCACGATGACCGGAGCAGCAGCCGAGGCGGAGGTGTCGATCGGATGGGTGGCGGGTCACGGCGGAAGGTGCCGGCGCTCCTGGTGGTGGCGACAGTGCTCGCGGGGTGCGTGTTCGCGTTCGGGCCGGTCGCGCGCGCCACCGCCGCGACGCACGACTGCGGGTTCGCGTCGGCGGGAACCGGCACCTACGCGCGGACGCTGTGCTGGTTCGACCTGTCCGGCTACGACGCCGCGGAGGCCACGTCCGCGGCGGGCCAGCGGCTGACCTTCGCGCTGCCCGGCGGCTACCGGCTGGCGGTCACGCTCAAGGTCTCCGGCGGCCCCGTCGCCGCGAACCGGCTCCCGACCTATTCCGCGGCCTACCTGGGCAACTCCGGGCACTACACGGGCGTGCCGGGGCGGCCGGCGCTGTACCAGACCGCTTCCGGCACGACGACGGTCGCCGCGCTGAGCGACATCGTGGCCACCGACAGCGCCGGGGCGGTGGTGCAGGGCTACGGGCTGGTGGGAGCGGACGCGGAGTCGACCGATGCCGGCGAGTCGATCGAGTGGACCTCGTCTTCGCCGCTCGAATCCCTGACCGCGACCGGGTCCGATCCGGGGATCGGGAACGCCTGCGGCGGCGGGTACAGCGGCATCGGCACGCGGACGGTGCGGTGCGCCGGGCGCACGGGCGCCAACAAGACCGGCACCGCGATCATCTCCGCCGAAGACCCCACGTCGTTCAGCCAGCGCATGGTCGGCGGCGGGCGCCAGGCGGTCGGGTTCGGCGTGCTGGTCTCGAGTCTGCAGCTGACCAAGAAGGTCGTGCGGGGCTTCCCCGGCGACTCCTTCGGGGTCTCGGTCGCGGCGCCGGGTGGCAGCGTGCTCGCCTCGGCCGACACCGGGGGCGGCACTTCGGCGAGCACCGGTGAAGTCACGGTGCTGGCCGGTGCCCGCGGCGGTGACTACACCCTGCGCGAGACCACGACTTCCGGGCTCGAGTCCAATTACGACAGAGCGTGGTCCTGCACCCGCAACGGCAAGGCGGACGGGGAACTGCCCGCCGGTGACGCCGGTGGTTCGGCCCGGGTGCACGTCGGCATCGGCGACTTCGTGTCCTGCACGGTCACGAACACGGGGAAGCCCGCGACGCTGAAGCTGGAGAAGCACGCCGCCACACCGGTCGACGTGAACGGCAACGGGATCACCGACGCGGGCGACACCATCGGGTACACCTTCACCGTCACCAACACCGGCGCGCTCGAACTGCACGACATCGCCGTGGCGGACGCGAAGGCCGGGCCGGTCGCCTGCCCCCGCCCGAGCCTCGCACCGGGGGAGTCGCAGACCTGCACCGCGCAGGCGCCGTACGTCATCACTCCGGCCGACGAGAACGCCGGGGCGGCGGTCAACACCGCGACGGCCTCCGGGCTGCCGCCGGGCAGTGCCACCCGGGTGACGTCCGACCCGTCGTCGACCCGCACCCCGACCGAGAAGCCGGCTCCGGCGCTGACGCTGAAGAAGTCGGCCTCACCCGACAACCCGGACGCGTACACCGCCGGCCGGCCGATCACCTACTCCTTCCTGGTGACCAACACCGGCAACGTGCCGCTGAACGACATCGCGGTCGACGAAACCGCGTTCTCCGGCAGCGGTGTCCTGCCCGCCGCCGGCTGCCCGGTCACCACGCTGGCTCCCGGCGCGAGCACGACGTGCACCGCCACCTATGTGCTGACCCAGGCCGACGTCGACGCGGGCCGGCTCGACAACACCGCCACTGCGCACGGCAAGCAGCCCGGCTCGCGGGTCCCGACCACGTCGAACCCCTCGAGCGTCTCGATCCCGACGCCCGCACACCCGGCGATCACCCTGGTCAAGACGGCCGACCCGCTGACCGTCGACCGCGCCGGCCAGTCCGTCGGCTACACGTTCGTGGTCACGAACACCGGTGACGTGACTTTGCGCGACGTCGGCGTCGACGAGACCCGCTTCACCGGCTCCGGCCCGGCCCCCGTCGTCACCTGTCCGGAGACCGTGCTCGCCCCGGGGGCCGTGCAGACGTGCCGGGCGACCTACGCGGTCACGCAGGCCGACGTCGACGCGGGTGCGGTGGAGAACACCGCTGTCGCGCGCGGAACGCCACCCCGCGCGACGAAGCCGACCACGTCGGAGCCATCGTCGGCGAAGGTGACCGCCACGCGCTCGGCCGCCTTGACCCTGGCGAAGTCCGCCCGCCCGGCCGTCGTGACGTCCGTGGGGGAGCCGGTTCGCTACTCGTTCACGCTGGAGAACACCGGCACCGTGACGCTGACCGAGGTGGCGATCACCGAGGGCGCCTTCAGCGGCAGCGGACCGCTGGGCGCGGTCACCTGCCCGGCCGGGAGCGCGGTGCTCGCGCCCGGCCAGGTCGTCACCTGCACGGCGGACTACGCGGTGACCCAGGCCGACCTCGACGCCGGCCGCATCACCAACAGCGCCACGGCGGCGGGCACCCCGCCCCCGGGCTTGCCGCCGGTGACGACGCCGCCCGCGACGGCGGTCGTGACCGCCGGTGGCGGGGCGGCGCTCACCCTGGTGAAGTCCGTCGAACCGGCCACAGTGGCCGGCGCGGGCGAGACGGTGAGTTACCGCTTCGCCGTGACCAACACCGGTAACCGCACCCTCACCGGGGTGTCCGTGCGCGAGACGGAGTTCACCGGCACGGGCCAGGCGCCGGTCGTCGAATGCCCGTCGCGGACGCTGGCGCCCGGGCAGGCACAGACCTGCACGGCCACCTACACCCTGACCCAGGCCGACGCCGACGCCGGAACGGTGACCAACACGGCCGAGGCGACCGGCACCGGTCCCGGCGGCGAACCGGTCACCTCCGGCCCGTCGCGGGCGAAGGCGACCGTGCCAGGCAAGCCGGGGCTGTCGCTGGTCAAGTCGGCCGACCCGGCCGACGGCGGCCACTTCCGCGCCGGGCAGACGGTCACCTATTCCTTCGTGGTCACCAACACCGGGAACCGCACGCTGACCGCGGTCACGGTGCGCGAAACGGCGTTCTCGGGCACCGGCCGGCTGTCCCCGCCGTCCTGCCCGGGCGGCGGCGCGACGGTGGCCGCGCTGGCTCCGGGGGAGCAGGCGGTGTGCACCGCCGCCTACGTGCTCACGCAGTCCGATGTGGACGCCGGAAGGGTGGCCAACACGGCCGTCGCCACCGGTACCCCGCCCCAAGGCGACCCGCCGGTTTCGGATCCGTCGACGGTCGTCGTGCCGACGCCGCCGGACGCCGCGCTCACCCTGGCGAAGACGGCTTCGCCGGGCACGGTTTCCGCGGCCGGGCAGGAGGTCACCTACTCGTTCGTCGTCACCAACACCGGCAATGTGACGCTCGAAGCGCTCGCGATCCGCGAAACCCGCTTCACCGGCAGCGGAGGGACACCGGTCCCGGTGTGCCCGGCCGGTCCGCTGGCGCCGGGGCAGCACGTGACGTGCACGGCGGCCTACCGGGTCACGCAGTCCGATGTGGACGCCGGGCGGATCGACAACACCGCCGTCGCGTCGGGTACCCCGCCGGCGGGCGGTCCGGCGGCGGAGTCGGCGCCCGCGAGCGCGACGGTGCGGGTCACCGCCGCCGCGGCACTCGCGATCACCAAATCGGCCCGGCCGGTCGACGTGAACGGCGACCGCGTGACCGGCGCCGGTGACCGGATCGAGTGGACGGTCACGGTCGGCAACACCGGTGCGGTCACCGTCCGGGAGATCCGGGTCGACGACCCGTCCGCGGGCGTGGCGACCTGCCCGGCGACCGAGCTGGCGCCGGGCCAGGCGATGACGTGCACGGTGCCCGCGCACACCGTCACCGCCGCCGACGTGGCCGCCGGCCGGGTGCGCAACGTCGCCACCGCGGCCGGCACCGGGCCCGACGGGTCGCCGGTCCCCGCCGGGCAGGCGGTCGCCGACGTCCCGGTAGCACCGGCACCGACCGGCGGCCCGCACCGGCTCCCCGGCACCGGCACGGACGTGGGCAGGCTGCTCGGCCTGGCGAGCGTGCTGCTCCTGGCCGGGGTAGCGCTGTGCGCGGCCGTCAGGCGGCGGGACGTGACCCGGTGAGCCGGCCGGGGCAGGCCCCGGACCCCCTCATGCGGTCGTCACGCGGCCGTCGTGGACTTCGGCGATCCGGTCGACGGTGGTGAGGTGGGCGCGGTCGTGGGTGACCAGGACGGTCGCGGTCGCGCGCTGGTGGGTGAGGCGGGTGAGGAGGTCGAGGACGGCGGCTCCCCGCTCGTGGTCGAGGGCGCTGGTGGGTTCGTCGACCAGGAGAACGGTGGGGTCGTTCATCAGGGCGCGGGCGATGTTGACGCGCTGGCGCTGGCCGCCGGAGAGCTGGTGCGGGAGGCGGCCGGCCTGGGGGGCGAGCCCGACGGCGTCGAGCAGGTCCAGCGCGCGGGTGCGGGCCTTGGCCGGGGAGCGGCCGTCGATGGCCGCCATGACCTGGAGTTGTTCGGCGGCGGTCAGGGCGGGCAGCAGGTTGGGTTGCTGGAAGACGATGCCGATCTTGTGGCGGCGCAGATCGGTGAGTTCGCGGCGGGGGAGGCCGGTGGCGGTGGTGCCGTCGATGACGACGGTGCCGGAGTCGGGCGTGATCAGGGCGGCGGCGACGGCCAGCAGGCTGGACTTGCCCGAACCCGACGGGCCGACCAGCGCGGTCAGGGTGCCGCGGGGGACGTCGAGGGTGACGTGGTCGAGTGCGGTGAGGCGGGTGTCGCCGTCGGGGTAGGTGAGGGTGACGTCGGTCAGGGCGAGGCTCATCGGGCGCTCCCGAGTGCGGTCAGCGGGTCGACGGAGGTGATGCGGCGGATGGCGAGCGCGGCGCCGAGCGCGCCGAGCAGAACCATGGCGGCGGCCGGGACGAGCACGGTGGCGGGGGTGAGGACGAAGGGAACGGCGGTGCCGGCGAGCGCGGCGCCGAGTGCGGCGGCGAGCCCGGTGCCGGCCAGGGTGCCGCCGGCGAGCAGGACGACGGCCTGCCCGAGCGCGTCCTTGAGCAGGGCCGCCGTGGTGGCGCCCAGTGCCTTGAGGACGGCGATGTCGGCGCTGCGCTGGATGGTCCAGACGGTGAAGAAGGCGCCGATGACCAGGGCGGAGATGGCGAACAGGAAGCCGCGCATCAGCTGCAGGGAGCCGTTTTCGGAGGTGTAGGAGCCGATCGCGGCCAGGGAGTCGTCGCGGGAGACGGTGGTGGTGCCTGCCGCGTGGTCGGTGGTGGCGAGGTCGGCGCCGGACGTCGTGGTCAGGGCGATCACGGTCGCGTCCCCGCCGGTCGGCGGGGCGATCGCCCGCCAGGTGGCGAGGGTGGTCCAGACGACGGGGGTGTGGCTGTACGAGGCGTCGCCGGACACCGCGGCCACGGTGAGCCGCCGTCCGGCCAGGGTGATGCTGCCGCCGGGCCGAGTGCCCAGGTCGGCGGCGGCGGGCTCGGACAGGACCACGGAGTGCTCGGTGAGCCGGCCGGAGTCCGGGGCGAGGCCGGAGCCGGGGAGGACACCGAAGGCCGAGACGCCGGTGCTGCGGTCGCCGGCGTCGGCTTTGGTGGTGGTGATGCCCAGCGGTTCGGCGCTGGTGACCCCGGGCGTGGCCGACCACCGCTGCCACTGCGCCCGGGTGACGGCGGAGTTGGCGTAGGACAGGCTCTGGCCGCCGGTGGGGGCGGCGAAGGCGATCTTGTCGGCGGCCAGGCCGGTGATGGCGGACACGTTCTGCCTGCCGAGCCCGGCGGTCAGCCCGGACAGCAGGCCGACCAGCAGGGTGATCAGCACGATGACGGTGCCCATCAGGGCGAAGCGCCCGTTGGCGAACTTGAGGTCTCTCCAGGCGACGAACATGGCGTCGATCGTCGTCGCGCACCACCGCTGCGGCATCGGGCCGGGGATGGCACTTCCGGGGCCGGACTGCGGCGCGCCGTCTCCACCTTTCGATAGAGGTGGCTCGAGCCACGGCTCCGTAGGCTGGGAAGCACTGTGAACACCGCTCCTGCCCTGACCCCGACCAGCCGGGTGCTGACCTGGTGCCTGCACCTGCTGGTGCTCGCCCTGCTCGCCTTGGCGGCGGTGCGGGCCGTGGCCGGGGGCCAGGATCGGGCCGGCGCGGTCGTCGCGGTGGTGGTGGCGTGCGCCGTGGTGTACGCGGCCGGGCCGCTGCTGCCGCGTGTCCGCGCGTCGCGGTGGGCCGCCGCGGCGTGGCTGGCGCTGCTGAGCGCCGGGTGGCTCGTGCTGGTGGTGCTGACCGCCGACGGGGTGTGGGTCGCGTTCCCGCTGTACTTCCTGCAGCTGCACCTGCTGCCGCGCCGCTTCGGACTGGCCGCGGTGGTCGCGACGGCGGTGGTCGCGATCGCCGCCTTCGCCGCCCATCAGGATGGGTTCAGCCCGGCAGCCGCGATCGGCCCGGCGCTCGGTGCGGCCGTCGCGGTCGCCGTGGTGTGGGGCTACCAGGCGCTGTACCGGGAGAGCGAACGCCGGCAGCGGTTGATCGAGGAGCTGACCGGCACGCGCGCCGACCTGGCCGAGGCGCAGCACACCGCCGGGGTGCTGGCCGAGCGGGAGCGCCTGGCCCGCGAGATCCACGACACCCTCGCTCAAGGGCTGTCGAGCATCCAGCTGCTGCTGAGGGCCGCCGGGCGGTCTTTGCCCGAAACGTCGGGCAACGCCGCTCGCTACGTGGAGCAGGCCCGCCAGGCCGCCGCGGACAACCTCGCCGAGGCGCGCCGCTTCGTCGCCGCGCTCACCCCACCGGCGCTCGACGACACCACGCTGGCCGGTGCGCTGGAACGCCTGTGCGCCACCACCAGTACCCGGCACCGGCTCACCGCGAGCTTCCACGTCACCGGCGACCCGGTCCCGCTGCCGGCCGCGCACGAGGTCGCGCTGCTGCGCATCGCCCAGGCCGCGCTCGCCAACACCGTCCGGCACGCCGGCGCCGTCACCGCCGAGCTCACCCTGAGCTACCTCGGTGACGAGGTCGCCCTCGACGTCGTCGACGACGGCGCCGGCTTCGACGTCGGGACACTGCCCGCGGCCGATCCCGGCGAAGGCGGGTTCGGGCTCGCCGCGATGCGTGCCCGCAGCGGGGCGCTGGGTGGTTCCTTCACCGTCGAGTCGGCACCCGGTCGTGGCACGGCGCTGGCCGCCCGGCTTCCCCTGCCCCGGCCCGACGGCACCCGGCTCGAGGCCCGGCCGTGACCGGCACCCCGATCCGGCTGCTGCTGGCCGACGACCACCCCGTCGTGCGGGCGGGACTGCGCGCGGTGCTGGAGACCGAGCCCGGTCTCGTGGTGGTCGCCGAGGCCGCGACAGCCGAAGCCGCCGTGGCGCGGGCAGCCGAAGGAGACATCGACGTGGTCCTGATGGACCTGCAGTTCGGGCCCGGGATGACCGGAGCCGACGCGACCGCGGCGATCACCGCGCGGCCGGGCGCGCCCCGCGTCCTGGTCGTCACCACCTACGACACCGACGCCGACACCCTGCCCGCCATCGAGGCCGGCGCCACCGGGTACCTGCTCAAGGACGCCGATCCCGACGAACTGGCCGCCGCGGTGCGGACCGCCGCGGCCGGCCGCACCACCTTGGCGCCGACCGTCGCCGACCGGCTCCTCGATCGGATGCGCCGACCCGATGTCGCGGTCACCCGCCGGGAGATCGAGGTCCTCACCCTGGTCGCCGACGGGCTGTCCAACCGGGCCATCGCGCAGCGCCTGCACCTCACCGAAGGCACGGTGAAGTCGCACCTGGCGCGCTGCTACACCAAACTCGGCGTCGACTCCCGCACCGCCGCGGTGGCGACCGCGACGGACCTGGGGCTCATCCGCCGCTGACGCGGGCGGCCCGTTTGGAGGTCGAACCGGAGCCGGGGCACCTGCTTGGCCACCCGGCCGGACCAGTGGTCGCGTTCGTCGAGCGGTTCCCAGGTCCGGTCCGGGTGTACCGGTGAAGTCAGTCGGCGACGCCCTTGGCCTGGTCGATGTAGGTCTGCCGCTCCGGGGTCACGCGCAGGATGACGCGTTCGGACTTGATGTTGCCAGGCGGGTAGTCCTCGCCGTTGTACTTGCGGGAGAGCCGGTCGACCTGGCGGCGGGCGCGTTCGCCGTTCTCGACGCCGGTCACCTTGCCCCGGACCTCGGCGTAGCGGTAGGGGTTCTGCTCGTCGCGGATGAGCACGGTGATCCGCGGGTCGCGGGCGACGTTGTGGGCCTTGGTGCGGTGGGTTTCGGTGTTGAGCACGATTTCGCCGTCTTCGACGTCGACCCAGATCATCTGGGTCTGCAGCCGCCCGCTGGGCAGGACGGTGGTGACCGCGGCGAAGTTCTTGCCGGTGGCCAATTCCTCGGTCTCGGGCATCAGTTCCGGGCCATCGGCGGTGCGTGCGGGCACGTCGGCTCCTTCCGGTCGGGCGCGGCGCGCGGTGCGTCACGCCGATCGGCTACCCGGGCGCGCGGGCGGCAAACGGAAGTGGTTTCTCCGGGCCGCGACCGGGTACGCGGACGGGATGTCTGTGCAAGCCGTGGTGATGACGGAATTCGGCGGCCCTGACGTCTTGACCCTGACGGAGGTCGAGCGGCCCGAGCCGGGGCCGGGGGAGCTCCTCGTCCGGGTGCTCGCGTCGGGGACGAACCCAGTGGAGGCGAAGATCCGGCAGGGGGTGGCGATCCCGGACCTTGAGCTTCCCGCGGTCCTCGGCGGTGACGTCTCCGGCGTCGTGGAGGCGGTCGGCCCCGGGGTGACCGATTTCGCCCGGGGTGACGAGGTCTTCTACACGCCGGAAATGGCCTCGCGGTCGGGAAGCTACACCGAGCTGAACGTCGTGGCCGCGGCCATCGTCGCGCCGAAGCCCCGCGGGCTCAGTCACGTCGAAGCGGCGGCGATTCCACTGGCCGGGGGCACCGCGTGGGAGGCGATCGTCCGGCGGCTGGCCGTGCGTCCCGGGGAGACGGTGCTGGTGCACGCCGGCGCCGGCGGGGTCGGCACGTTCGCCGTGCAGTTCGCCACCGTGGCGGGCGCCCGGGTGCTGGCCACGGCCGGCCCGGCCAACCAGGACCTGCTGCGGGACCTCGGCGCCGAGCCGATCGACTACCGCGAAGCCGATCCGGTCGAGGTGGCGCTGGAGCACACCGGCGGCACGGGCGTCGACGCGGTGCTGGACCTCGTCGGCGGGGAAAACCTCGTGAAGAGCTGTGCGGCTGCCCGCGCGTTCGGCCGGATCGCGACGGTGCTGCCGCCCAAGGGCGAGCTGAGCCCGCTGTACCAGCGGAACCAGCAGCTGCACGGGATCATGCTCACCCGGGAGCGCCGTCGCCTGGAGGAGATGACACCGGTGTTCGAACGCCGTCAGGCCCGGCCGGTCGTCGAAGAGGTCCTGCCACTGGATCAGGTGCGCAAAGCGCACGAACGGCTCGATTCCGGGCACGGCCGGGGAAAGACGATCCTCGACCTCTCTTGAGCGCGATTGCTCACGAAGGGGCGGGCGCGGCCCGGACCCCTGGCGGTTTTGCTCCGCCTCGAACGGGTACGCCGAGTGATCCCACCGAGAGGGCAGCCCATGGCAGCGAGCGAAGACACCGGAACGGATCCCACGATCGGGGTGCGGGTCGACGGCACCGAGCACCGGCTCGTGGTCGACCCGCGACGGACCCTGCTCGACCTGATCCGCGACCAGCTGGGCGAGCCGGTCGCGAAGAAGGGCTGCGACCACGGCCAGTGCGGCGCGTGCACGGTGCTGGTCGGCGGCCGCCGGGTGCTGGCCTGCCTGACCCTGGCCGTGACCTGCGACGGCGCCGACGTCACGACGGCGGCGGGGCTCGCCCGCGACGGCGAACTGCACCCCGTCCAGCAGGCCTTCCTCGACAACGACGCCTTCCAGTGCGGGTACTGCACGCCGGGGCAGATCTGCTCCGCGGCCGGGTTGCTGGCCGAGTTCGCCGACGGCGTCCCCAGCCACGTCACCTCGCCCGTGCACAGCGCTCCACAGTGGTCCGACGAGGAGATCGCCGAACGGATGAGCGGGAACCTCTGCCGCTGCGGCGCCTACGCCGGGATCGTCGCCGCGGTCCGGGAGTTGCGGTGAAGACCTTCACCTTCGCCAAGCCGGCCACGGTGGCCGAGGCCGTGCGGTGGGCCGCCGAGCCGGGCGCGGTGTTCCTGGGCGGGGGCACGAACCTTGTCGATCACTTCAAGCTGGGGGTCGCTCGGCCGGACCGGGTCGTCGACGTCACCGGTGTGACGTCGGATGAGATCCGCGAGACCGAAGACGGCAGCCTGTTCGTCGGCGCCGGCGTCCGCAACAGCGACCTGGCCGCGCACCCCGTGGTCCGGCGACGCTGTCCGGTGCTGGCCGAGGCGCTCCTCGCCGGGGCCTCCGCCCAGCTGCGCAACATGGCCACGACCGGGGGAAACCCGTTGCAGCGCACGCGATGCCTGTACTTCCAGGACGTGACGACGCCGTGCAACAAGCGGGAACCCGGCTCGGGCTGCTCGGCGGTCGGCGGCGCCACGCGCCAGCACGCGATCCTCGGCGCGTCCGAGGCGTGCGTGGCGACGCACCCGTCCGACATGGCCGTCGCGCTGAGCGCCCTGGACGCGCGGGTGCACGTCGCGAGGCCCGGTGGTGAGCGGGAAATCGCTTTCACCGACCTGCACCGGCTGCCCGGCGAGCACCCGGAACGCGACACCGTCCTCGAACACGGCGAGCTGATCACCGGCTTCACCCTGCCCGCCGTGCCGTGGGCGCAGCGATCCGCCTACCGCAAGGTCCACGACCGGGCCTCGTACGCGTTCGCCCTGGTTTCCGTCGCCGCCGGCGTGTCCCTTGTGGACGGCGCGATCGCCGATGTCCGCGTCGCGTTCGGAGGGGTGGCGCACAAACCGTGGCGGGCCACCGAAGCGGAGGCCGTGCTGCGCGGTGCCCGGCCGGGCGAGGACGTGTTCGCGGCGGCCGCGGACGCCGAGCTGGCCGGGGCCCGCGCGCTCGACGGCGTCGACGGCGGGAACGCGTTCAAGATCCCGCTCGTCCGCCGCACCCTGGCCGCGGTGCTGCGCGAGGTGACGACCGAGGAGCGGACCCGATGACCGAACTGCTTGAACCCCACGCCATCGGCACCGCCACCACCCGCCGTGACGGCCCGGCCAAGGTGACCGGGACCGCGCCGTACGCCTTCGAAGCGCCGGCGGACCGGCCGGTGTACTGCCACCCGGTGCAGGCCACGATCGGCCGCGGCCGCTGCGCCCGGATCGCCACCGTGGCCGCCGAAAGCCTCGACGGCGTCGTGCAGGTGATCACGCCGTTCACCGCCGAGCGGCTGGCGAGCACCGAGGACGCCGAGCTGGCCGTGCTGCAGGCTCGCGAGGTGCCCTTCCGCGGTCACGTGGTCGCGTTGGTGCTGGCCGAGACACCGGAGATCGCCCGGCACGCCGCGGAGCTGGTGGCCGTCGAGTACGACGTCGAGCCGCACGACGTCGAGCTGCGCGCCGGCCGCGACGACCTGTATGCGCCGGACTCGGTGAACCCGGACTTCCCGACCGACACCGCGCAGGGTGACGCCGACGCCGGACTCGAAGGCGCCGAAGTGACCGTCGGGGGGACCTACACGACGGCCATGCAGCACAACAACCCGTTGGAGCCGCACGCGACCACCGCATTGTGGGACAACGGGATACTCGACCTGTGGGACTCCACCCAGGGCGTCCACCCGGTCCGTTCCACCGTCGCCGAGGTGTTCGGTCTGCCCGAGGACAAAGTCCGGGTCCGCTGCCCGTACGTCGGCGGCGGCTTCGGCTCGAAGGGCACGCCGCACGCGAACGTCGTGCTCGCCGCGCTGGCTGCCCGCGCGGTGCCGGGCCGCCCGGTGAAGCTGGCGCTGACCCGGCAGCAGATGTTCGCCCTCGCCGGGTACCGCACGCCCACGATCCAGCGCGTCCGGCTCGGCGCGGACCGGGACGGGCGCCTGCGCGCGCTGCGGGTCGACGTCGTCGAGCAAACCTCGCGGATCAAGGAGTTCGCCGAGCAGACCGCGGTGCCCGCGAGGATGATGTACGCGGTGCCGAACCGGGCCACCAGTCACCGGCTCGCCGCGCTGGACGTGCCGGTGCCGTCGTGGATGCGGGCACCGGGGGAGTGCCCCGGCATGTTCGGGCCCGAGGTCGCGATGGACGAACTCGCCGTGGCCCTGGGCATGGACCCGGTCGAGCTGCGGGTGCGCAACGAGCCGCAGCGGGATCCGGAGAACGGACGGCCGTTCTCCAGCCGGAACCTCGTCGCCTGCATGCGCACGGGAGCCGAGCGCTTCGGCTGGGCGGACCGCGATCCGCGGCCGGGTGTCCGCCGCGAGGGCCGCTGGCTGACCGGGACCGGCGTCGCGGCGTCGGTGTACCCGGCGAAGCGCTCGCCCGGGTCCACGGCGCTGGTCCGGTTCGAAGACGGCCGGTACGTCGTGGAGATCGGCGCCGCCGACCTGGGCACGGGCGCCTGGACGATCCTGCCGCAGATCGCGGCCGACGCCCTCGGTGTGCCCGCGTCGAACGTCGAGGTCCGCATCGGCGACACCCGCTACCCGAAGGCGACGGTCGCCGGCGGCTCGTCCGGCACCGCCTCCTGGGGAACGGCGATCGTCGCCGCGGCGGAGGCGTTCCGCGGCAAGTTCGGCACCGACCCGGCCGACGGCGCCGAGGCGAGCGCGGACACGCCGGAAAACCCGGCCGAAGAGCAGTACTCGATGTACGCGTTCGGCGCGCAGTTCGCCGAGGTGCGGATCGACGCCGACACGGGCGAGATCCGCGTCCCGCGACTGTGGGGCACGTTCGCGGCCGGCCGGATCGTCAACCCGGTGACCGCCCGATCCCAGCTCCTCGGCGGCATGACGATGGGGTTGTCGATGGCGTTGTTCGAGGACAGCGTGCTCGACCCGCGCACCGGGCACGTGGTCAACCACGACCTGGCCGAGTACCACATCGCCACCAACGCCGACGTCGGCGACCTGCGCGCGGACTGGCTCGACGAGCACGACCCGCACGTGAACCCGATGGGCACCAAGGGAGTCGGCGAGATCGGCATCGTCGGCACCGCGGCGGCGGTCGCGAACGCGGTGTACCACGCGACCGGCGTCCGGGTGCGGAAGCTGCCGATCACCCTCGACGCTCTGCTGCCCGCGCTCCCGTGAAGTTGCGGGTGTGCAGCCGTCACCGGTCAGGTGTAGCACGATCAGGTGACTCGCCGGACGTAGGCCCGACCGTCGCATACGGCGGACGACATGAATCAGGAAAAAGTGGCGCGTCGCGTGTACCCGCGACCGCAGGGGGAATCTGAGCGCGGTCACGGGCACTTCGACAGCCGCGATGGCGGTGGAACCCAGTCGCTGTCAAGCCCGCCATGGCCTGCTGATCACCGGGCACGACTCGAATGAACAGCGCCGGTGCGGGCTCGGCCCAAGCCGGAGCCGCGGTCCAGGACGGCCAGGAGAAGGAGACCGGAGATGACGGCAAAGGCTCGGTTCGCAGAACTGGCGACCGTGGCAGGAATAGGAGTCGCGGGCATCGGCGCGGTACGGCGGGCGATGTCCGGACGTCGGCGGGAGGGCGACGAGACTCCGGACAGGTGGTTGGTCGTCACGATCCTCCGGCCGCCGGACGAGGTCTCCGACGGATCGTTGCCCGCACCGCTCGTGGAGCTCGGCGATCTCGTCGAGGTCGAGGTCCGGCCCGCGCCGGGCGACAAGGGCACGGAACTCGCCGCCCGGCTCACCCGACGCGGACCGGCCTCGGCGTCTGCTCGCTTGCAGGGCGAGGACCCGCGCCAGCGAGTGCGGGTGGCGTTGCGCGAGGCCAAATCCCTCCTCGAGGTGGGCGAGATCGTCCACCCCGACGCGCCCGCGACCACCCACCCGGGCCCGGTCGGCCGTCTGCTGAGCCGGGTCACCCACATCGCACAAGGAGAGGGCCGGCTGTGAAGGCACTGTGCTGGGAAGGAATCAACGAGGTTCGGGTCGAGCAGGTGCCCGACCCGGAGATCCGCAACAGCGGCGATGTGATCGTCAAGGTGCGGGCCAGTGCGGCCTGCGGTTCGGACCTGCACCTGCTCGGCGGGTACATCCCCGCCATGCAGGCCGGTGACGTGCTCGGGCACGAGTTCCTCGGCGAGATCGTCGAGGCCGGCCCGGGCGTGCGGAAGCGCAAGGTCGGCGACCGGGTCGTCGTGTGCTCGTTCGCCGGCTGCGGCAGCTGCTGGTACTGCACCCATGACCTGTGGTCGTTGTGCGACAACGCCAACACCAACTCCGGCATCACCCAGGCCCTGTGGGGTGCGGACGTGGGCGCTTGCTTCGGCTACTCCCACGCCCTGGGTGGCCTGGCCGGCAGTCACGCCGAGTACATCCGGGTACCGTTCGCCGACCACGGCAGCTTCCCGGTCCCGGACGGGCTGGACGACGACCTGGCCGCCGTGTTCGCCTCCGACGCCGGCCCGACCGGGTGGATGGGTGCCGACCTCGGTGGCGTCAAGCCGGGTGACGTCGTCGCGGTGTGGGGTGCGGGGGCGGTCGGGCAGGTTGCCGCGCGCGCCTCGGCGCTGCTCGGCGCCGAGCGGGTGATCGTCATCGATCGCATTCCCGAACGGCTGCGTCAGGCTCGCGAGCACATGGGGGCGGAAACCCTCGACTACACCCGGACCGACGTCGGCGCCGAGCTGCGCGAGCTCAGCGGCGGTCGCGGACCCGACGTGTGCATCGAGGCCGTCGGGATGGAGGCCCACAGCCCCGGCCCCGAGTACGCCTACGACCAGCTCAAGCAGCAGCTGCGGCTGCAGAGCGACCGGCCCACCGCCCTGCGCGAAGCCATTCACGCGTGTCGCAAGGGCGGGTCGGTCTTCTGCCTGGGCGTGTTCGCCGGTGTGGTGGACAAGTTCCCGCTCGGGGCGCTGATGAACAAGGGGCTGGTCTTCCGCGGCGCCCAGCAGCACGGGCAGCGCTACATCCCCGGCCTCCTCGACCGCATCGCCCGCGGCGAACTGCCGACCCGGCACTTCGCCACCCACCCGATGACCCTCGACGAGGGACCGAAGGGCTACGAGATGTTCAAGCACAAGCAGCAGGGTTGCGTGCGACCGGTCTTCCGGTTCTGATCGGACACCGGCGGCGCCGTCCGTTCGGGAAGATTCGCCTTCGGATCCGAAGCTGTCTTGGCGGTACCGCTTCAAACCAGCGGATGGGGGAACTCGCCCTCGTCGGCACCCGGCGCTACGGAGGGATTCGACGATGGCAACGTTTTCCGGCGGTGAACGCGGCGACCGCGCGGGTCCCGCGCGCGAGGGGCACCACGCCCTGATCGCCCAGCCCCACACCGAGGACGAAGGCACGGTCGCCGAGGCGGAGGCGGAGGCCGCGCTGCTGCGCACCCCGGCCCGGCCGCTGGGCGAACCCGGCCGCCGGCTGAACCGGAAGTCGCCGTTCTTCGTCGGACTGCTCGGGGCCGCTGGGGTGGCGGTGGCCTACGTGCTCGCCCAGGCGATCGGCGCGGCGCAGCACACCCTCATGCTGATCGGGCTGGCGCTGTTCCTGGCGATCGGCGTGGAGCCGGCAGTGTCGTGGCTGGTGGGCCGCCGGTTCCCGCGCTGGGCGGCGGTGCTGACCGTGCTGGCCGGGCTGCTGGTCGTGGTCGGCGGGTTCCTCGCCCTGGCGATCCCGGTGGTCGTGGAGCAGGCGGCGGCGTTTGCGCACCAGGCGCCGCGGTACCTGCAGACGTTGCAGGACCGCAGTTCCCCGCTGGGGCAGCTCGACAACCGCTTCGGGCTGCAGCAGCACCTGCAGCAGCTGCTCAGTGGCGGGGCCGGAGTGCTCGACACGGCCTTGTCGGCAGGCAAGGCCGTGCTCGGGACGCTGGGGGACCTGCTGGTCGTGGTCGTGCTGACGATCTACTTCCTGGCGGACCTGCCGCGCGTCCGCCGGGGTTTCTACCGGCTGGCGCCCCGCTCGCGCCGGCCGCGGGTGATCCTGATCGGCGACGAGATCTTCGCCAAGGTGGGCGGCTACGTGCTGGGCAATGCGCTGGTCTCCTTGATCGCCGGGTCGGTCACGTTCGGTTGGCTGCTGATCTTCGGGGTGCCGTACGCGCTGCTGCTCGCGATCCTCGTTGCCCTGCTCGACCTGATCCCGGTTCTCGGCACGGTCATCGGCGGGATCGCCGTGTCGCTGGTGGCGCTGACGGTGTCCTGGCCGGTCGCGGTGGCCACCGTCGGGTTCTTCCTCGTCTACCGGGTGCTCGAGGACTACCTGCTGGTCCCGCGGATCATCGGCAGGGTCCTCAAGGTGCCCGCGCTGGTCACGGTGGTCGCGGTCCTGCTCGGCGGGGTCCTGCTCGGGGTGATCGGCGCGCTCGTCGCGATCCCGGTCGCCGCGGCAGTGCTGCTGGTCCTGCACGAGGTCACGTTCCCGCGGCTCGAGCAGACCTGAACCCCGGGCTCGGAGCAGTACGAGTGCCGCTGCCCTTGATGGCGGTGCTGATCGCGAACGAACGGCCTCCGCGAAAAGCGGAGGAGTGACCACGTTCGTCCGCGACCGGCGCCGGGTCGAAGGAGGTGCGCGTCCGGTCGGCCGCGGTGACGCGGGAGCCGGCCGGACGATCACCGGGCGTGGAGGCACCGACAGCCGGTGATCACTGTGGGCCGGCCGTGTTCCCGGAGTGCGCCTCGCGCTCGGCGAGCCGGTGAAGGGCGTCGCGCAGGTTGTTGCGGGCACGGTAGGCGAGTGCGGTCAGCTGATTCGGCGTCTTGTTGAGCGCCATGGCCACGACGGACGGCTGGACGCCGTCGACGGCGGTCAGCAGCAGCACCAGCCGGTGTCTGGCCGACAGCTCGCCGAACGCCTGTACCAGCAGGCTTTGCCGGTCGGCGGTCGCCTGCCGGTCGGCGATGGCGTCCAGACCGTCCGGGCCGGTCAGGCCGGCGAACACTGCTCCGTCCGCCAAGTACTCCCGTTCGCGTTTCTTGATGTGGGAGACGGCGCACGACCGCACCGTGTGCCGGAGGTAGGTCTTGAACCCGTCGGTACCGGGTCCGAGACCACGCTGGATCAGGGCGAATATCCGGGCGAACGCCTCGGCGGTGATGTCTTCCGCATCCGCGTGGTTGTACGTGAACTGCCTCGCGTAGGCGCGTGCGGATGCGAAGTGGCGTAGATACATTTCACCGCAGTCCGGGGGATGGCCTGGATGGTTCACGACGTGCACTTCGTGGGTGCCGGACGGGCGCCGGTCAGTGCTCGGCGGTTCCCAAGCGCGTCCGTGGTTCGCTGGGTCGGTCATCTCCGGTCAGCTCCTTTCGTGAGTGTCGCGCGCGACGGCGGCGTCGGGTGTGTGGTGCGTCGACGACACGTCGCTCAGGCTGTCGTCGGGTGCCGAGGACGGCCACCGGCCGGACCGGTCGGCCGTCGCTGCGGCTCTGAGGAGCGACTCGTCGAGGATCCGGATCCGGCGGTACTGGAGCTGAACGGCGTTCCGGTCGCTCAGCGCCCTCAGAGCCCGGTTGAGACTGGGGCGTGACACACCGGCCATGGCAGCGAGCGCGGACTGGGAAATCACCAGGACGCCGTTGCGTTCCTCCAAGAGCAGCATGCGCGCCGTGCGCTGCTCGACGTCGCCTTCCAGCACCGTCGCGAGCCGTCCCGACGTGGTGACCAGGCGGTCGGCCAAGCCGGACATCAGGTGCGGTGCGGCGCCGGGGCGCGACAGGAAAGCGTTGAGCAGGGGGTCGGTTGGCAGGAACAAGTACGAAACGTGGCTCGCCGCGCGGGCGAGCCGCGGAGCCGTTCTTCCGCTGATCAGTTCTTCGAGTCCCAGTACGTCTCCGCGGCAGAGTGTCTGCGTCACCACGTCGCGAGGACCCGTCACCAGTTCGACGATGCCGTCCTGGATGAACGCGACGCCATCGGGCCGGTGGTCGCGCCGGCACAGCACGGTGCGCGGCGCGCAGCGAACGGGAACGAGCTCCTGTGCGAGGCTGTCGAGCAGATCGTCCTGGGCGCCGAAGTCGGGTGGATCGCCCGGCAAGAGGCAATCGAGCGCGAATCTCGCGTTGCGGCGCGCGGAGTAGCGGGGTGATTGGGCTGAATTGGAGGCTGGGAAGTCATCGGTTTGCGTCATGGTTTCTCACCGTTTGTGGCCTTGAGTGCGATCGTCGAGTACTGGGCTTCGCGTGGTGCTGCCCAGGTGGATCGGTAACGTGCGGTCGGCAGGGATTCTGTGTTGCGGAGAAGTGAAGTCCGGCCAGAACGACTTGTCGGGGACGTCGCGGACAACGGGCGGGCTACCCTGGGAACTGCCTGGTCAGACACCTTTGCCGGAGCATCACTCGGCTGGTCGAGTAAATCGTCAAGCAGATGACTTTCCGAGACCGGGAAAGCGAGTTCGGATCTTCTCGCGCGAGTTCTCGGAACCGGTAACGGTAAAATTCGAACAAACCCTACACCTGCCTGGGTGGTAGGTGTTCGCAACGTGCTTCGGCGGGGTGTTCACCGGCGAAGTGTGCGGTAGTGTTCCTCGCGTCGGAGGACGTGTACGGCAAATATGAGACGGAGCTCTGGCTCTGTGGCGCGGTCCTGAAACCACGACCATGTGCGCGACCCGGTGAATTCGTCGGGTCGCACAAAGCGAGTGAGGAACAAAAAAATGAATCTCTTGGTGAAGAGCATGACCGCGGTCGGGATTTCCGTTCCGCTTCTGGTGGCGGGGTGGGGGGTGGCGTCCGCGCAGAGCGGCGGTGGCGCGGGCTGTGCCCACTACCAGGCCGGTTCGGTCGCGGCCGGGCCGAACGGTGCCGCCGCGGCCACGACCGGCACCGGCGTCGGTGGGTGCGCCGGGGGTGGTGGGAGCGGCCGCGATGCGGGCTGTGCCTACTACCAGGCCTGGCAGGTGAGCGCCGGCCCGGAGGGCGCCGTCGGGAATCTGGTGACCTCAGGCACGGGACAGTGCGTCGGCGCTTGAGGGAACCGCTGGGTGCAGGTGCCGGCCGGCCGGCACCTGCACCCGTCCACGCCAGGGTGTGCACAACCTCGCTCGTACCCGGTCGACCGTCGCCTGGCGAAGGACGAGCGCAAGCTAACGGAAAGGTCTGACGAGGGATGACAGGTCCGCTGGACGTCCGCCGGTCGAAGCCGAAAACCGGCGAGGGTGCCGTCCGATACGAGCACGCCGGTGCCGTCTTCGGTTCCGATGCGGAGTACCGCAGGTTGATCTACTCGTTCGTCACCGTCGGTGTCCAGCTCGGTGAGCGGGTCTGCTGTCTGGTGTCAGCAGGGGAACGGTTGCGGGCGCTCGACCGGCTTGCGGCGGCGGGGGTAAACGTCGGTCGCTTGACCGACCGAGGTCAGCTGCTGGTCATGTCGGTCCGCGATCACCACATCCGGCTGCCTCTCGACCAACCCGAGGGATTGTTCGCCTGGCTCGCCCGATACGCCGACAACACGAGAGCGGAAGGGTTCTCCGGGCTCCGGATCATGGTGGAGGCCAACTGGATCCGGGAGAAGCTGCGCCCGCCCGAAGCCGACGGGTTCGAGACGGGCATCGACCGGCTGATCGGTGACCGGCCGGGTGCGTTCCTGTGCGCCTACGATCGGCGCCGGTGCGGTACGGAGGCGCACCTCTGGGCGGCGGCGCACCGCGACCGGATCGATCCCGCACTGTCCTATCGCGACGAAAACCTGCAGATTGTGCCCGTCGAGAGCGGAATGCGCGTCATCGGCCGAGTCGACCTGCGGAATCGGGCGGTGTTCAGCCGGGCGTTGACGGCTGCGGTCGACCGCGCTCTGAGCACTCGGACCGATGTGCAGCTCCACGTCCGCGACTTGAGCGATCCTGACGGGCCGGCGGTCGCCGCTCTCGCCCGGACGGCCCGTCAGCTCAGCACGATCGGTCTCAGCCTCGTCGTGCACGCGCCATCGACCGGCCTGCTCCGCATCGCGAGCGTGCTGTGGGACGAGTTGCCGACCGGCATGATGATCCTGCCCTGAGGTGGTCAGAGCAGGTCTGTGGCGGGGCCGGCGGTTGACGGTATCCGTGCCGCCGCCTCGAGGCCGTCGTGGTCGAGGATCGGAATCCGCCGGTAGCGGAGTTCGACGAGGCCGGCGTCCCGGAGACTTCCCAGTGCCACGTTGAGCGCCGGCCGTGACACTCCGAGGAGATTGGCGAGAGTCGCCTGCGACAGGGGCACGACGCCCTCTCGCTCTTCGGCCAGCAGAATCCGCGCCGCTTTGGTGCGGAGGTCGTCGGCGAGCACGGCCGCCAGGTGGTCCCACGCGCGTACCAACCGGCGGGTCAGGCCGGCGACCACCAGTTCCATGAACGATCGGTCCTGGCGCAGGTGCGGGAAGGTCGTGACGGGCAGGAGCAGCGCGGTGACCTCGGTGCTCGCGCGGACCGCGTACGGACGTGGTTGCCCGTCCAGCAGCCGGACCACGCCGAACGCCTCGCCGCGGCACACCGTCTGCAGGACGAGCCGATCACGTCCGTTCGCCATGGTCAGTTCGACCGTCCCGGTCTGGATGATCCAGATGCCGGCGCACCAGCCGTCCAGGTGGCCCAGTTCGGCGCCGGCGGAGAACCGTTGCTGGATCAGTTCTCCGGCGAGCAAGGTGAGCAGACCGGACTCGGCCTCCGCACCGTACCCCGGACGCCCGGCGAGGCTGTCCGCCGCGAACCGGGCCCTGGCGAGTTCCGGCACCGAAAATGACGTGATCGGCCGCGGCGGTGCTGCCACCCGGGGAGTCGATCCGCTCATCATTCCTTCTCGGTTCACGGTCACGCGGCGGCGCCGAAAGCCCGGCTGATGAGCGGGGCGTGTCGGACGGCGGCATTCGCATTGCTGTTGACGACGGCAACCGGAGATCATCCGTGGGGCCGGACTATATGGCGAAGGACAAGGTGTTGTCCAGTGTTCAATAAAGAAACCGTGGTTTTCGGTGGCTCGGTTGGCCGCAGGGGTTGCTCCGGCGGTGCCCCGGACAGCTCGCGGCCGGTTCTGTTGTCTTCAAACAACTGTCATGCGAAGCTGCCGGGCTACCGTCAGTCACGGTCAGCGCAGGGTGATCGTGGTGATCACCGTGGCCGTCGTCACCAGCGCGCCCAGGAGCAGTCCCGCGCACAACACTTCGAGGGCCAGCCGCGGAAGGCCGTTCGATCTGTGCAGCCGGTGCCGTGGGCCGGTGTTCCGTGGTTCCGGGAACCGTGGGGAGCGAGCGGAGGTTGCCCGGCCGAGCGCGCGGTGGGTCATCGTGATTCCCATCTGGAATTTCGGAGCGTCGCGGAGAACTGATTACCCTCCCCGGCACGGTTTAATCGCCGCGGGAATCACCGGCGCTTCAGGTGGCTGCTGCCGAAATCGAACAGTCGGGACACTCTTTCGCGTTGCGGCAGTGCCATTCCGCGCTTCGGGGGAATACCGTGTGAGCACGTGGTGGTGAAGTTCTCGCTGCCACGGACGGTGGATGGCGTGCCCCGCCACCGCCGCCGGCCGGTAGGTCGCCGCACGCCGCCGGCGGCCTACCGATGCCGTTCCGGCCGGCGGCCGCAAACCTCGGAGTCGTGACCAGCAATGATCCGGACAGTGCTCGTCGACGGTCGCTCGCCGGTCAAAGCGCTGGCGCGGGCGCTCCTGGCGGAGGGGATTTCCCTCTGCTGCGTCTCGTCGGCGGATCACGCGTTCGACGTACTCCTGGCTGATCGCGTCGACGTCGTACTGGTGGACTTCGGGTTGCCCGGGGTGGACGGCGTGACCCTTTGCCGGGCCGTCCGGCGCCGGAGCGAAGCGCCGATCGTCGTCATCCTCCACCGGCCGACCGTCGGGGAAGCCGTGGCGGCTCTCGGCGCGGGTGCCGATCAGTGCGTGGTGGATCCGTTGGCGGCCGCGGAGTTCGCCGCGAGGATCCGGGCCTCGCTCCGGCGCCGGACGATCACGGCCCAGCCGGCCACGGTGCGTCTCGGTGAGGTGGAGATCCGGATGGTGGAGAGGCAGGTTCACCGGTGCGGCCGCGAAGTGCGGCTGACGAGCACCGAGTTCCGCCTGCTGGCCGAGCTCGCGGCGGCAGCGCCGATGGCCGTGAGCCGTAGCGAGCTGACCCGGCGTCTGTGGGGGTCCGCGCGCCTGGCGGACACGAGGCTGCTCGACCTCCACGTGTGCCGGCTCCGGAACAAGATCGAACCCGACCCTCGGCGTCCCCGTCTGGTCCGCACCGTGCGAGGCGTCGGGTACCAGGCCGTTCCCGCGTGGTGACGCCGGCCGGCCGGAACTCGGCGGATTCCGACAATTCGGTGCCCTGATCGAATCACTTGCCGATCTTGTCCGTCGTATCGCGCATATCCGCTGCCGGTTCGGCTATCTGAACGTCGTCCCGCCGGAACTTGTGGGTGGGACGTTCGCAACAACAAGAAAAACGAGAAAGGAACTTCACATGCGGAAGAGCTTGCGGCTCGGCGTCGTGGGTGCTGCCTTGGCGGCTCCCCTCATCCTGGGTGCGGCCGGCGTCGCGTCGGCGCAGACGGTCTCCGCCGGTGGCGCGACCGTTCCCTGCGCCGACTACCACGCGTCGAACGTCCAGGCGGGACCGAACGGATCCGGCGGGACCGAGGTGAACAGCAGCGTCGGGTGCGACGGCACCGGAGACGTCGACGGCGGGAACGGTGTCGACTCCAGCGGCGACGCCGGTGGCGGGCTCCTGAATTCGGTTCTCGGCCTGCTGTGAAACATCGGTTCATGATGTTCTGGTGATCGGTTCCGGCCGTCGAGGCCGGCAGCCGATCGCTTCGCCGGTAGGTCATCAGGAGCGTCTGGTGACCTACCGGTGCCGGCGGGTGGTGCGAGGATTCCGCAATTCACCGAATGCGCGGGCCGGTGCTCGTGGTGAACCGGAATTCGATCGTCACCGGGAGGGTGTCGAGGTCGAGAGCCTGCCGGAGCCGCGGCAGGCCGTGGGTGTCGAGGCGGTTGCGGATGGTGCTGAGTTCACCGTCCTGCTCGGCGCCGAGGACCAGGACGAGTGCCGGGGCGTCGCGGGAGCCGGTGAGGGTCGCGTGCGCCGCGTGGACGCCGGGGTAGGTGCGGACTTCGGCGAGGAACGGTTCGACGGCCGTACCGGGTGCCAGTTCGGTGGTGCCGCGGTCGGGTTCGGTGCCGAAGCGCCAGGTGTGGGTCTTGGGTGTACGGGCCAGCTGGGCGGCGAGCCAGCGCAGCAGCAGGAGACCGGCGATGACGGCGGACGCGGCGACGACGTACCAGACCCAGCCGGGTGGTCGGGCGGTGCCGGGCACGAGCGGGGTGTCCGCGGCGAGCAGCCGGAGCTTGCCGAAGTGGGTGGCGACGGCGAATCCGCCGGCCGCGAGCAGGAGCAGTCCGATCAGGGTCAGCAGGGTGCGGTTGAGGCGGGCTGGGCGGTTGAGGCTGCTCATGACGCGCTCCTGGTGGCCTTGACCTTCACCTTCACGGCGGGTTCGGTCGCCGGTGCGATCTGGGCGAGGCGGCGGGAAATGGCGGCGTGAACGGCCTCGGCCAGGCCGTCGGTCCTGGTTCGTCCGGTGCGCACGCGCGCGATGACCTTGCGGCGTCTGAGGGTCAGCTTCGCCCCCGACACGCCGTCGACGCCGGCCGCGGCGGTCCGCAGGGTGGAGCGGTAGCTGCGGCGGGACGCCCCCGACTCCGGCTCGCCCTGCAGGGGAAGCACGGTGAGCTTGCCGGGGAAGACCGCGGCGAGGACCAGGACGAGCCCGAGCAGCACCACCACGCCACCGGCGATTGCGGGGACCAGGCCGTTCCAGCGCTGTGCGTGCAGCCATCCGGCGACGCTGTCGTAGCTGATCCACGGCCGTTGCCCCAGGATCAGCTGAATCGCGACAACGGCGGCGAGGACGCACGCGGCAAGCAGGACGAGTGCGGTGAGCACGGCCGGGGTGCTGCGGCGGGGACGGCGTTTCACTGGACCCTCCTGGTGTCGGCGTGCGCGGTGTGCAGGGCGGTGACGGTGATGTCGACACGCTCCACCGCCAGGCCGGTGAGTTCGTGCACCCGGCGGATGAGGTGTTCGCGGACGGCGTCGGTGGTCCGAAGAACCGACCGCGGGTAGCTGATCGACAGGCGCACCGTCAGCGCGGCGGTGTCGCCGGCGACGGTCGCGGTGACTTTGGCGCTGCGGTCGGGGTCCTCGCTGCCGACGGCCACACCCAGCACCCGGGTGGCGGATCCGCCGACGCCGTCGACTTCGGTGACCGCGGTCGTGGCGATCCGCTCGACCGCCGTGTCCCCGATCGTCAGCGCGCCGCGGTCGCCGGCGTCCGAGTGCGCCGGCGCGGTCGTGGTCGCGGTGGTCATGGCGGGTCAGCCTCGGTCACGGCCGGACAGCGCCGACAAGTCGAGCTTGCCGTCGAGGTACCGGCCGGCGAGCAGGCCGAGCGCGCCGAGGACGAGGACCAGGAGGAAGGCGCCGAAGCCGCCGAACGCGGCGGCCAGGCCGAGGACGAGCCCGGTCAGCAGACCGAGGTGGGTCGACGTCATGGTTGTTCTCCGATGTGTCGATGGAAGTGGTTCGGCGGGGCGATGTCCCCGATGCGGACGTTCACCGGCCGGTCGGCCGGGGCGATCGCGGCGCGAACCGCGTTGCCGATTTCCGCCACTGTCGCCGGGTAGCGGCCGGTCACGCCGATGGTGATTTCGTCGGGCCGGATGCGGATTCCGGGGAGACGCCGGTGGGGCAGGAGGGTGGCGATCTCCCCGAACCGGCCGCTGTGCAGGCCCGCCACGGCGGGCAGGGCCAGCACAGCGGCGGCGATGGCGTCGGCGTCGATCGCGACGCCGCGGGTCACTGGACGCGGCCGGTGTCGGCCTGCTCGTCGGCGTCGTCGTCGCCGGGGAGGCGGACGTCGGAGACGTTGATGTTCACTTCGACGACCTCGAGCCCGGTGATCTGCTCGACCGCGGTGATGACGTTGCGCCGGACCGAGCGGGAGAGATCGGTGATGGACACGCCGTACTCGACGAGAACCTGCAGGTCGATCGCGGCTTGGCGTTCACCGACCTCGACGGAGACGCCCTGCCCGGCCGATGCGGTGGCGCCGGGGATGCGTTCGCGCAGCGCGTTGAAGGCGCGGGCGGCACCGCCGCCGAGGGCGTGGACTCCGGACACCTCGCGAGTGGCGATGCCGGCGACCTTCTGCACCACGACATCGGAGATCGTGGTGCTGCCGTGGCTGGAGGACAGCGCGCTGTCCGCGGCCTTGGTGAGGGTGCCGGTCGCCGGGCCCGCGGCCTTGCCGGTGCCGCTGGTCGTGGTGGCGGGGTTCGTCATGGCGTCTCCCTGAATACGGTTCGGATCGGTGTGTCCGTGCCGGTGTTGCGGATTCCGTCCCGCTTGCCTGCACACCAGATGGACACCGCTGTCCGGGAAACGTCACGAACCGATCGTGTGTCGTGGCTCTCGTTCGCCGGATCGGTCCGTGATCGCATTCACCTGGTGGGGTGAGTGACGAACAGCCGTGTTCGGTTGTCTTCCTGGTCGAAGGGCGCCACCGCCTGGGTGGCGCCGCGGAGACAGGGAGATCCACGATGTCGTTGGGCGACAAGATCGGCAACAAGGCCGAGGAACTCGGTGGCAAGGCCAAGGAAGCGACCGGCACCGTGACCGGTGACGAGCGGCTGCAGGCCGAGGGCAAGAGCGATCAGGTGAAGGCCGGGCTCAAGGGCGCGGTCGAAGACGTCAAGGACGTCGTCGGAAACGCGGCGGACAAGGTCAAGGACGTCTTCAAGAAGTGACCGCATCGCGGTAGTTCCGCGGGACAGCGCCACGGAACCGACCGGGATTCCCCACGGTGGGTGCGAGGTTCCCACCCGCACCCACCGTTCGGCACCGAATGGTGACTCTGCCAGCCGATACTGGATCTGTGGCTGTCGACCAGTACGGCAGCAGGTCAGGAAGGCCCACCGGCGGTTTCGCCGAGGAGGCCGACCGCAGCCGTGATGCCGTCCTCGGCACTGATCAGTTCTCCGAGGCGTGCGGTGCGGGCGCGCATGCCATCGTCCGCGAGCGTCGTGCGGAGAGCGGTCGCCAAGGAGCGCGCGGACAACCGGGGCCGGGGCAGCGGCCGCGGCCCCACGCCGAGCTCGGCGACCCTCTTCGCCCAGAAGGGCTGGTCGACTCCGTGTGGCACGACAACAGCGGGGACGCCCGCCCGCAGAGCGGCGGCGGTGGTGCCGGCGCCGCCGTGGTGGACCACCGCCGCGCACCGGGGGAACAGCCACGAGTGTGGCACCTGGTCGACGACGAACACGTCCTCGGAGGCGGCGATGTCACTCATGCCGCTCCACCCGGTGAGCAGCACCGCCCGGACCCCGGCCCGCCGGATCGCTTCGGTGACCGTTCGGGCGGTCGTGGTGGGATCACCGCTCACCATGCTGCCGAAGCCGATGCAGACGGGAGCCTCGCCCGAATCGAGGAACGTGACGAGCTCCGCCGGCGGAGTCCACTCAGGCTCCTCAGGCAGGAACCAGTAACCGGTGACGTTCCAGGCCGCGGGTACGGCCACGACGTGCCTGCTGAACCCGTAGACCGGAGGCGGGGGGTTTCTCGGCCGGGCCCGGCGACGGGGCAGGCCGAGCACGTCCGGGCGCACGGCACGGGAGACGGCGCGAAAAGGCAGCGTGAGCCCCGCTTCGGTGATCGCCGAGCCGATCAGGTTGCCCGCAGCTCCGGTCCAGGCCGGCATCCAAGGCGTCAGCACACCGGTGACCGCAGGGGAGACCGCCCCGACCGGGTGCAGGTGCGCGGGCACGAAGGGGATGCCGAGTCGCTCCGCCACGTCGATCCCGAGTACCGCGCCGCCGATACCGCCCAGCAGGGCGTCGGTGCCGTCGGCGTAGTCGAGCAGCGCGCGAGCGTGTAGCAACGACTGCCGGAGCAGCTGCTCGCGCATGCCCTTGGGGACAACACCGCGGGAGAACCCGGCCTCGGCCGCGGCGCGTGCGGCGTCGTCCATGCGTCCGGGCAGCGGCACCGCATCGAGCCCCAGGCCGGTCAGCCAGCCGGTGAAGTCCTCCGGCACGACAACACGGACCTGATGTCCCGCTTTCTGCAGGCCCAGGGCCAGGGCGGCGTAGGGCTGGACACCGCCACGCGTGTCGATGGCAACGACGCAGACCTGCACAGGCAACCTCCATTGCAACATGTTGTTGCAATAATAGGGGAGGTGGCGCCGCGTCGTCCACCGCCGGTCGTCGGCGGGTGGTGTGCGGTGCGACCGCGATATCGTCGGGCGGGCTGCGGCAGGTACAGCAGGATGGGAGCTGGGGATGGGTGATGGCCCGGACGTGCCGAGCCGTCGTGACGTGGGACGCCCCCGCGGCGCCCCCGTGGTGGCGGCGATCCTCGCGGCCGTGCGCGCCGAACTGGCCGAGAGCGGGTTCGACAAGCTGAGCGTCGATCGCGTCGCGCGCCGCGCCGAGGTCAACAAGACCAGCGTCTACCGGCGCTGGCCCACCAAAGAAGCCCTCGTTGCCGCCGCCATGGACGGGCTGCGCACCGAGTTCGCCGGCAGTCCCGACACGGGTGACCTGCGAACCGACCTGCACGCCCTGGCCAAGCCCATCGCGGAGTTCCTGTCGCGTCCCGAAGGTGCGGCTCTGGCGCGAGCGGCCATTGGCAGCGGCGCCACGAGCGAGGTCGCCTCCCTTGCCGCACGTCGGATGAGCGAGCAGGCGACACCGGTGTTCGCCATCGCCGAGCGGGCTCGCCGCCGCGGGGAGTGGAACGAAGACGCGGACCCCCAGCAGGTGATCTTCAGCCTGGTCGGTGCGATCGTGCACCGAGTGCTCCTCGAGCACGCCGACCCCACGGGCCCGTGGCTCGACTCACTCGTCGACCTGCTCCACCGCGGCGCAGCCGCGCAACGCTAACCCTCGGGCAAGTGCCTGGGGCGGCCGAGCGGGAATGGCCGGTCGGGCCGCAGCGCGCAGAGGTCTCGCCACGGCAGCGTCCGCCGCAGGCATCGGCGGCCGCGCCGCGTTCGTGGCAAAAACGACCTCGTCGCCGACTGCTGCTTCCCGGCAGCGTTTCCGATCGGAGACCCACGATTTCAGCATGTGAGTTGCGGCGCTGGTTTTACGGAGCCGTCAAAGCCGGTATGCTCCGAAATGTGATCGGCCGGCATGAAGTTTTTCCTCTGGAGTATGGCCAGAAAACATCATGATTTCCGGAGTGTGGTTCGCCGATCTGGTACTGCCGGAACCGAGGGCTGCGGCGGTTCGCCGGGGGCACTGATGTTCGCCCGCTTGCGTGACACAGCACCGTGAATGTGTCTCGGTGGGATGGCTGGCCGCTGAGGACTTGGTCGCATGGTCGGTATCCCGGTCGAGAATTTGGTCTTGCAGCACAATGCGCGCTGCTGGTTCCAGGCGCTAACGTCCGTCGTTGCGCGAGTACGGATCGGAACGGTCTGTTGGCGCTAACATCGGACGATCCCGCCGGTCGCTGTGGGCGCGACACGCTCGCGGTGTGGCTCGTTCGTCCCGTCGCCGGTGTTGGACTCCCAGCTCCTGCCGGGCTGTGTTGCTTGGAGATACTTTCGATGACCCCTCTGGACGAACCAGCGGCGCAGCAAGCCCGCGACCCTTCGGCTTGGCTGGGGTTCCCCGCGCGTGCCGGAGCAGTGGTGCGACTGGAGCTTGCCTGTCAACCAGCGGCTCGATCGGCTGGTGGCGCTCGGCGGTGGGGTGCGCACGCTCACCACCGCGTTGCAGCAGGAGTGCACGGTCACCTCCGCGATGCTGGATTCACCCCGAAGATCGCGGAGCTGCCCCCATGGGCGGTTCAGGTCCGGGTGGCGTGCAGGGCTGCGGATGTGTGCGCGGCTGAGGAGCTTCCACACTGGACTTCACCGCGCCCGGGCCGAGTGCGAGGAAAAGCCCAGGAAAAGGATTGATGGTGAACAACGGCAGGACTCCGGTGCAGCGCGCGAATTCATGGCTCGTCGACGAGCTCGTGGTGAAAGCACCCGGCGCGGCTCATGCGATCGCCGTCTCGGCGGATGGGTTGGTGCTGGCGGCGTCGGCGTGGCTTCCGTCGGACAGAGCCGATCAGCTCGGGGCGATCGCGGCAGGCGTCATGAATCTCGCCGCCGGCGCCGCCCGGTGCCTCGAGGCTGGAAGCGTCAATGATGTCGCCGTCCAGATGGACTCCGGGCTCATGATGCTCATGGCACTCGGCCACGGAGCGACCCTGGCTGTCCTGGCGAGCTCGGACAGCGACCTCGGCCGGATCGGCTATGAGATGGCCGCGCTCGTCGAACAGGTCAAGCAGGCCATGACACCGGAGTTGCGCGGCCAGCTGGAAGGGCTTCCTACTTTCCCGGAGTGAGTACCGTTTTGCCTACGAGCCGGCACAGTTTCAGGGCCAGCTCGAGGTCGATCCGGTTGTCGGCGATGGGTCGCTGCAGCACTTGTTCGGCTTTGCGGATACGGTACTGAACCGAATTCTTGTGAATCGTCAGTGCCGTGGCCGCAGCGGTGAAGCTGCTTCCGGTCGCCAAGAACGCCAGCAGTGTTTCCCGGAGGCGATGGTGCTGTGCGTCGTCGGTGGCGAGGCTGCCGAGGGTGCGGGCAACCCAGCTGCGCGTTGCCGGAAGATCCGCAGTCATCAGGGCCAGTGCTCCGACGTCGCGGAAGGCGAGGTGCCGGTGCGCGGACTGGTCGTCGACCAGCAAGGCGAGTGCGTGCACTCTCCTGGCCTGATCGTGGCTGGCCCGGAATCCGGCGACCCCGGTACCCGGATCACCGAGTGCCAGCCGGGTGTGCGGGTCGGCCGCGTCCGTGGCGCGGTGGATCAAGTCGTCGCCGAACGGTGTCGTTGCCGACAACGGGAACCACACCCACACGCAGTGTTCGTCGGAGGGAACGACCAGCGGCGCTCCGCACGAGGGGAGCTGCTGCGAGATCGCGGTTGTCGTGGCCTCGAGTGACCGAGCGGAAGCCTCGGTACCGCTGCGCCAGACGAAGACGGCGAGATGACGGCCACGCAGCCGGTATCCGAGTGTCTTCTCGGCTGCGTCGATGTCGACCCGCTCGCTGGCGAGCAGGTCTCGCACCCGCCTCGCGCGCACCGCGCTGCGGTTGAGCAGCCAGTGCTCACGTTCCTCTTGGTAGGCCGTGACGACCTGCTGGGTCACCTGGTCGATGAAGGTGAAGGCATCGGTCAGGTACCGCTGAACGACTGCGGCCAGCACGTCACTGTCGACCGGCTGCCGGACGGCTTCTGAAGGGACGTGGGCGATGAGGGTGTTGCAGGCGAGGAAATAAGCGCGAATGAGGTCGATGACGGGAGTGCCGCGTTGGGCCAGGCGCCGGGCGTACTCGATCGCGGCGGCGGGCGCTCGCACCTGGGCCGGGTCGAGCCCGTGGCGGAAGACGCGAAGGACGGTGCCGAGATTCTGCAACAAGCTTGCCGACAACAGGTTCACGACCGCTTCGTCGTCCGAAACCAGATGCGGCAGTTCGCGGGCGTAGACGTTGACGACCTCGGCGATGAGGTCACCGGCGCACGCGATGAAGGCGTCGGCGACTCGTTCGACGTGGGCGGTCACGATCGCGTCGTCGATCATCCGGGAATGGTACATCCGGCGTAACGGTCCGGAAGCCCACGGGAGTGAGCCGGAGTCCGGTTCTCCAGGAAGCGGGCGCAACAGTTTGTCCGGCGGCCCGCCAAGCCCGAACGTGTCGGCTTGGCCGGCGCCGCGATCGACGAGCTCGTGCTCCGCGGTGCGACACCGGAAGCGGCCGGGTCGATTCTCGGCTCGCTCGCACGCGCTTACGGTGGCTGTCGGCTCCTGGCCTCGACGGGCCGCCGCGCGTCGTCCGCGGTGCGGCCGGCAGGCCATGTCCAGCCCGGTGGTGACACCCCGTGGGGCAAGTGTCACGAGGTTCTCCGGTACGTGCAAAGGGACGTGGGTGTCGATCAGGCCGGGCAGCAGCGCCGCGTCGGCCGGTCGGCACCTGTTCGGCCGACACGATTTCCTTTCCCCGGAACGGCTTTCGTTGTCGCCCAGTGTCCTCGACGCAGTCTGAATCCCGGCCGGCCCTTGCCACCAGGCTGACCGCGTTGCGGATCGGGTCGGCCACCGCGCTCATTTCGGCCGGGCGGATCGGGGTAATCTTGGTGCCGAAGCACGGACGCCGGGACTGACTGGGCCCGCGTCGCCGGTGATCGGGCCGGTTCGGGCGGGCAGTGGCGAGCGTGATCCCCGGAGGACGAGCCGCAGGGAGACGGAAGTGCCGCGATCGCTGCTGACCCTGGACGGGGAGGGACAGGGGCCACGGGTGGACCGAGACGACGGGCTCGACGGCGCCGGCGGGAAGCGCGGGACGCTCCCGAAGCTACGACGTCGAAGGTGTCGACACGGAGACGGGAAATCGCCGGTCAGAGTGAACGCGCGAGGGGGCGGCTTCCGCTCACCTCGGTTCTGCCGGTCGACTGGGTGAGCCGTGGACGAGAACAGTGAACTGACGTCGCCGTTCGGGAGGCTGCTGCTGGGTCACCGGCATGCGGCGGCGCTCAGCCAGGCGCAGCTGGCCGCGGCGTCGGGGATCAGCGTTCGCGCACTGCGGGACTTGGAACGCGGCCGTGCGCAGGCCGCTCAGCAGCGTTCCGCCGAGATGCTGGCGGACGCGCTCGGTCTCGCCGGGCGGCAGCGCGACCTGTTCCTGGCGGTCGCGAAGGAAGGCCGCCGCCGCGGCGGGCGCGTGCCGGAGGCGGCCGCGCTCTGCGCCCTGCCGTCGGAGGTGCGCGACCTCGTCGGGCGCGAGGCCGAACTGGACCGGGTGCGGGCCGAGGCGCGGGGCGGCGGGATCATGGCGATCGTGGGCCAGCCCGGGGTCGGCAAGACCGCGCTGGCGGCGGCGGCCGCGCACCGGTTGCGCCCGGAGTTCCCGGACGGCTGCTTGTGGATCGACCTGCGCGGGATGGACGACCAGCCGGTCACGGCCCGCGACGCACTCGACAGGCTGCTGCGTGCGCTCGGTGTCGCACCGGAGCACATCCCGTCCCAGGAGGCCGAGCAGGTCGCTCTGTTCCGGACGATGCTGGAGGGCCGGCGCGTGCTCGTGGTGCTGGACAACGCCGTCGACGAGGCGCACGTCCGCCCGCTCCTGGCGGTCGGCAAGGGGTGCCTGACCCTGATCACCTGCCGCCGGGCGCTCGCCGGGCTGGAAGGCGTTCGCTGGCTCTGGCTCGACCCGCTCGAGAGTGCGGACGCGGTCGGGCTGTTGTCGGCCATCGCCGGTGCCGAGCGGGTGCGCGCGGAACCGGCGGCCGCGGTGGAACTGGTCGAGCTGTGCGGTCTGCTGCCGCTGGCCGTCCGGATCGCGGGCAACCGGCTGGTGACCCGGCCGCACTGGTCCCTCGCGTACGTGGTCTCCCAGCTGCGAGACGAGCGCACGCGGCTCCGCGCGCTGTCCGCGGGAGATCTGCAGCTGCGGTCGGCGTTCGAGGTGTCCTACCGGCGGCTCTCTCCCGCGGCCCGGCTGGCTTTCCGCAGGCTGGCCGTGGTGCCCGGCCCGGATTTCGGTGCGGAGGTGGCGGCGATCGCGACCGGGTTGTCCGAAGTGGACGTCCGGGCCGGTCTCGACGAACTCGCCGACGCCAACCTCGTCCAGGTCGCTCCGGCGGCCGGGCGGTTCCAGTTCCACGACCTGATCCGGCTCTTCGCGGCGGACCGGCTGGAGGCGGACGAGCTGCCCGCCGAGCGGGAGACGCGGCAGCACCGCGTACTGGAGTATTTGCTGGACACGGCGGTGCGCGCGGCGAGGCTGTTCTTCCCCGACGCGCGGGATTCCGATCGCTTCGCCGGGCCGGAGGACGCCGGTGAGTGGCTGGACCGGGAGCAGTGGAACTGGGTGGAGGCGCAGTGCGTCGCGGCCCGGCTCGGCTGGCACCGCAGTGTCGTCGACGTGGCGAGGGCGATGCACTGGTACTCCGACGGGCGGATGCGTGGACCGTGGGACCGCATCTTCGGACTCGGAGTGGCGTCCGCGCGCGCGTTGGGCAGCCAGGCGGACCTGGCCGTCCTGCTGAACTTCCTCGGCTGGGCGCAGCACGTGTGCTTCGATGACAGCGAGGCCGCGTTCGTCACCCACCGGGAGGCGCTCGCCGTCGCGCTGGCGGCGGACGACCGGCAGGAGCAGATCTGGGCCAAGGCGTACCTCGGGATGACCCTGATGCGGCTCGGTCGCCTCGGCGAGGCGCTGGAAGAGGCCCGGGAAGCGTGTGCGATGGCCGAGGATGCCGATTTCTGGACGATCCGGTTGTACGTGCGCCTGCGGCTGGGCCGGGTCCTGCGGGCGCTGGGCCGCCACGAGCAGGCGATCGCCGAGCTCCGCGCGCTGGTGTCCGAGATCGGGAAGAACGAAGACGAGGTCCCGCAGGAGTTCAGCTGCACCATGCTGGCGTACGTCCGGGAGCACATCGGCTATTGCCTGTCCGGCCTCGGCAGGTGGCGGGAAGCGGCCGAGGCGCTCCACGAGGCCTGCACGGAGTTCGCCCGCGAAGGCCTGACGAGCCGAGCCGGGGAAGTGGCGCTGCACGCGGGCATCGCGTGGCGCAACGCCGGGCAGTACCGGCTTGCCCGGGAAAACCTGGAGCTGGCGGCGGCCACCGAAGGCAATCGCCTCACCCGCGGGGACCGCGAGCGCGCGCTGGCCGTGCTCGAACTGCTTCCCGCGGACTGACGCCGGAGGATGCTGCCGGCTTGTCCGCGGGGCCGGGAACGAGCCCCTCTTCCGGTCCCGGGCCCGGCGGGGGAGTGGCCGGGCCCGGGATCCGGTCGGCGAGGCGGACCGGGCGGCCGGAACCCGGCACCCGATCACGGGCTCGTCCCGTCTGCCGCCGGGGTGCGAAGCGGACTCCGACCGGTCAGCACGCCTCGGCTTCGCCGTCGGCGGCGCGCCGGCCGAGGACCGAAACGATGAGCTGCGCGCGGCTGGTCACGCCCAGTTTGAGCTTGATCCGGCGGACGTAGGTGTCGACGGTGTGCGGGCTGATGTTCAGCCGGCGCGCGATCGAGTCGTAGGTGTGTCCGCGGACCACGTGTTCGGCGACCTGGCGTTCCCGGGTGCTCAGCACCTCGCCGGCCGCCGGGTGTTCTGCCTGTACGGTCATGTGTCGTCCCGTTCTGCATGATGTCCGGCGGCGGTCCGGTGCCGGATCAGTTCGGTCCCTCGCCCGAGTCGCCGGGGGGCGTGGAGCCGTCCCCGGTCTGGGCGACGATCCGCGCCGGGTCCGGGAAAGGGGCCACCCGGGCGCCGGGCACGGCGATCGCGGTGGCCACGAGCGCAACCGCGAACACCCGCTTCGCACGAAGTCCCCGCAGGCCCGCCGCCGGTTCGCCGATCCGCTTCGTCATTGCGTTCTCCTCTGGTTTCCGGTCTCCTCAGGACGGAAACCACTGTCTCGGTGGCGGTTCCCCGAGCGTTCCCGTTGCGGTACTCCCCGGCGGGAACGAGGATGCGGCGCGCTCGTCCGGGCAGCCGGCGTCGGCCACGCCGGCACCTGCCAACGGCGACGGGCGGGCGGCCGACAGTCCTATGTGGACAGCAGGCGGACCGCGGGTGCCGGCCGGTGACATGGTCGAAGGCCGGTGGGTGTCCACCGGCCCGGCCGCGGCCCAGCCCGCCGACACCCCGTCCCGGCGTTCGGAAACGGTCGCCGGGGCGTGGTGTCGGCGCGGAGAGGCGCGAATGGCGCGGCTTGGGTGCGGTAGCTCCTTGTCGGGAGCGGACCCCGCGGGATCAGGGCAGTTCGCCCAACCGCCTCCACACGGCCTCGGCGGACACGCCTTCGGCCACGCGGTGGCTGCCGGCGGACCCGGACGGCCCGCCGAACTCCACGGCCGCGAACCAGTGGGGCCGGGGCGGGTCGATCAAGGCTCCCGCCAGGGCGCGGAACAACCCGGTCACCAGGTCGAAGCCGGTCGCGGTCTCGATCAGGGCGGCGATGCCGTGCACGGTGAAGCGAGGCTCCGCGCACACCAGGCGTGGCCCGCCCGCGGTCAGCACCACGCGGGTGTGCGCGGGGCCGAACTCGTAGCCGACGGTGTCCAGCATCCCGGTGACGAGGGCCCGCACCTGCTGCGCACTGGTCCCGTCCAGGTCTGCCGGGTACAGGTACCGGGTCAGCGCCCCGATCCGGCGGTGCTCGACGATCCCGACGACGCGGTGCATCCCGTTCACCGTCAGCGTCGTGACCACCACCTCGGCGCCGGTGACCAGCTCCTCGACCAGGAAGGGGCCGGCGCCCGTCCGGTTTCGCCGCGTCCAGGCGGCGAGCGCCGCACCCGAATCGACGACGTCTTCGCCCGACGCCGTGGCGATGGTGGCCGCCCCGCCCAGGTCGGCGACCGCTTTCGGCACCTCGTCCGCCACCGGCACCAGGTGCTCCCGCACGACCGCGCGCAAGCTCGAAGCCAGCAGCTGCCGGAACGCCCGGACGTCGGCGAGCAGCCGGGGGGCGTCGGCGACCTCCGGGCCGGCGCCGGGCGGGATCCGGTACGCGGGGAATCCGTCGGCTTCGAGCACGTGGGTGACGCCATGGTGGTCCACCAGGTGGCGGAGGCCGGCCGCGGTACCGCCGAATTCCCCGGGACGGTACACGCGTTCCGGGGCGAGGCCCGCCACCCGGTCCTCGCCGGTGAGCACCAGAACGTCCAACCCGGCCCGCACCGCCCGGTGCACGAGCCCGGTGTCCGGGTGGAGCAGCAGCAGCCGGACCGGCGTCTCCGGAGTCGGGATGCGGTCCCCCATGTCTTCTCCTTCGGTCCGCAACGCGCCGGGGGAGCCGGCGGGTGCCCGTGGTGTACCGGAGAAACCGAATCACGGCCGGCATTGGCATGATGCTCGAATCCGCGCCCGGCACCCGGGACCGGATTCACGTGACTTGATCCAGCGGATCCGGCCGGGCAATCTCGAGGCACCGGCGGAAAGTTTCCCGGCGAGACCCACGGGCGAAGAACGGCGATCGGGCGGTGGCCCGGACACCCGTTCCCCGGCGGCTTTTTCCGGGGTGCCCGCACGTCCTCACGCACTGGCCGGGCTGGGTGCCCAGCCGGGTTCCAGGTGCGTCGTACCCGAAGGAATTCGCATGCGATTCGGCTTGTTCTTCCTGCCGGCCGAGGGACCCGGCCATTCCCGGCCGGCCGCCGAGGTCTACCGGGCCCTGATCGACAGTGCGGTGGACGCCGAGGAACTCGGCCTGGACTCCGTGTGGTTCGCCGAACACCACTTTTCCCGCTACGGCGGGTACGTTCCCAGCATCCCGGTCCTCGGTGCGGCGGTGGCCGCGCGGACCGAGCGGATCCGGATCGGCTCCGCCGCCACGATCCTGCCGCTGCGCGACGCGGTGGAGACCGCGGAGAGCTTCGCGATGCTCGACGTGCTGAGCGGCGGCCGGCTCGACGTCGGTGTCGGCCGGGGTTTCCTGCCGCGGGAATTCGCCGGCCGGGGGGTGGGCATGGACGAACGGGCCGTCCGGTTCACCGAAGGCCTCGCCGTGCTCCGCGCCGCCTGGGCCGACGAGCCGGTCACCTTCCACGGCGAGCACTACGACCTCGACCGGGTGGACGTGCTGCCCAAGCCGCTCCAGAGACCCGGCCCGCCACTGTGGATCGCCGCCTCCACCGCACGGGATTCGTTCGAGCTGGCCGGTCGCGAAGGCCTCGGCCTGATGGTCAACCCCTACAACCGGACCGCCGACGAGCTGGCTTGCGGCTTGCGCTGGTACCGGGAGGCCCGCCGCGCCGCCGGTCTCGATCCCCTCGGGGGCCGGGTGCTCGCGAACCAGCACCTCTTCGTGGCGCCGACCGAAGAGGAAGCGGCGGAGATCCCCCGCCGGGCACTGATGGAATACCTCGGCACCGTCGATGCCGCGTTCGGACGGGAGCTGTCCCCGCACGACTACGCGGAGATGTACCCCGGCAAGGTGCTCTTCGGGACCCCGGAGACGGTGGCAGGCAAGATCCGGGAGTGGGCGCGCGCGGGTGTCACCGACCTGTGCCTCATGCAGCACTTCGGCAGCCTGCCACCGGAAACCGCGGCACGCTCGCTGAAGCTGTTCGCCCGTGAGGTGATCCCGTGCCTCCGCTGAGCCGGCGCGCCCTGTCGGGTCCTCCCGTGCGCACCCCGCTGGTGTCCCTCGGCTCCGCCCACGGCTGGCGCGACCTGCTGCTCAAGGACGAGACCCAGCAGCGGTCCGGGGCCTTCAAGTTCCGCGGAGTCTGGCAGCGCACCGGCCGGTACCCGGCCGGAACGGTGCTGGTCACCGCGTCCACCGGCAACCACGCCGCGGCCCTCGCCGAAGCCGCGCACGCCCGGGGCCAGCACGCACGGGTCTACCTGCCCGCGGCCACCCCGGCGGCCAAGGTGCGGCGGGTCGCGCAGTGGGGCGGGGAAACCGTGGCGGTGGCGGGGGGTTACGACGACTGCGAAGCGGCCGCGCGAGCGGACGCGGACCGCGGGCGCGGGGTCTTCGTGCACAGCTTCGACGACGCCGGGATCATTGCCGGGCACCGGTCCCTGTTCGCCGAGGCGGCCGCGCAGGGCGGTTTGCCGGACGTGGTCTACCTCCCGCTCGGCGGCGGCGGGCTGATCACCGCCGCCCTCCGCGAGTGGGCCGCGGCCGGAGTCCGGATCGTCGGGGTCGAGTACGCCGGAGCACCGGCCATGGGGGCCTCGCTCGCCGCCGGTCGGCGGGTCACGCTGGACTCCGCCGCCGGGCTGCCGGAAGGGCTGCTGGTCCGCCGGATCGGGGCGCTGGCGTTCGAGGCCTGCCGGTCCGGCCGTCCGGACGTGGTCTCGGTCGAGGACCACGAACTGCACCGGGCGATGGCGCTGCTGTGGACGCACGCGGGCATCCGGGCCGAGGCCGCCGGGGCCGCCGCGCTGGCGGCCGCCTTGCGCGAGCGCGGTCCCGGCCGTCGCGCGCTGGCCGTCGTGTCCGGCGGGAACATCGACGAAACCTTGTGGCAGCACTGTGTCGAAGCGGCCCGGTCCCGTCTCGCGGACGGCCTGCGAACCTCCCGGGGAGCCTGACATGACCTCGATCCCGGACCGGGCCGGACCCGCCCGCCTCGGCGTGATCGGCGGGGTGGGCCCGATCGCCACCGCCGACCTCTACCGGCTGCTGGTCGCCCGCTACCGGCAGGCCACCGGCGGTACCTACCCCGACGTGTTCATCCACAGCATCCCGCTCTCCGCCGGGCTGGAGACGGGGTTCATCACCGGGACCGCGGACGACGGCCACCGCGCGGAGATCACCGCGTTGCTGGCGGCGGCACTGGACCTCTTCGAGGGCGCCGGTGTGCGCAACGTCGTCCTCCCGTGCAACACCCTGCACGCCTACCTGCCCGGCCTGCTGCGCGGCCGGTCCCTGGGCTGGATCGACATGGTCGCCGCGGTGCACCACCGGCTGGCGGCCGACGGCAGGCGCCGGGTCCTGCTGCTCGGTACCGGTTCGACGGTCACCTCGGACCTGTACCGGAGCACGGCACGGGTGGAGTTCGCCCGCCCGCCCGCGGCGGCGCAGAGCGAGGTGGAAAGCCTGGTGCTGAGCTGCCTGGACGGTGACCTGTCCGGTGTCCCGGCGGCCCGGTTGCGCCGCCTCGCGGCCTGCGCCGGGCCGGTCGACGCCGTGCTGCTCGCCTGCACCGACCTCCACCTGCTGCGTGACCGGGCCGAGTTCGGCGTGCCCGTGGTGGACAGCCTCAGCTGCCTGGCCGATGCGTGCGCGCGGACCCTCGTTGCGCAGCGGCAGCCCGTCGCGTCGGGAGCACGGCCGTGACCGGCCCGGACACCGCGTTCGACGCGGCCGGCGTGGCGGCCGACCCCACGGCTCCGGAATGGGCGGTGCGCACGGCCGGGTGGATCCGCGACGAGGTGGCCGCGCCCGCACCGGCTCTCGGGCGGCCCGGCGCGCTCTGCCCGTACATCCCGGCCGCGCTGCGACGTCGCCGGGTCCTCCTCGTCGAGTGCGGGCTGCCCGGCTCGGACCCGGCCGCCCTCGACGGCTGGCTCCTGGCGCGCGCGGCCCGGTTCCGGCGGCGGGCCGCGGCCCTGCCACCGGCGGAGGCCCTGCTGTCCTGCCTCGTCGTGGTGTACACGGCGCCGTCCGCGGACGGCGCGCTGGTCACCGGCGTCCGGGAACGGGTCAAACCCCGGTTGCTCGCCGAGGGCCTCACCACGGGCGAGTTCTTCCCGCGGAGCCCGGACACCAGCGTCCGCAACGCCGGCCTGCCGGTCGCGCGGTCGCCCTGGCCGGCGCTCGCCCTCCGCCACTCCACCCCGCACGACGAGCTGTTCCTGGCCGGCCAGCCGCCGCTGCACCGGATCTTCCGGGCCAGCGGCCCCGGCATCGACCCGGGACGGGGCAGCGAGTCCTTCCGTCCAGCCACGGCCGACCACGAGGAAACCCGATGAGCACACAACCGATCGCGAACACCGTGCCGGCGCTGCCCGGCGACCAGGACCGCTACTGCGTGGTGGGTCCCGAGCTGCACCTCGTGGCCGCGCGGCCACGCGGCGGGGACCGGATCGACTTCGAAGTCCGCGGCGACCGCGAGACCCGGCTGGGTTCGGTGCGGGCGGCCACGGTCCCCGGCGGGATCGAGCTGGTTCCCGACCACGCGCTGCGTGCCGCCGCGCCGGCCGTGGTCGCCGAGGCGGTGCGGCTGGCGGTCCGGACCGCGGCCAAGGCCTTCCGCGACGGCCTCGGCACCTGGCGGCTGGCCGTCCCCGGGCCGCTCGGCGAGACCCTGCTGCCGCTGCTGTCCGAGGAGGGCTTCGAGGCGGCGGCCGGGGGACTGCACTCGGTCCGCCACGACTTCACCCGCGGCGCCGAACGGGCCGACAGCATGGAAGGGGTCTACGAAGACCCGTACACCGTGCCGTGGAACTTCGTGCCGCTGGAAGCCGACGTGCTCGACCGGCTGACCGCGGTGGCCGCGCCCGGCGCCCGGGTGCTCGACCTCGGCTGCGGCTACGGCAAGAACGCCCGCCGGCTGGCCGGCGCGGGCTACCGGGTCGCCGGGGCGGACATCTCGGCGTCGGCCGTCGCGCGGGCCCGGCGCCTGGTCGGCCCGGAGGTGGAGCTGGTGGCCGCCGACGCCACCGGGCTGCCGTGGCCGGACGCTTCGTTCGACGTGGCCCTGGACATCGGCTGCCTGCACTGCATGCCGGACGGCGACCGGCCCGCCGCGGTGCGCGAACTCGCCCGGCTGCTGACCGGCGAGGGCGTGCTCTGCTCCCGGATGTTCCTGCCGCGCCCCGCCCGGTGGGTGGCGGCCCAGCCGTTCCGGACCACCGCGTTCGGGTTGCCGGCCGAGGAGGCCGCCGCCTTGCTCGGCACCGCCTTCGCGTGGGTGGAACTCGAGCGCACCGACGAAGCCACCTACCTCGTGGCGAGGGGACCGGTGCGGCGATGACCACCGAGCTGGTGCTGCTGGTCGGCGGGCGCAGTACCGAGCACGACGCTTCCCTGCACAGCTACCGCCGCGTGCGTGCGGCGATCGAGTCCGCACCCGGCCGGCTGTCCCTCGCCGCCGTCGTGTACCTCACGAGACAGGGCGGCGTCCGCTACTTCGCGCACGGGCCGTGGCCCGGCACGGAAGCGGAACTGAGCGCCGGCGAGGACCTTCCGGTGTACGAGGGACTTCGCCTGCTGAAGGAATCCGGGGCCTTCGTCTTCTCGCTCCTGCACGGGAACGAAGGAGAGGACGGTTCCTGGCAGGGCGTTGCCGAGGTGCTCGGGCTGCGGGGGAACTTCGGTCCCGTGCTGGCTTCCGCGCTGGGGATGGACAAGCGGCTCCAGGCCGTGGTGGCGGCCGGCCTGGTGCCCGGCCTCCGCACCCCGGCCTGCTGGATGACCCCGCGGTCCGCGAGCGGTTCGCCGGCGGCCCTGCGGAAGTGGGCGGCCGCGGTGGCGGCGGAACTCGGTGGCCGGCCCGCGGTCGTCAAACCCAACCGCATGGGAGCGTCGCTGCTCACCGAGCTGGTCCGCGTCCCGGACGGCGCGGCGCTGGCCGACGCGGTCGCCGAGGTGCTGCCCTACGACGACCAGGTCCTGGTGCAGGAGTTCGTCGACGGCACCGAGCTGACCTGCGGGGTGATCCGCACCGAGGCGGGCGCCGTGGCCCTGCCGGTGGTGGAGGCGGTGACCGCGCGGGGCTTCCTCGGTCACCGCGAAAAGCACGCGTCCGGCTGCGTGCGGCCGCTGCTGCACACCCGCGACACCGGGGACACCCGGCGCGTCAAGGAAGCCTCGGTCCGGATCTTCGAGCAGCTGGGGGTCTTCGGCTTCGCCCGGCTCGACTTCCTCGTCCGGGACGGCGAGCTGTACTTCCTCGAAATCAACACGCTGCCCGGCCTGATGGACGGCAGCGCGTTCCCGATGATGCTCGAAGCCGCCGGGTTCGGCCTGGTGGACCTCATCGAAGGCGGCGTTGCCGAGCACGGCAGGCTGCCGGTCCGGCACAAGGTCCTCCCGTACCACATCGACCACGGATCGCCCGCTCCGCAGCGAGGCGTGCCCAAGCCCGAGGAGGGACCCGTGCCGGACGAGCCCACGGAGACGTTGATCGTGTTCCCCAACCGGGCTCAGCTGGCCACGGTCGCCGAAGCCGCGGCGGTGAGCGGGGTGCCGTTGACCGTCGTCCTCCCGGACGGCGCCCCGCCGCCCGAGGTGACCGGGGTGCGCGTGCTGACCGCCGCCGCCGTGGCCGGCCGCCCGGCCCCGCCGCCGGGAGCCCGGCTCATGTGCTGCCACGAAAGCGGCGTGTACTGGGTCGCCGAGCACCGGGCGGCGGTCGGGACGCCCAACTTCGCCGAGGTCTGCCTGGAGATGCTGGTGAAGACCAAGCTCGCCGCGGTGCTGGGCGAGCTCGGTGTCACGGTGGTCGCCAAGCACAAGCTCGACCTCGTCGAGGACCGCGCCGCCCTGCCGTACCCCGCCGTGGTCAAACCGGACTTCGGGTTCGCCAGCATGCTGGTGAAGCGGGTCGCGGACGCCGCCGGGCTGGCCGAGTACGAGCGCTCCTTCCGGCGGCTGCGCGAACGATCGCTGCTCGCCGGGTACGACCGGTTCATCGACGGCTACCCGGACGCCGATCCGCACGGGATCGTGCTGGAGCCGGACCTCAGCGGCGCCACGCTGTTCCTCACCGTGCCGTTCCTGGTCCGCGCCGGTGAGCTCGCCGGCTTCTTCCCGGTGCGCGGGCTCGCGCAGCGCCGGGACGAGCTGACCGACTTCCACTGGTGCGCCTTCGGCACCGGAGGCGTGCCGCCGGAGGCGCAGGCCGCGCTCGACCGGGATCTCCGGCTCCTCGCCAAGGGGCTGGGGCTGAACGGCGGCGTGTACGAGATCGAAGCGCTGTGGGAAGCGGGCACCGCGACGTTGCACGTCCTGGAGTTCTCCCCGCGGGTGACCGGTGGCCTCATCCCCGAACTCGTCCGCCGCAGCACCGGTGTCGACGTGGAACTGCTGGGCCTGCTGTACTTCCTCGGCGCCGAGCCCGGCCCCGGCGTCGCGGTCTCGCCCGACCGCGACGAGCCGCACGTGCTGGCGCTGCTGGGCGAAGGCGACGAGCCACCCGAACAGGTCCGCGGCGTGGCACCGGTGGTCAGCCGCCCCCGGCGGCTGGGCGGCACCGAGTTCCGCGACGTGATCTACCCCGGCCCGCCGGCTCCGGAGGTGCCGCGGTGACCGCGCCCGCGCAGCCGCGCCTGATCGCCTTCGAAGGTCTCGACGGCACGGGCAAGAGCCACCTGACCCGGGTGCTGGCCGAGACACTGGGGGTCCCGCGGGCGCAGACGCCCGGCGACCTCTACCGCGGCGTCCGCGCCGCCCTGCACGGGGCCGGTGGCCTGGCCTCGTACCTGATGTACCTCAGCGCGTGCGCGTGGACGGTCGAGTCGGCCCGGCGCTCCGGTGCGGCCGCCTTGGTGGTCGATCGCTACTGGTTCTCCAGTGCCGTCCAGCACGGGTGGAACTGCGGGTCGTCCCCCGCCGAGGCGCTCTCGGCCCCGTGCCGGCCGCACTTCCTGCTGCCCCGGCCGGAACTGACCGTGCTGCTGGCGGCCTCCCGTGAGGCGCGCCTGAAGCGGCTCTCGTGCCGCGGCGGCACCGGCTCGCAGCTGGGCGATCCCGGGCAGGCCTACGAGGAGTACTGGGCCGGATGTGCCGCGCTGCTGCGCGAGGACCCGCGTGCCGGGGACTCCGTTCTGGTCCTCGACACGACGGAGACCGACACCCGCAAGGCGATGGAGCCGCTGCTCGCCCACCCGGTGGTGCGGAGCATCGCCGCCCTGGCCGGACGCCGGCTCGCGGGGGAAGGGGCGAGGGCATGACCACGACGGTGGTTCCGCACGGTGACCGGGGGTTCGCCTGGTCCGGTGACCTGCTCCGGATCGCGCCCGCCGACGCCGAAGCCGGGCTGGCCGAAGCGGCCGGGGAGACGGTCACCCTGGCCTTCCACGGCTACCTCGAATGCGGCGAAGGGACCGTGCTGTCCGGTCCGGCGGCCGCCGAACGGCTGATCGCGGCCTTCCTGGACCGCGGCGAGACCTTCCTGGACCAGGTGGACGGCGGGTACTCGCTCGTGCTCGCCGACCGCCGGACCGGGCGCACCTACGCGGCGCGCGACGCGGGCGGGCTGGGCAGCCTGTTCTTCGCCCGCGCGGCGGACCGGACGGCCGTCGGCACCGAGCCGGCGGAGGTGGCGAGCGCGGCCGGCGCCGACCGGCCGAGCTTGCCGGGCTTCGCGCAGTACCTCCTGCTGAACTACCCCCTGGCGGACAGCTGGTTCCTCGACGGGGTCCGGCCGGTGCCGGCCGGCGCGCTGCACCTGCTCGGGCCCGGGGGGCCGCGACGGCTCCGCGGCACCCGCGGCTTCCCGGGGCGCGGCGACGAGGACCTGCCACCGCCGCGGACCGGGGAGCTGGCCGCGGCGCTCGCCGCCGCCTCGTCGACGCTCGGCGGGGACGCCTTCGCGGTGCACCTGAGCGGCGGCGTCGACACGTCGCTGATCGTGCACGCGCTGCCGCGTTCCCGGAACCTGCGCACCTACACCGCTTTCTACCGCAACGACGACGCCGACCGCGCCTGGGCCGCGGAGGTCGCCCGCGAGATCGGCGCCGACCACCGGGAGTTCCGCATCCCCGCGGACGAGTCGTTCCTCGACGTGGTGGACGACCTGGCCGGGGCGCTGGGCGCGCCGGTCATGGCGATCGGGGTGCCGACCTTCTGGTACCTCGGCCGGGCCGCGGCCGAGGGCGGCAGCCCGGTCGTCCTCTCCGGGGTGGCCGCCGATCACCCGCTGGTCGGCTGGAACCGGATCGACCGCGTCGGCGCGGTCACCGGTGATCCGCGGGACCTGGCGGCCCGCTGCGCCGTGCACGTGCCGCCCGAGGTGCTGGCGCCGTACCTGGCCGACGCCGACCTCCGGATCGCTGCCGCGGAGGTGCCCGAGCGGGTGCGCGAGCTGATGCCGCACGGTGCACCGCCGGCCCGGTCGATCGAGCGGTTCCACGCCGAGCACTTCCTGCCCGAGCACCTGCGGTCGGCCTCGGTGGCGCACGGCGGGCACGGGGTCCGGGTGCGGCACCCGTTCCTCTCGCCGTCGGTGTCCGGGCTGGGGTTCCGCGCGGCCGGCTCCCGCGAAGAGGCGCTCGGGAAGCGCTACCTGCGCCGCGAACTGCACGCGCTGGGCTGCTGGGCCGCGGTCCGGGCCGGCAAGCAGCAGCAGGCCCTGTCGTTCACGGGGTTCCGGGCCCTGGCCAGGGACCGCCTGCTCGACCGCCTCGCCGGCGGGGCCGGCCTGTTCGGCCTGGACACGGCCCGGCTGGCCCGCCTCGCCGCCTCGGACGAGCCGGCCGATCCGCGGGAGCTGCGGCTGCTCTGGCTGGCCTACTCGTACCTCTGCTGGCAGGAGCGGCAGCGCCGCGCGGTCGCGGTGAACCGCGTACTCCTGCCCCGTCCCCAAGGAGCGTCATGACCCTCATCGCCTCCGGCGCCATCGTCGACCGAAGCCGGGTCCCGTTCGCCTGGGCCGCCGTTTCGGGCCTGCTGGACACCGCCTACGCCGAGGAGCTCGCCGACCGGTTCCCCTCCGGCCTGCTGCGCGAGTCGCGCAGTCCCCAGGGGCACTACCTGCTGCGCGACTGCACGGTGATCGAAGCCGGCGAGCGGACCGCGGTCGCCGCGGCGCTGCCCGAGCCGTGGCACCGGCTGCTCGACTGGCTGCTCACCCCGGACTACCGGGAGTTCGTGCGGTCGGCGACGGGCGCCGAGCTGACCGGCTGCCGGCTCAAGGTCCGGCTGTGCGAGTACGGAGCGGGCACGTTCATGACCGCGCACACCGACCGGCCGGACCGGGTGGCCACCCAGATCCTCTACCTCTCCCGGTCCTGGCGTCCCGACTGGGGCGGGGGCCTGGACATCCTGACCGCACCGGAGGACGACGACCCGGCCGCGGTGGCCGCGTCGATCCGGCCGGACTTCAACACTTCGGTGCTGTTCGCCCGCAGTGACCGCTCCTTCCACGCGGTGCGCCGGATCAGCCCCCGGGCACCGGTGCCGAGACGGACCGTGCTCGCCCAGTTCGTGGCCGATCCGGAGGGGACGGCGGCATGTGTGGCGTAGCGGCGGTGCTGGGCCCGGGAGCGACGCCGGAGACGGCGGCGCGGATGGCCGCCGCGCTGCGGCACCGCGGTCCCGACCGGGTCGCGGCCCGTGGCCGGCCCACCGCCGCCGTGGCCGCCGCCCGCCTCGCCGTCACCGGGCCCGGCGAGGCCGGGGACCAGCCGATGGACGACGGCGGCCTGCTGGTGTTCAACGGCGAAATCCACAACCACCGCGCGGTGCGGGCCCGGCTTCCCCGCCGTAGCTACCGCGGGGACAGCGACACCGAGACGCTGCTGGCGGCCCTGGACGAGTGGGGGGACGAGGCGTTGCCCCGCCTCGAAGGCCCGTTCGCCTTCGTGCACGTCGCCCGCGGCACCGGGATGGTGACCGTGGCCCGGGACCGGTTCGGGGTGAAGCCGCTCTACCTGGCCCGCCACAGCGAGCGGTGGTTCGTGGCGAGTGAGATCAAGGCACTGCTCGCCGGGGGCGTGCCCGCGGTCGCCGACCCCGCGGCGCTGCGGGCCGTGGTCGCCGACTACTGGACGAACGGCGCCGAGACGCCGCTGCGGGGCATCCGGCGGGTGCCGCCCGGCGCCGTGCTCACGTTCGACGGCGCCGGCCGGCTGGTCGGGCAGCGGCGGTGGTTCGAACCCGCGGACCTGATCGACCCGGGGGAGGCGGCCCGCCAGGCGGCGCTCTCCCCGGAAGAGTGGCACGACGAGCTGGAGAGCACGCTGCGGACGGCGGTCCGCGGTCGCTTGCCGCAGGACGACGGCACGGGCGCGGGCGTGCTCTGCTCCGGCGGGCTGGATTCGAGCCTGGTGCTGGCCCTCGCGAACGCCGATGGGGCGCCGCTGCCCGCCTACGTCGCTTCGTTCCCGGACCAGCCCGAGGCGGACGAAACCGGGTGGGCCGCCGAGGTGGCCCGGTGCACCGGCAGCCCGCTGACCCCGGTCGAGGTGAGCGCCGACGCCTGGCGGGAGCACTTCGCCGCGTCGGTGTGGCACTTCGAATACCCGCTGGTGCACCAGAACTCCGTGGCGCTCGCCACGGTGGCCCGCCGGGCCCGGGCGGACGGCCTGCGCGTGCTGCTGTCCGGGGAAGGTGCCGACGAGCTCTTCGGCGGCTATCCCTCCCGGCACCGGGTGCCGCGGCTGGCCTTCGGTGCCGCCGACGGCTCGTTGGAGGTGCCCGCGCGCCGCAACGGCGCGTTGCGGCGGGCGCTGGGCGTGGAGGTCGCGGCCGACGCCGGGTACGCACGGCGGCTGCGCGAGTCCCTGGACCGGGCCTTCGCCCACCTTCCGGGGCCGCGGCGGGCGCTGGCGGTCGCGCTGGCCGCGGACCTGCGGTTGTTCCTCAGCCACGGGCTCAACCGGCTGGACAAGAACCTGATGCAGGCCTCGATCGAGGCGCGGGAGCCGTTCCTGGACACCGCTCTGGCCGCTTTCGCGCTGAACGCGCCGCTGGACCGGCACCTGGTGCCGGTGCTGAAAGCCGGCTTGGCCGCGGTCGCCCGCCGCCGGCTGCCGGCCGCGGTCGTGGACCGCAAGAAGGCAGGCTTCAATTTTTCCCTCTCGTCGTACCTCAAAGAACTGGACGACCGCGTCTTGGAATCGGGTGTGCTGCGCGCGGTTCTGGAGGTGCCGGACGACCGGTGGCGGGCCATTGTGGCCGACGCCGAAGAGCGGACGAAATTCCGGTTGTGGTCGGCCGAAGTGTGGTGCCGTCTGTTCGTGGAAGGGATGGACTTGGCCGAGGTGAACGGGGTCGTCTGGCGAACGTGACGACTGTTTGACCGCGTGTTTCGGGTGTTCGGTCGATCTTCGGCGCGAATGGGGATCGACACTTTTTGCTGCCCTTTTTGGTGGTCGAAAAACAATTTATAAAATCTTCCGGCGAGACCTTGTCTGAACTGTTTCGGGTCGGCTAGATTTTTGTGAGCCGAGACCGAAAAGGGCTCGGAAAACCCAGCCGGAATCCACTTCCGGCTCGTCACGAGGAGGAATTCCATGGAGCGTCAGCACTCCACGGGCATGCGCCCGACCCTGGACAAGACCGCCCCGGCCCGCCGGCACTCGACCGGGATGCGCCCGACGCTGGACAAGATCGGCAAGTGACCTGCCGTTCCCGCTGAGGGAAGGTCACCGGGCCCGGCGTTCCCCGCGCCGGGCCCGTCTTCCCCGCCTTTTCCGTTTCGTTCCAGGAGGTCCGATGTTCGCCGTCGACCGCACGACCCTCGACAACGGGGTGCCCGTGCTCGCCCGGACCGACCGCCGGTTCGCCACCGCCGCGGTGGCGGTGGCCGTCGGCGCCGGATCGCGTGACGATCCGGCCGGTCAGGGCGGCACGCTGCACCTGCTGGAGCACCTGCTGATGAGCTCGCCCACCGGCTCGTCCCGGCCGCTGGCCGAAGAGATCGGTGCGATCGGCGGCAGCGGCAACGCGGTGACGGCGCTGGAGCTGATGCTGCTGCACGCCCAGGTGCTGCCCGAACACGCCGCGCCCGCGCTCGCCGCACTGGCCACCGCGGTCGCCCGGCCCACCATCACCACGGCGGGCTTCGAGACCGAGCGCACCGCCGTGCTCCAGGAACTCGCGGCCGCGGCCGCCGATCCCGCCGACGTCGTCCAGGACGCGTTCGTGGGGCAGCTGTTCCCCGGCCACCCGCTGGGCCGTCCCGTCGGCGGGACGACCGAAGAGGTCCGGGCGGCGTCCCGCGACCGGGTCCTCGCCGTGCACCACGACCTGCTCGCCACCGCACCGCTCGCGCTGATCGCGGTCGGGCCGCTGACCGCACGAGAGGTGAGCGAGGCGGTGCGGGGGACCGGGATCGACGAGATTCCCCGCCGCGAAAGCGAAACCGCCGTCGTCGAGCTGCCGCCGTTCGTCGCGGCCCCGCCACCCCGGGACTGGCCCGCCGGGTACTGCTGGCTCTCGATCGGCGGCCGCTCCCCGGCCGCGGATGATCCCGCCCGGCACGCCTACACGGTGCTCGGCCACCTCCTCGGGGGTGCGCCGTGCTCGCTGCTCTACCGCCGGCTGCGGGTGGAGAAGGGCCTGGGCTACCACTTCCAGGCCTGGCACCGCAGTTACCGCGACGCCGGGTCGTGGCGCGTGCTGGTCGGCGCGGAACCGGAAAACGGCCCGCTGGTGCTGGACATCGTGCGCTCCTGCCTGGCCGAGGTCGCGGCCGGGGCGGCGGCCGGCCTGCTCACCGTCGCCCGCCAGGCCGCGGTCTTCGACCTGCTGGAGGAGGCGGACAGCCCGCTCGGCCAGGCGATCCAGCTGGCCCGCGGGACCGGCGCCGGGGTCCGGCCGTGGTCGGCCGCGGAGGAGGCCGCCGCGCTGCGGTCCGTCCCGGACGCCGCCATCGCCGCCGCGGCGGCGAGCCTGCTGTCCGGCCTGACCGTGGTCGTGCGGCCGGAGGCGGGACGATGAGCGCGCCCGCCACGACCGCCCCCGACTGGGATTCCTTCACCGGCAGCGGGTTGCTGCACGAGGTCCACGGCCACCGCTGTGTGGCCGGCGCCAGCACGGACACCGGCGGCCGCGTCGACTGCCTGGTGGAGTACGCGCCCGAGCCGGTCGTCACCGACCCGGCGGCCCTGCGGCGGCTGGCCGGGACGGTGCTGGCGGAGCACGCGTGCGACCGGTGGCGGGACCTGGTGGTCCGGGTGCCGGGTGCGGGCGTGCCGGCCGCGCCGCTGGCCCGGGACCTCAGCCACCTCCGCTGCACCGACGCGTTCGACGCCACGATCCGGCCACCGGACGGGGTGCGCATCGCGCCCTCCGCCGGCGCCGGCGACGAAGCGCACGTGCGGAGCTGGCTCCGCCGCGCCGTCGTGACCGGGAACGGTGAGCGGGAGCTGCGGCAGGACGAGGAGGTGGTGGACCGGATCGTCGAGGGCTACCTGACCGCGCCCGACCGGGTGTCCCTCGTGGCCTCGGTGACCACCGAAGGTGGACGGCTCCCGATCGCCCACGCCACCCTCCTCACCGCGGCCGTCGACGACCTCACCGGAACGTCCTTCGTGGACCTGGTGGACATCCTGGTGGCGGACGGGTACGACGCCCGGGCTCTGATCGGCGCCCTGTCCGCCGCGTGCGCCCGGCACGCCCGCGCGGTGGGACGGCCCCTGGTCGGCAACGTCGTGCACAGCCGGGCCGATGCCGCCAACGGCGAGCGCGTGGTCGCGTCGCTGATCCGGCGGGGGTGGGAGCTCACCGGCACCTACTGGCGGTGTTCCCTCGAGGACCTGCGGGGTGCCCGATGACTCCGCCCGGCGACGCCTTCGAACCCACCCTCGACCTCCTGCGCACCCTGCTCGACGCGGAGGACGCGCCCCCCGACGTCCTGGTGCACCAGGCCCGTTCGGCCAGCTACCTCCTGCCACCCCTGGTGCTCTCGGTGGCCGACCGGGAAGGGCACCGCCTCGGCACCGGGTCGGGCGACGAGGTGCGGCGGCATCGCGAACGCACCGCGCTCTACCGGAAGATCGCCGAGGTGGCCGTGTCGCACGGCGCGCGGGTGGTGAAGGGACCGGCGCTGGCCCGGTTCCTGCCGCCCTGGGTCGTCCGCACCTCCGGCGACCTGGACCTGCTGGTCCCCGGCGAAGCGGTGCTGTGGAAGGTCGCGCTGGCCGTCGAGGAGCTCTTCCCCGTCGGCGACCTCATCCTGACCCTCGCCGGGTGGGGCGCGAGGGCACACCTGATGGTGGGACTGTTCCGCCCCGCCGACGATCCGTGGCTCGACCCCGAGCTGTGCGTGGAGATCGCCACCTTCGCCTACCCCGGCGACTTCGAACGGGTTCCGCTGCGGGCCGCGATGCCGGCGCGGGAAAGCACCGCGCAGCTGCTCGCCGTCGCGGAGGAACGGCTGCAGCGGCCGTTCGGGGCCCGGGACGCGCTGGACTGCCTGGCCGTGCTGACCTCCGCGGAGGCCCCGGACCCCGCCGAGCTCGCCCAGGCGGCCACGGCCTGGTCCCTGGCGCCGGAGCTGCTGGAACTGGTCGGCTTCGCGGCTGACGCGGCCGGTGCCGCCGCGGCCCCGCCTGCCGCGTACCGGGCGGCGCTGGCCGGCCCGGCGGCCGCGGAACAGGCCCGCCGGGACGCCGTCGAGCCGGCGGGGAACCCGGGCCCCGACGGGGAAACCCGGCCCGAGCGGCTGCGTCGGCGGCTCGCCGCCGGCGGCTCCGTGGCCGAGCGGCTGCGCAACGCTTTCCCGGTCTTCGGGATGCCACTGCGCAGCGGTACCGGGTTCGCTCCGGCCGACCGGTCCACGTTGTACGAGGACGGCGACCTCACCCTGCTGACCACGCCGCTGGACGCGTTCCTGCTCGTGGCCGAGCAGGTGGTCGCGCCCGACCGGTACCGGCGGGCGCAGGAGCTGGCCGGCCGGATCGCCGCGGCGCAGCGCGAGGCGGTCGCCGCCGGGCCGGGGCGAGCATGAGGAGCGGCACCGCGCCGTCGCCCGGCCCGGCTTCCCCCGGCATCGAGGTGACCGATCTCGTGCGGGTCTACCGCGGCGGGAAAGCCGGTCCCCGCAACGCACTCGACGGCGTCTCCTTCACCGTGGGGCGAGGCGAGACGATGGGGCTGCTCGGGCCGAACGGCGCGGGCAAGACCACCCTGGCCAGGGTGCTGTCCACCCTGCTCACCCCCACCTCGGGCCGGGTGCGGGTGGCCGGCTACGACGTGGTCGCGCAGGCGCGGCAGGTCCGCGCGGCCATCGGCCTGGTCCTCGGCGGCGAGCGGGGGCTCTACGGGCGGCTGACCGCCGAGCAGAACGTGCGCTACTGGGCCGCGATGTGCGGGCTCGGCCGGCGGGAAGGACGGCGGCGCTCCCGGGAGGTGCTGCAGGACCTGGGCCTGGCCGAGCACGCGGACCGTCCGGTGGAGCGGTTCTCCCGGGGCATGCTGCAGCGGGTGCACCTGGCCCGCGCGCTGGTCGCCGACCCGGAGGTGCTGGTGCTCGACGAGCCGACCGCCGGCCTGGACCCCAACGCCGCCTTCGGGTTCGTCGAACTCGTGCGCCGGCTGCAGGACCGCGGCACCACGATCCTGCTCACGACGCACGACATGCGCGAGGCCCAGGAACTCAGCCACCGGGTGGTGCTGCTCGACCAGGGCCGGATCGTCGCGGCCGGGAGCCCGGCGGAGCTGCTGTCCGGGTTCACCGAGCACCGGGTGATCAGCGTCGCCGCGGCCCCCGACGGCGCGGTGGAGCGGCTGGCCGCGACCGGCGGGGCCGGCACCCCGGTCCGCACCCCGACCGGGGACCTCCGCTGCACGGTGTCCGGCACGCAGCAGCTGGCCCGGACACTGGCGGTGCTCGGCGAAGCGGGCTGCACCGGGATCTCGATCAGCACCCCGGGGCTCGACGACGTCTACCGCTCGATCATCCCGGACCGGGAGTTCAGCGTCCGATGAGCGAACACGTCCGCACCGCCCTGCTGCTGGTCGCCCGGCGTCCCGGCGTGCTGTCCCTGCTGGTCTTCGTCCCGCTCTACTCGGTCGTGTTCTTCACCGTGGTGCAGCAGAACGGCCGTCCGGACCTGGCCGCCACCGTGGGCCTGACCAGCTTCGTGATGACCCTGTGGTCGCACGCGGTGTTCGTCTCTTCCGAGGCCGTCGACCACGACCGCGGCGAGGGTGTGCTGGAGGTGCTGCTGGCCGCGCCGCGGTCGTACGCGCGGTCGCTGATCCTGCGGATCGCCGCGACCGAGGCGGTGTGCCTGCCCGCCGCGGCGGAGATCGCGGTCATCGGGGGATGGGGTTTCGGCTTCCCGCTGCGGGTGGCCGCCCCCGTCGCCTTCCTGACGGCCCTCCTGCTCACCTTCGCGGGCACGGTCGGTTCGGCGATCCTGCTGGCCGCCCTCTTCGTGCTGGTCCGGGGCGCGCGGACCTACCAGAACGCGCTCACCTATCCCTGTTACCTGCTGGCCGGCCTCGTCGTGCCGGCCTCTCTGCTGCCCCCGCCGCTGGCCGCGGCGAGCCACGGGTGGTTCCTCTCCTGGGGAGCCGACCTGATGCGGGACGCCCTGCACGCGGTGCCCGTGGAGCTGCCCCGGCGGCTGCTGGTGCTCGCGGTGCTGGCCGGGGTCCAGAACCTGGCCGGCGTGCTCTTCATGCGGCGGGTGATCCGCCGTGCCCGGGACGGAGGTGTGGCACTGCATGCCTGAACCGACTCCGGCCCCGCCGCACCGCGGGGTGGTGGGCTGCCGGCTGCGCTCGGCGGACCGGCAGCTGTACCTGTTCCAGATCGGGGTGAGCAGCGGTTTCGCCGACTACCGGCGCATGTTCACCTGGAAGTCCTGGTTGTTCGGCTGGGTGCTGCGGCTGGTCGCGCAGGTGGCGTTCTTCGCGTCGCTCGGCCGGCTGCTCGGCGTGCCGGGCAGCCAGGACTACCTCGCGCTGGGCAACGCCGCCCTGCTCGGTCCGCTCGGCGCGCTGGGCGTGGTGTCGACGGTGGCGGCCGAGCGGCGGGCGGGCACCCTGGTGCTGTTGGCGCTGGGCAGGGCCGCGGCCCTGCCCGTGCTGGCCGCGCGCGGCCTCTACTGGGCTTTCGACGCGGTCCTGACCGCGTCGCTGGCCACCGCGCTGCTGCCGGTGATCGCCGGCACCGCCGTCCCGTTCGGTGCGCTGCCGGGCATCTTCGGCCTGGAAGTGCTGGGCACCCTGTCCTGTTACGCGCTGGCCCTCGCCCTGACGCCGTTCAGCATGCGGTTCCCCGAGACCCGCGGCTACCTGACCTCCGGGGTGCTGGTGCTGATGATGCTGTTCAGCGGGGTGAACACCCGGGTCACCGGGGGACTGGCGGGGCAGGCCGGTGCCGTGCTCCCCATGACCCACGCGCTGGCCGGCATCCGGCAGCTGGCCGCGAGTGGTGCCTTCCCCTGGCCCGCGCTGGGCGGCGAACTGTTCGTGCTGGGCGGGTGGACCCTCGCCGCCGCGGTGCTGGTGCCGTGGGGCCTCCGGCGTGCCGCCCGGTCCGGCGGCCTCGGCTGAGGAGTGCTCCGCGCCCCGGCCCGGCAGGCGGTAACGCGCGAGGAACGGAGCGGGAACGGCGCTCGGCACGCTGGAAGCCAGTCGAGCGCACCGGGAAGGAAGGCCACCATGCACGCGCTGTCCGGAGCACAACAGGGCGCCGCCGAAGCAGGTGGGCCACGCCGGTACCGCCCGCCCACGGCCGGGGTGCTGCGTGCCGGCGCCGATGGGGTGTCGAGGCGGCCGGACTCTGCGGGGGTGCTGGGGATCCGTATTGGTGGGGTGTCGGTGCGGCCGGCTTCGGTGGGGGTGTTGGGCTTCCGGGTCGGTGGGATGTCGGTGCGGCCGGCCGTGGCGGGGCCGCCGGGCATCGGCCCCGGCGGGCAGCCGGAATGCTCGGCTGCTTCGGCTCCGCGCGGCCGGGGAGCTCGCCGGTGACCACTGTGGACCGGGCGGCCGGCTCCGCCACGCCGGTCGAGCCGGGCGCGGACGAGGACAGCGGTCTCGTGGCCGGTGCCGGCCCCCTCTCCCGGCTCGACGCCCTCATCCTCGAGGGCGTCGCCACCGGTGCCTCGAGCCTGCAGATCGCCTGCCGGCTGCACCTCAGCCGCCAGGCGGTGGACTACCACATCAAGGCCATGCAGCGGCAGTTCGGCGCGGTCAACCGGGCGGCGCTGGTCGCCAAGGCCTGCGTGACCGGGGCGCTGGAGGTCGGTACCTGGCCGCCGAAGGTTCCGCCGTCGGTGATCCGTGACCACCGGAACCGCGGTGACCACGACGGTGCACCGGGTCGGGGTCGTGAGTGGTAAGGCGGGTTGGTCGCTGGCCGCCACGGTCGCCGTCTCGCGCCAGGCTTCCGCCTCGGTCTTCGCCGACGCCAGTTCGGCGTCGACGCGCTTGCGGGCTTCCTGGGCTTCGTCCAGCC